>JAEEKA010000074.1 GCA_016282135.1 Oscillospiraceae bacterium
CTTCGTGCGAACAGAATTGAAATACCTGCCTCGATCACTGCAACTCCCTTTTATATAAAAATGGGATACACATATAAAAACGGAATTAGTGTACCAGATGAAGAAGGTCTTATACGCTTAGAAAAGCATAGATAAAGACAAATTCCAGTTTGCCGGGTGATTCATACAGCAAGCATGTGAAAACAGATGCAGCCGGGGTGCATGTTTTGCACACTCCGGCTGCAGTTCACATAGAAACAAGCTGTTATTCAGAATCATCCACCGACATTACGTAGATCTGGCATGGATTCCATTCGTCCCAGAGTGTCGGAAAGACCTCGAACTCCTTGAAGCCGAGGCTGAGATAGAATCGGTTTGTGGCGTCATATTCCGGGTACCGGCCCATCTGCACGGTTTTCACCTGGAGGAAGGAATAGCCCCGCTCCCGAGCAATGCGTTTCGCCGCCCGGACCAGTGCGGTACCGACGCCCTGCCGGTGGTATTCCTTCAAAACGCCCATCACGGCCAGCTCCAGGGTGTCCCTGCCCGTTTCCTTCAGGCAGAGAAAGCCATCCGGTTCTCCGCCCTCCGACGATACCAGCATGATCTCGTCGGCGCTCTCGCGGATATAGTTCTCCCGCGCCTCCGGGATGCCGAACCACTCCGGCAGCGCCTCCAGAATCACCCGGGCGACCCGCTGCTTTTCCTGTCTGTCGTCAAGCATTTGTATCCGCATATCCAAAACCTCCAAGCTTCCTTAGATCCTGTTTCCGAATGCATAGGCCCGCCGGATCCATTCCAGCAGCTCGGCGTCCAGCTCCGAGGCACCGGCCAGAACGATATGATGGGTCCAACGCCCGGGCTGCGCTTCGGTTTTCGCGGCGATGCGCGGGGAATCCAGCGGATCCGGCAGCCCCAGGGTCAGTACAAGATAATGGGCCGGCAGCAGCCGTTTCGGCAGCACCCGGAAGACCGACACGCAGGCGAAGACCCGCCGGTTTTTCAGGGAGATCTGCGTCTTATGGGCTATCGCCGTAAATGCCCCGAGCGCTTTGATCCGATCCAGCAGCGTCTCGTACAGCGCCAGCTCCTCCGGCTTCCCGTCAAAGAAAAACAGCTCGTCCATCGTCATGGTTCTACGCTCCCTTTCCGTCAGTCCCGCGGCTCGATGATCACGTGGATCGCGTCGCCGTCATGCTTACCCAGGGCCGAGCGGATGGCCTTCGTGACGCCGATGAGATAGCAGACCGAGCCGTCCGGGTTCTTAACTCCCATATTCACAATGCTGCCGTCGTAGCCGACACCGTCAAACTGGGCGTGGACCTTGACCCGGCCCCTGCCGAACACTGCCCGGATATCCCAGGGGAAGGCCACGTAGGCGCCGCCGTTCTCCGGGATCTCATGCAGGATCGCGTCGTATTCATATTTCATTTTGTTTCCCTCCCGGCGGCGCTCAGGCGGGGTTTCCGGTATCCCGGCACCAGGCGGCGATCTCGGCGATCAGTGCCAGGGGCAGATCACCGGAATAGGGGATCCGGATCGTGCCCTTGCTGTATTGGTACCCGCCCTCGTCCAGCTTGTCCGCGAAATGGGCCACCGCCTCCGGGCCGGGGTACAGGCCGACGTGTTTTTTCGCCGCCGCGAAATGGAGAATGTTGCCGCCCTGCCAGTAGGTGGGCATGGACCAGGAGATCTTCTCCTTTGCCTCCGGCAGCTGCGCCTGGATGGCCGCCCGGACCTGCCGCAGCGGCTCCCGGAGGGCTTCGTCCTGGGCGTTGATATACTCGTCAATGCTTTCCGGGGCCTTCCCGCAGTAGTGCTGTTGGTTTACGCTGCGGAAAGCGCGCCCGCAGTTCGGACAGGTCCACATAGAATCGCTCCTTTGCTTCGAGTGTGTACAGCCTTCTGCTGTTTATCATACTACAGGAGGCCGGATTTGTCTATATGGCAGATTTTCAATAATAGATTTCGAAATAGTACCCGCTGTGCGGCTGATTTTGAATATTTGATGTGAATCCTGTGAGAAAAGTTTCCCTTATTTTTCCCTTAAACAGGGTGGTACTGGGTAACATCAGGGGGTAGCAGGGAACAGATAAACGGGCGATAAGGGAAAAAAATCAGCCCAAAAGGCACGCTATAACACGGAAAAACAGCACATCGGGCACTTCGAATCCTTCACCTGCTTCTATCAAAGAAACCTATTTTGTCTACCACAGGCAGTCGAAAAATGCGATATTGCGTTTTCCCGGGATATACAGTATGATGATTCTGTAGAATTGCGCCTAACAAATCCAATAAAAACATTTGGAGAACGCTTTATGAAGGTCATCTTATCCAGAAAAGGCTTTGATTCCTCCAACGGAGGCTGTCCGAGTCCGATCCTGCCGGACGGGACGCTGCTGTCCCTGCCGATTCCGACAAATGACCGGGATACATACGAAGATCTGTCCTGGCAGGGTGTCAATTACGCGGATCTGCTGCGGCAGCTCCGGCCGGGAAAACCGTTCTCGCACTGCCACGTTGACCCGGACCTTCGGCCGGGCCTGCGTTCCGTTGAAGTGAAAAACTGGAAACCGGCCTTCGGCCAGACTGACGCCGCACAGGGCGTTTTGAAAAACGCCGGCGTGGAAAAAGGCGATCTGCTCCTCTTCTTCGGCTGGTTCCGTCAGACGGAACGCGGTCCTGACGGGTATCGCTTTGTCAGAAAATGCGGAGCCTTCTACCGCTGCGCGGATCTTCATGTGATCTACGGATATTTTCAGATCGGAGAAATCCTCACAAAGCCGGAAGACATTGCGGCATACAGTTGGCACCCGCACGCTTCGGAAGCGTTTCTCAAAAACAAAGCAAATGCGCTCTATCTCCCTGCCGAGCATCTGTCCTGGAACCCGGAGCTGCCCGGATACGGGACCTTGGATTATCGCGCGGACCGCGTGCTCACGATGGAGAATATGCAGCGGGGCACCTGGACCGCAAAACCGTTCCTGATGCCGGAGCACGTGTACGGGAACCGAAAAAACGCGGCGAAGGGCGACGGCCTGTACTACGCCGGGATCTGGCAGGAGCTCGTGATCGAAGAATCGGAGGGCTTGCTCGCCTGGGCCAAGCGTTTGATCGATTGAATCGCGATTCAAAAAAACAAAAAATGAAAGGCGGTGTGCGTATGCTGATCGGTCTGATCGTTCTCCTGGGGGTTGCGATTCTCTTTTTTGTGCTCGGCTGGCTGCTCTGGAAAAAGCAGCGGATCGATCTGGTGAACGCCTGGCACACCCGGAATGTGAAGAAAGAGGACGTCCCAGCGTACACGAGGTTGATGGGTCTGTCGCTGATCGCCATCGGCGCAGGCTGCGCGGTCACCGGAATCGTCGCCTGCGTTTTTGAAAACAACCTCGGCTGGCTCGCCCTGCCTGTCGGCTTCGTCGTGGGCTTCGCGCTGATCTGGAAAGCGCAGAAGAAATACAACGGAGGGAAGATCATTTCGTAATTGCACAATTGTAATGCTTGAATCAATGTGGGTGTATTTGCATGAATAAGAATACCGTTAAAAATACATCATCATCCTTGTTGCGGTACACGTTACGGAGGTCAAAGAAGCATGATTTATGAACTGAACGAACCGGCAAAGGCTGCGCCGATTTTTGCCGCGTGGGAGGATCTGGATACCGGCGTCCGCGCCTGCCTCGATCACGTGATGGGAAAGATCTTTGCAGACGACCCGGAGCATCCGAGATCCGCGATGGCTGTGATCGGGGATTTTGCGTTTTGCGCGGGAGAACCGAGCATAGAGCTTCTGCGCGGCAAGCCGGACCGGTGGATGATCGTGGTGCCGCAGAACGCAGCGTGGGAATCGCTGATCGAGAACAATTTCCTCGCCTACAAGCGGATCCGCTATGCGATCAAAAAGGATACGGTATTCGACCGGGAAAAGCTCGAAGCCATGGCAGGCGCGCTTCCTGCGGGGTATTGCTTCCGCAGGATCGACGGAGAGATCTATGCGCTCTGCCTGAAAAACGAGCTGTTCAAGGACTGCGTCTCCGTCTTTGAATCGAAGGAACGGTTTCTTGCGCTCGGGCTGGGCTTTGTCGTCATGAAGGATGGGAAAATCGTTTCCGCCGCGTCGTCTTATTCCCGCTATCGCAATGGGATCGACATTGAAATCGACACGGCAAAGGAAGAACGCCGCAAAGGGCTGGGGGCCGCCGTGGCGGCGAAGCTGATCCTCGCCTGCCTCGACGAAGGGCTGTATCCGGCCTGGGACGCGGCAAATATGCTGTCCGTCCGCCTGGCGGAAAAGCTCGGCTACGAATTCAGCCGGGAATACGTCTGTTATGGGATGGAATAGAAGGATACAAAGGAGTCCCCAAAAAGCCGCAGACTATCGAATGCCATTCGGACGATACTCTGATCATCATTAACACCTGCCAGTACAGGAGGTAGCACTATGTGCTGTCGATACTACGTTGAGCGAAATGTACCGGAGCTGGAAGCAATCGTCGACTCCGCCCTGAAATCTCCGCTGCTGGAACGCTTTGCGAAGGTGCATTCGGCTCCGCTGGTGCGATTTGGAGAGGTAGCCCCGACCAATCTGGCTGCGGCCATTGCGTCGGACAAGCAGCGGAACCCTGCCGTGTTTCCTATGACCTGGGGCTTTACCATGCCGGGCCGCTTCGCGCCGATGGTCAACGCCAGAGTGGAGACCGCAGCGGAAAAGCCGACCTTCCGGGACTCCTGGAAGTCGCATCGGTGCGCCGTTCCCGCGTCCCGGTACTATGAATGGCAGCATCTTCCCAAGGAAGATGGACACAGTACAACGAGCACCAAGTACGCGATCCAGCCGAAGGACACGACGGTTACCTACCTGTGCGGCCTCTACCGCATTGAAAACGGACTGCCAGTGTTCGTCATTCTCACACGGGAACCCAGCCCGGACATTTCCCATATCCATGATCGTATGCCGCTGATCCTCCCCCAGGAGACAATCCGCGATTGGGTGAACCCCGCCGTAAAGCCGGAGGATCTTTTGCCCTACGCGCTGACAGCGATGGCCGCGGAGAAAGTGGGGTGAACAGCGGATGAATTACTTGCGTTCCGTGGTTTTGCGGGAGCAGCCGCAGCGGGATCTCTATCTGAACGACATCCCTGCCGTGCAGCAGTTGATTCGAGTCGGCCATCTCGACTTTCCGAAGCCGGTTACTGTATTTGTTGGTGAAAACGGAACCGGGAAGTCTACGATTCTGGAAGCAATCGCCATCGCGATGGGCTTCAATGCCGAAGGCGGCGGTCGTGAACATCGCTTTTCCACACAGGATTCTCATTCGGAGCTGTGGCGGCTGTTGTCAACGATCAAAACCGTGACGCCGGACGATGGCTTTTTCCTGCGAGCCGAGAGCTTCTATAATACATCAAGCTACATCGACCAAAGCGGAAGCCGATTGGGGCGGTATGGCTATCGCCCGCTGCATACGCGTTCTCATGGGGAGGCGTTCCTCGCCCTGGTACAAAACCGTTTTGAGGGGCATGGCCTTTACCTGCTGGACGAGCCGGAAGCGGCGCTGTCTCCACAGCGGCTGCTGTCTCTGCTGGTTTCCATGCACGACCTTGTGGAGCTGGATTCGCAGTTCATCGTTGCGACGCATTCACCGATTGTCATGGCCTTTCCCGGCGCGGAGATCAAGCTGTTTGACGAGAACGGCATCCATACCGTGGACTATCGGGAAACGGATCATTATCAGATCACAAAGCAGTTTATCAACGACCCGGATCGAATGCTGAATTATCTGTTTTCAAACGATTGAAGTCGAGGGAGGACACAAATGGAAACGATCAACGGCGAATGGTATATGAAGGGCTGCGCAAAGGACGATCCGAACCGGCTGCACACCGTGGAGGATGCGGCGGCCTTGGTGCAGAAAATCGGGTTTCTTCCGCTGTTCTCCAACGATATTCCCGGCTTTTCCGTGGAAGAGCGCACCTTGGCTGCTGATTGGTGGAAAGACGATCCAACGCGGGACCCCTGGGCCTGGCGGCAGATCTTATCCCGGCATCCGGGGATCGTCTACGGCAAATTCTTTGACCGTCGGGCTGGGTTCGTGTCAACGGATTGGTTTCCGACCTTTGCCAACTACCGCAGAAACGGCTATGACTTTGACACATTGATCGACGAGGGTCTTGCCCCGCAGCGCCACCGGAAGCTGATGCAGCCCTTCCTGACCGATGGCCTGCCGAATGGGACGGAGCTGCATTCCTTTGCGTTAAAGGCCCAGGCAGGCTTCGGCAAGGGCGGCGAGAAGAACTTTGAGGGAACGCTGACCGAGCTGGAAATGCAAAGCTATCTCTGCATCGGAGATTTCCGTCAGCGCACGAACAAAAAAGGCCAGCTCTACGGCTGGCATATCGCAATCATCACCCCGCCGGAAACCAAGTTAGGCTACGACCGCATCGCGGAGGCCTATCGGGAACCGCCGGAGGACTCCCAGCGGAGAATTATAGCACAAATTCGAGACTTCTTCCCGGAGGCAACGGACGATCAACTGCAAAAATGGCTTGGAATTCGGCGATAATGTACCGCTTTTAGGGATGCAAATGCGAGACGATACAGGCAGAGACCACTTGCGGAGGAATTTGAAATGACTGGTTACATGGCTGAAATGAGAAAACTGGTTGGTCATAAAACGATCATGCAATGCGCCGGCAGCATCATTTGCGTCGATGAAAAAGGGCGAATCCTGTTAGGAAGACGTTCGGATAATCATAAATGGGGATATGCCGGAGGCGCTGCGGAAATAGATGAACGTGTCGAAGACTGTGCAAAAAGGGAACTGTATGAAGAAATGGGCTTGATCGCGGAAGAGCTTGAGTTTTTCTGCGTAAATTCCGGGCCGGAAGCTCATTACATTTATCCGAACGGCGATGAAGTCTCCAATTTCGAAATCGTTTTTATTTGCAGGAAATGGAGCGGCGATCCCAAAGCGACAGACGGGGAGATGGAGGAGCTCCGGTTTTTTGCCTGCGATGAGATCGATCTTTTTGAGATTTCTCCTCCCATTCGTCCTGTCGTAAAAGCGTATATTATGAAAAAAGCTCGGTAGGGTTCTATTTGTCGTGTTGTACGTTGATATTCCCATAGTATTCAGCAGCGGAGGGGGAAGCTATGATCACATACGAATACGGAAGCCCTGCGTCCCGTCGCGTGCTGATCCAGCCGGTGGACGATCACGATTTGGCCGGAATTGAGAACGAAGCGGCGGCCATCGCGGCGTTGGCCGGGCCGGATTTTCGCCTGATCGCGGTGAAGATCCAGGACTGGAACCGGGATCTCTCCCCCTGGGAGGCTCCGGCTGTCTTCGGGAAGGAAGCCTTCGGCGGCGGAGCGGAGCAAACGCTGGCCGAGCTCCTGCGGCTCTGCCCGGAGAAAGATAAGCACTGTTTCATCGGCGGCTATTCTCTCGCCGGACTGTTCGCGCTCTGGGCGGCCTGCCGGACGGACGCCTTTGCGGGCGTGGCAGCGGCCTCCCCCTCGGTATGGTTCCCGGGCTTTACGGACTACGTGCAGGAGCACGGCTTGCAGTGCGGCAGAGTCTATCTGAGTCTGGGCGACCGGGAGGAGAAGACCCGGAACCCCGTCATGGCAACGGTAGGGGATCGCATTCGGGCGCTTTCCGCCTGGCTGTCCGCCCGCGGAACGGACTGCGTTCTGGAATGGAATCCCGGAAATCACTTCCGGGACCCGGATCTGCGCACGGCAAGGGCGTTTGCGTGGATGCTGTGGGAAAGCTCGGCTGCGAATTCAGCCGGGAATCCGTCTGTTATAGGATGGAATAGAACGATACAAAGGAGTCCAGATGCTTGAAATAAAAGGCGCTTACGCCAACGCAATCCTTTTTCGCGGACCTTGAGAACTGTTATTGAGATTTTTCCTCCTGAATCCGTAGTATATAGGTGAGGCAGACAGGGAGGTGAGCGCATGGATGATGGAGCAATTATAGAATTATTTTTTGCCCGCTCTGAACAGGCTGTTTCCGAATTGTCCGGAAAATACGGTGCCGCCTGCCTTCAGGTCGCAGGGCATATCCTGAACAATCGACAGGATTCCGAGGAATGTGTAAACGATGCTTATCTTGCGGTTTGGAATACGATACCGCCTCAGAGGCCGAATCCGCTTTTGAGCTACGTTTGCCGGATCGTTCGGAATCTCGCCCTCAAGAAGTACCATGCGAACACCGCGCAAAAGCGAAACAGCATTTACGACGCTGCGCTGGAGGAGATCGCGGACTGCATCCCGTCCTCCGTGTCTGTCGAGGAGGAGGTCGAAGCGAAGGAGCTGGCGGGATATATCAACCGCTTTCTCGCAACGCTGGAGCGTGAAAACCGGATCCTGTTTGTCCGGCGCTACTGGCACGCGGATTCCATCGAGGAGCTCGCCCTGCTGTTCCACACCAGCAAGCACAATATCTCTGTGCGGCTATCCAGGCTTCGGAAGTCCCTGAAAAACTACTTAACGAAGGAGGACGTGTCCATATGAAACAGGAAACCGTATCAAAAGCGATCGATTTGATCGACCCGAACTACATCGACGAGGCAGACGCGTTCGCTGCGGATGGGCTGGCGGAGTCGGCTTCCAGGCCTGACAGCCGCGCAAAGCGCGCACGGCGGATCCGATGGGGCGCGCTGGCGGCTTGTCTTGCTCTGGTTGTGGCGCTTGGAGGAACCGCGCTGGCGTTTCACGCGGAAGCAAAGGAGTATCAGGCGGCAGTTGCTTTTTTTGAGGAAAACGGTCTTTCAATGGAAGGCCTGAGCCGGGCCGAGGTGAAGGAGGTCTATCGGGACATTACGACCAAGCGCTTTGCTTCCGGCAAAACGGCGGAGGTGCTCCGGAATTCCATCCCCGGCTGGGAGCTCCGGCAGGACGAGCCCACGCCGGAGGAGCTGGCGGCGGTTTGGGATCGAAAGGTCTGGTACGAGCCGATCACCATGAGCGGCATCAGCTACCGGAAGGACTTTCACTACGTCCGGGATGAAACCGCCGGCTTTGACGTGCTGGAAAGCAGCTCGCTGGAATGTTACCGGGACGGCGCGTTGGCTTGGACTGCGTCATTCACAGATTTTTACGTGTCGGATTACGCGGAGCAGCCCGATTCGGTGGCAGTCTGGGGGCAAAACGAGACCAGATCCTCGGAGGACGTGACCCGCGGCTGGCTTGCCCGGGTGGATCGCGAAGGAAAAATCCTGTGGCAGCGCCCGCTTTTGCACGGTTTTAAGCACGAGTATATCGCGGACGTGCTGGACAACGAGGACGGCAGCTGGGCCGTCGTCAGCCGGGGCAATCTGAACACCCTGTGCTTGAGCATTCTGGACAGCGAAACCGGGAAAGAAATCGAATCCCATCAGTCCGAGATCGGCAATCTGGGCATCCAGAACGCGACGCGGTTGGGCGACGATTATCTGATCCAGGTCGGTAATTATATTGAGCGGGACACCGCACTCCTGTACCGGGTCGACCGGGCGGGGAATGTGATTGCCAGCTATTCCTACGAAGCGGAGGACTGCGATTACTACATTCAGGATATGACCGTCTTCGGCGGCCGGGTCTATCTCTCCGCCTACGCCGTCCCCAAGCAGACCGACGAGGGCGGACGGCACGAGATCGCCAATATCCTGGACTATGTCCTCTTCGGTCATACTTCGTCGGACGGCACAATGGGCGAGATCCCAAGCGAAGCGCTGACGCCCGTGGTCCGGGACAACTACACCGCCGTTTTGCTCCTCTGCGATCTGGAGGGCGGGACGCCCCAGACCTTCTATTCCGTGAAGGGCTCCCTGGGCGGGCGGCTGGCCGTCAACGCGGCGGGAGCGCTGGAATGGGACGTGGAGAGCATCACCTCCACCTTTTTCTCACCGGCCACCAGCTCCTTCTCCATCGGTGGCACCTGCAAGGTGTTCCGGTATTCTTTTGACAAAAACGGTCAGCTTATCCTGAGCACAGATACCGGGGATACCGTTCCGTATCGAAGATAGCTGAAATTGACCTTGTCGCGGATGGGGATAAAGAGCGTGAAACGAACGCTCAAAAGCCGCTCCGATTTTTGCGGATTGGGAGGATCCGGACTTCGGCGGCCTTGCCTGTCATATCGTTATGCTTCGCAGAAAATCCGGATCGCTTCGGCGGCAAAAACGGCGGTGCCGGGGCCGCCGGCTTTGTCGATGTTCTCGGTGAACTCGCCGCCGCTGCCGTATAGCTTGCCAAGCTGGGCGAAGATCTTGTTCGTGCAGCTGTAGTAGTGCTCGGTGATGTAGTCTCGGACCCGGCGGGCCTGGGTCTGGGCCTCCGGGGCGGCGGGGTCGCCGTCCTTCAGGGCGCCGAATTCCGCGAACAGCGCCATCAGGCCGTCGCCGGTCTGCTTTTGTTCGGCCAGCGTCTTCCCGGCGTTTTTCTGCTCGAACTCCCGGTATTCCGGCGTCGCACCCCAGGATTCTCTGGCCAGGGCCGCGTATTCCTCTAACTTCGTCTTGTCAAAGGCTTCAAAATTCATAGAAATCCCTCCTGTCAGTTTCACGTTCCGCGCCATGCGGATCAAATTGTCGATGTGCTCCCGCTTCAGGGTCAAAAGCTCGATCTGCTGCTCCAGCGCCTTGCTCCGGTCAAAGGCCGGGTTTTCCAAAATCCGCTTGATCTCCTTGAGCGGGAACTCCAGCTCCCGGAACAGCAGGATCTGCTGCAGCCGCTCCAGCGCGGCGTCGTCGTACAGTCGATATCCGGCCTCGGTGTACTGCGTGGGCGGCAAAAGGCCGATCTCGTCGTAGTACTGCAGCGCCCGGATGGAAACCCCGGTCAGCTTGCTGACCGCATGCACCGTCATCATGGCAGCTCAACTCCTCTCGCACAGCTATTATACACGATCACGTAACGTGAGAGTCAAGAGGAAATTTTCGCTTTTTTTGAACTGTCTCCCCATGTTCCTGCCTGTGAAATGCACGGAGCATATTGCTTTTTGCAGTTCTTTGTGATAAACTACAGTCGTACGAGGTTTTTGCAGCAAGTCCGAAAGGTGTTTCGCCGGAGGCAACCTGCGTAAGAGCCTCGTACAGTTTTCATTGTTCCTATTGGAAGCAGCAGTTATTTCTGAAGACAAAAACACGAAGAACCGCACCCCCATATTTATGGAGATTTTTGCCTTATGATGACGAAAAGCGTTTCCCCTGTGACGAAGAATGACGTAAAACAGGCCATCCGGCGCGGCCTTGGCAGAGGTTATCTTGCAGTCAGAAACGACCCGGAGCGGTATCGGGATCTGGTGCTGTGGGCCTGTGGAAGGAACCTTGCTTTTGACACGCAATGCGAGGGAACAAGGGCCTGGTATGACTATCAGCTGATTTTGTGCTATTCCGACCGCGCAGCGTTCCGGGACCATGTGATAGAACGGTTTCAAAGGAAACAGCCCGACGGCGGCTGGGATTATTCGCATTTTTCAGAGCTGCTCTCTTATTTTGCCGAGGACGGCGACGGGGCTGCGGAAGCTGCGCTCTGGGAGAAATACAAGGAGCTGCTTGCGGCGCTGCACAGCTTCCGCCGGGCGAGCCGCAGAATGCGAAACACAATTGACTGCTTTGAATCTCTCTGTATCGCATTGAGCTGGAAGGAAGCGAACTATTCCAGGATTGCCCTGGACGTCGGCGGTCTGTTTCTGAAAAGCCGTCTGTATGACGGATGGGACTTTATGTGGCTGTACGATAGCAGACCGAAGCGCTTCCATCAGTGGTTGCGGAAAAGCGCTGAGAAGTCCGCCGAATTGACAGCCTATTTCGCCGCCATCGACGAGAGCAATTGCAAGTGGGATGCGCAGAGGGATCTGCCGCGGGAAACGAGAATACCGGACGGTGGCCGTCTCTTGTCCGGCTATTTGAAGCGGAGCGCTCCGGAGCTCGCGCCGAAGTACGCGGAGATCTATCTAGCCGCGGAGGACCCGGAAGCGCGAGCCGCAGCTCTGGAAGCTTTCGTGATGTGTCCTTATCCCCTCGATCCCACGCCGGTGATTAACGACGCCCATTCTGAGCATCCCCGGCTTCGATCTGTAGCGCTGGAAGCATTGTCTGAGATCCGCCACCCGGCGGTTCGGGACTTTGCGTGGGCGCTTCTGGCCAACGACCCTGACAATGCGCTGCCGATTGCGATCAAGAATTATCTCCCGGAGGATGAAGCCCGATTATACGCCCTGCTGCAAGCCTATCCCGTGGACTACGCCTGCAAATCCAACTGGCATTGGCTGCACCTGGCAATCTTCGACTTGTTTAAAAAGGATTCCGGCGTGGATTCACCTCCGAAACACCTGTTGCCCCTTGTATATGAATCAACGCTGTGCTCCTGCTGCCGGGAAACAGCTGTCCGGCTCATGGGACGTAACCACATGATGACTCCGGAACTGTGGGAGGAGCAGATGCATGACAGCAATGATAAAATCCGCAATGCGGCGATAGCACATTTCCGCCGCAAATCGCAACAGATCCGGTGATCGATTCATGGACAAAACGAAGGTACAGAATAAATGAGATCGTGATCTTCACCCATACCCACGACGGCACGACCCATACCCACACCGTCATCCATGACCACGCGCACAACCATTATCTTTCCGACGACGTCCACGGCCATCATCATTCGGTAAAGGAACTGGAAAAAGCACTGTAAACCGTAAAAATGCAGCGGGATCCTGATTTGATCTGAAAGGGAGGACGAGGGTATGAATCCGCAAACCGGAAGCGAGAATATCCAAATCAAGCCGATGGAAAGTGACGAGGAAAAGCGCGGAAAGGCTTACGTGCATTGGAGATCCTGGCATGAGGCCTATCCCGGCATGGTGTCACAGCAGTTTTTGGACGGCCTGAGCCTGGAAAAATGCACCGATTGGGCGTTCCGTTATCCGGAGGGCATTTGGGTCGCAAAGGACGGGGAGCGGGTCGTCGGCTTCATTTGCGTGGGGGATCGGGGCGAGGAAGCCCCCGGCGTGGGAGAAGTCTTTGCGCTCTACGTGCTGTCGGAATACTACGGCACCGGCGTCGCCCAGAGGCTCATGCGGGTGGGCCTGGAGCAGCTTGCAGACTATTCTACACAATGCCTGTGGGTCTTGAAGGAAAACCGCCGTGCGATCCGATTCTATGAAAAATGCGGATTCCGCTTTGACGGCACGGAAGAAGTCAGCCCCAGAACAGGCTCCGTGGATTGCCGCATGGTAAAGGAAAACCGCAGATAGCAGGCAACAGGCTGCGAAATGCGGCAAAAATGGAGAATGCTGTCATGGGAAGCCCAATAACAAGAACGGATCGGAGAAGAAATCAACCAACCGAAAGAGGATTACAGCATGAAACAGACCTATCTGGACTGTATTTCCGTGGAAAATATGCGCGAGAGCGACCGCATGACCATTGAGCGCTTTTGTCCCGGCCGGACGCTGATGTACCGGGCTGCCCTGGGGGTATACCGGGCCGCCCAATGGGACGGTATGACGGCCATTGCCGTGGGCGGCGGCAACAACGGCGGGGACGGCTACGCCCTGGCCTGCATTCTGACCCGGAACGACCAGCGCTGCCGGATCGTGAAGCTCAGCGAGAAGCTGACCGAGGACAGCGGCTACTACGCCGCCCAGGCGGCCGCCCTGGGGGTGCCCATGGCAGCCTACGCGCCGGGTGCGTTCTCGGACTGCGATACAGTGGTGGACTGCCTGCTGGGCACGGGCTTCCAGGGGAGCCTGCGGGAGCCCTGGCTGGGGGCAGTGGAGGAGATCAACGCCTGCGGGGCCAGGGTCGTCAGCGTGGACATCAACAGCGGCATGAACGGCGACACCGGCGAGGCCGAGACCGCCGTCTGCTCCGACCTGACTGTGACCGTGGGCTTCGTCAAGCGGGGCCTGGTGACGGAGCACGCCGGCCGCTATATGAAGCGCCTGGTGGTGGCGGACATCGGCATCGTCCTGGCCAGCCGGGAGGCGCAGATCGGCCCGGTGGGAGAGAGCGGCCCCGACCTGCTCCCATGCCCGCCCTGGCTGGACCGGTCGCCCATCGACGTCCGGGACGCGTCAGAGGAAAATGACGCCCGCTGAAGCATACAGGGTATCCGGCAGAAAAGGGCAAGGAAACGATGTGATTGCTATTTGAAATCGACCGGGTGATCGGCGTTGATTCGACGCCGGAAGGAGAAGAATATGGAACAATTCTATTTTGAAGTGCCGGGGCCCCAACGGAAAGCGGACGCCATTGCGTTTATCCGCGAGTTCCGGGAATACGGCTCCGAGATCAACGGAACCGGCGGCCTGCACCGCTATCTGGACGATTATGCGGGCTGGCTTGAAAAGCTGAACGCGGATTATATCAGGGAGCCCAGCGAAGAAAAGGTTCCGGCACGGACCTATTTTCTGGTTCGTCAGGGGGACGGGAGGATCATCGGCATGATCAACATCCGACTGGCTCTCAACGAGCGGCTGCGCCGTTACGGCGGGCACATCGGCTATTCCATCCGGCCTACGGAACGGGGAAAGGGGTACAACAAGATCAACCTCTACCTGGGGTTGAAGGTCTGCGCGGATCACGGGATCAGGCAGGTGCTGCTGGATGCCGATCTGGATAACCCAGCTTCCTGGAGGACGATGGAAGCCCTGGGCGGAAAGCGCATCCGGGAATATTTCGAAGATCAGCACGACCACTGCATGGTGGTGGATTATGAGATCGACGTCCGGCGGGCTCTGGAGGCCCATCCCGAATATGAGGCTTATCTCGCCCCGGAAGGCTCTGCCCCGGAGGCCATCGGATAGGCTGAGCTCCCGCAGCGCGGACGATCAGCCCGAAAACAGCATTCGACACGGATTTTGTAGATTTTTTTCAATCTCCTCCAATATTCCGGCGCGCTTTGCGGCTATATAGGTGAAGGGCCCTTCAAAGGAGGTTATGGAATGGACGATACGCAGATCATAGCCCTATATGAGCAGCGGGATGAACAGGCGCTGCGCGCGACGGAACAGAAATACGGCGGCTACTGCCAAACAATCGCCCGAAATTTGCTTGGCTTTGAGGACGCCGAGGAGTGCGTCAGCGATACCTGGCTCACCGCCTGGAAGCGCATCCCGCCCACGAAGCCGCAGTCGCTGCGGGCCTTCCTGGGCAGAATTACCCGCACACTGGCCATCAGCCGGTGGCGCGGCCTGCACGCCAGGAAGCGGGGGTCGGACATGACCCTGCTGCTCTCGGAGCTGGATGAGTGCCTGCCCGCGCCGGGCGATGTGGAGGAGACGATTGCGGCCAAGGAGCTTTCCGGGCTGCTTTCCGCCTGGCTGCGTTCGCTGGCGGGGGAGGAACGGGTGTTATTCCTGCGGCGCTATTGGTACGGCGTATCCGTCAAGCAGCTGGCCGAGGAGACGGAATGCACGGAAAACCAAATGGCACAGCGAATGCGAAAGCTCCGGGCCATGCTGCGGAAAAGACTGGAACAGGAGGAAATCTACATATGAGAAGTGAAAAGCTGTATCACGCCATCACCGAGGTGGACGACGCTTTGGTGGAGGAGGCGGGAAATGCGCCTGCAGGCCGGCGCAAAAAGAAGCCGCTGCGCCTGCGCTGGGTCGGCGCGATCGCGGCGGTGCTGGCCTTGGCAATTCTGGCGACGGTTCTGCTGCAGCCGGGCAATCTGACGGTTAGCGCCTACGCCCTGGAGAAGCCGGTCTATCCGGCCTGCGCGCCCTACCCGCTGCTCTCCGAGAATATGAATGCTGACGAAGAGGCCTTTCGGGAGGCCATGGAAGCCCTGCGAAAGGATTGGGAGAAGCGAGCGGAGGCACAGAAGAACTACTCGATCCAAATGCTGGACAGCTACCTGTGCGCGGCAATCCCGGCCTATTTGGGCGGCTGCGACGGAGAAAACGCGGCCTGCTCGCCTGTGAATCTCTACTTGTCTCTCGCCATGCTGGCGGAGACGACGGACGCAGAGAGCAGAGCCCAGATCCTCTCCCTGCTGGGGATGGACAGTATGGACAGCCTGCGCCAGACTGCGAACAGCATTTTCCTGGCCAACTATCGCAACGACGGCGTCAACAAATCCCTGCTGGCTTCGGCCATTTGGCTGCGGGACGATATGGAATATAACGCCGAGACGGTCAAGCGGCTGGCGGAGGTATACTATGCCGCTTCCTTCCGGGGCACGATGGGCAGCGAGGACTATGACAAGCTGCTGCGGCAGTGGCTCAACGAGCAGACAGATAATCTGTTGGCCGGACAGGCCGACGGCCTGTCCTTCGACCCGAACACCGTACTGGCGCTGACCACGACGGTGGATTTTGCCGCTAAGTGGAATGACGAGTTCCGGCCGGAGCGGACGATCGACGGGATCTTCCACGCACCGAACGGGGAGGAGCCCTGTCGGATGATGCGACAGTCCGACACCGGAAGCTATTGCTGGGGTGAGCAGTTCGGCGCCACCAGCCTTCCGTTGGTAAACGGCGGGTATATGCGCTTCCTGCTGCCGGATAAGGGCGTGTCCCCTGAGGCGCTGCTCCGGGATCCAGAGGCGATTCGCTACCTGCTGACCACGGGCTACGGCGCGTGGGAAAACAGCAAGCAGTTGATGATCCACCTTTCCCTGCCGAAGTTCGATATCTCCTCCCAGCTCGACCTGGCAGACGCGCTGAAAGGTTTGGGGGTGCAGGACGTCTTTGACTCGGAGCGGGCAAATTTCAGTCCGCTGACGGGGACTGAAGGCGTGTTCCTCTCTGAGGCCACCCACGGGACGCGGGTCGTTGTGGACGAAGAAGGCGTTACCGCCGCCTCCTATACGGTGCTGATCGGTGCCGGTGCAGCCGAACCGCCGGAGGAGGAGATCGACTTTACCCTCGACCGGCCCTTCCTCTTTGCAATCTACGGTGCGGACAACCTGCCCCTCTTCGTGGGAATCGTGAACCATCCCACTGGCGGCACCGCGGAGGGCGGAAAGCGTTCCTCCGAAGCGGTCAAGCCCCAGACGATCCCGACGGCTGAACCCCCGGCTGAGACGGAAGCGTCGGAGGAGGAACTGGAAAAAGTGGATCGTGCCGGTCTTCTCAGCGCTTATTGGGAGGCAGTGAACCTGTTGACGGAGGAAGCCGGCGATACGTCCACTGAATACCAGGTTTTGCAGAGAGAAGCGGGCTGGGAGATCGACACGTCGAATTGCCCGGAAGAGCTGACAGATGCGATCGGGGAACTCTCCCAGTATACAAGCGGCCATTATTCGATTACCGCCTTCTACGACGAGGACGGTGAAGTGCAGATCGTTCTGAACTACTCTGCGGAATAACGGTTCCCGCGCCGCCCACTTTTTCTGCCGCCGGGTACGGTTGTCCTTTTCAAGCTCCAGCAGCTCCGCCGCGGCGTCGGTGAGCGCGAGAATGGCATAGATCCTGTGCGTGATGACGAATCACCCTGCCGGTGTTGAACGACGCCGGCAGGGTGATTCATGTGTCCCGAAAGGATCAGGTGTTCAGTTCCTTCGACTCAAAGGCCTGGGGATGGAGCTTGACCTCCGGGCCGATGTCCAGGGCGGAGAGCTTGTCGCAGCCCGCAAAGGCCCAGGCGTGGATGGTTTTCATGCCGGTGCCGCACTTCAGCCGCACCAGGTTCTTGCAGTCCTTGAAGCAGAAAGGAGGGATGGAACGAACCCCATCCGGGATCGTCAGCTCCTCCAGGCCGCAGCGGACGAAGGTGTAGCCCCAGAAGCGCTCCAGCCCGGCGGGCAGCTGAAGCTGCCGCAGATTTTCACAGCCGTCGAGAATGAACTCGCCCAGATCGGTGACGCCGTCCGGCAGGCGCAGCTCCGTAAGCTCCGGGTGACCGCTGAATACGCCGTCTCCGATCACCGTGACCGGCAGGCCGTCCGCCTCAGCGGGAACCTCCACCACGGCCTCGTCGCCCTTGTATGCGCTGACGCAGAGCGTGCCGTCGTCTACCTGTTTGTATTCAAATTCTATCATGCGATTTGCCTCCTGAAGTATGGTTCTCCGAGGATTATACCACAGATGGCCGCGTTTGTAAAACAATAATCGCAGGGATTTCAACGCAATCAAGGCTTGCGCCCCGGTCGAAAGGGGCGTATAATAAGAAAAACGAAACGGAAGGGAGCGAAACGAATGGAGCTGCTGCGCTTTGACCGCCTGGAGGATCTGGATTTCCCGAGGCTGATGGAGATCTACCGGGAGGGCAATCTCCGGACCATCCCCTACTTCTTCCCCGACGAGACGGATCCCGAGCGGGGTCTGCGGGGGGTGGAGGAGAAATTCTACGAGTATTACCAGACGGATTTTTACGCCGCGCCGGGAAGACGCAGCTACGTGCTGGCGGACGGAGACCGGTGGGTCAGCGCCCTGCGGCTCTTTCCCGTTCCGGGGCAAAAAGGCGCCTGGCACGCCGAGGCGCTGGCTACCGCGGCGGATTGCCGCAGGCGGGGTTACGCCAAGCGCCTCTTTGAGCTGCTGTTCCGGGCGCTGGGCGCGGAGGGCCCCTTTGTCGTCACCGACAGCGTCAACCGGGACAATGCTGCTTCCCTGGCCCTCCATGAGGCCGCGGGCTTTCAGCTGACCCAGGACCCGGCCTGCTGCCCGCTGAACGGCAAAACGAATCCCAAGGCATTCGGGTTTTCCTATCGATTTGAAGGCTGGGAAGCGCCGTCGCGCCTGCCGGCGGAGAGCCTTTCCACCCGTTACCTTGTGCGGCGGCTGGAGGAAACGGACGTTCCCGCGCTCCTGGCGCTCTGCGCCAGCAATCCCCAATTCTACCGTCACTGCCCGCCGCCTGCCACGGCCCAGAGCCTGCGGGAGAACATGGCCGCCCTGCCGCCGCGGAAAACCCTGAACGACAAGTATTACCTGGGCTTCTTTGACGGGACGCAGCTTGTGGCCGTGCTGGATCTGATCGCGGGCTTTCCCGGGCCGGAGATCGCCTTCTGGGGCTTTTTCATGCTGGACGCCGCCATCCAGGGGCAGGGGAGAGGCACGGCGCTGGTCTCCGAGCTCTGCGCGGCCTTGCGGGAGCAGGGCTTCCGTGCCGTCCGCCTCGGTTGGGTCAAGACCAACCCGCAGG
Organism: Oscillospiraceae bacterium; assembly: GCA_016282135.1. GTDB lineage: Bacteria > Bacillota > Clostridia > Oscillospirales > Oscillospiraceae > JAFRPC01. The sequence continues at coordinate 19,066 of JAEEKA010000074.1, forward strand.
CGCAGCACTTCTGGAAAAAGAACGGCTTTCGGGAGACCGGCGTCAGCTATGAAACCGGCGGCTATACCGTGGTCGTGGCGCAGCGGGAGTTGACATAATATTTTGCTCTGCAAGCGAGGATCAAAGAGAACAGAAACGGGACGGCCTGGTGGAGGCCGTCCCGTTTTGCGCTTGTTCAGTTGCCGGTCAGCTCGATCTCCGGGCGGCTTGCGGACTCTTTCGTCGCCTTGGGGCCGTTGTAATGCTGCAGCAGATCGGCGATGGCGGCCTGGAATTTGACCACGCAGCCGGAGGAGTAGAAGGCGGCGGTGCTGTAGATCCCGCCGGGCAGCTCCAGCAGACAGCTGTCATAGCCCAGCTCGTAGGCGGCCCAGCTGCTGAGATAGCCCCTGGCTCCATAGAGCGAGGCGTAGGAGTTGCCGGTGAACTGCGCGCGAAATGCGTCGTAGATGGTTCCGTACCCGCTGGAGGTGATGATCTGCGAGTACCAGCCGTGGGTGTCGATCAGAATGTTGAAGCCGGAGCCCTTGGCGTTGGTGACAAAATCCGCGATCGCCCGGGCTTCCGCGCAGGCCAGCGGGGCAGAGCCGTTGAAGTTCCGGCTTCCGCTGAAGCTTGCGAAGCAGTAGGGGAAGCTGCGGTTCATGTCGATGCCCCGGTCGGTTTTCAGCTCTCCGGCAGAGTTGTAGTAGGTGGTTGTGCAGCGGCCCGGCCCGTTGCAGGTGGTGCCGTAGTAGAGGCCGTCCGGATTCATGCAGCGAAGAATGTACACAGTCCAATCTCCGTCGCGCACCAGGTCGTAGTTGTTTTCCAGGTAGAAGTCCAGCTTATCGGCCAGATAGACCAGCATTTCGCCGTCCTGATTCCAGTTGTCCTCCCAGCCGTGGAGCGCAAAGGTGAGCACCATGACGTTTTTGCCGTCTCCGATCTGATAGGCGGTGAGGGGGAAGGAGCCGGAGCCGCTGGTGCCGTACTGAATGGTGCGGATGACCTTCTCGGGGAGGGTGAAGGAGACGCGCTTGTTTACCCGTTCCAGGCGGGTGATCGTCTCCGCCAGCTCCGTGAGGGAGACGGGCTCAGATACCCGGGCCTCGTGCTCCTCGCCGGATCCGGTCATGATGCCGGCCCGGTAGAGGCTGAGCACAGCGTAGTAGCATTCATAGGAATCGTCGATGTCCGGGACCCGGGGGATGTCGTTGATGGCGTCAAGCGTTCTGCCGCGGACGGCCCGCCAGAGATAGATGGCCGTCTCGCCCCGGGTGATGGCCTGGTCGTAGGAGGCCCGGACGCCGTCGAGGATGCCGTATTCCAGCGCTTTGTTGATATAATCCTGCATCTGCCCGGAGCTGACGGGATACTCCACCCGGAAATAGGCCTCGTAGATGCGAACACAGGCGCGGAGCACGTCCGCAGTGGTCACGTTCCAATCTGCGCTGAGGGTGGCCTCCGGGGTCATGGTCTGGGAGAAGACGGAAAGATCGATGCCGCTGAGATTGAGCGTTTTCCAACTCGCCGTGGTGCAGCGTCCGGTATAGCCGGTGCAGTTGAAGTCCACCCCGTAGAAGGAGACGGTGCAGGGAGTGTGCAGCAGGAAGCCGTCCTTTGCGGCGTAGAGATGACCGGCCTTCAGGTAGATCCCGTCGTCGTAGCTGCCGGGGGCGGCGATGGGAACGCCGCCGGAGAGCAGGATCAATTCCCCGTCCGCCAGGGCCAGGACCTCGGTGCGGGCCGTGCAGACGCCGGAGCTGCCGGTGCAGCTATAGCTGATCCCGTTCAGGGTCCCGGTTGTCTGGCTGTGGATGTAGGCTCCGTTTTCTGCGGCAAAGAGCCTTCCGCCGATGCAGTAGAAGCCGTCGGGGATCCACACGCTGCCGCCGGCGCTCGGGTTCCACCATTGTTCATCGGCGTCCGCTGTCGCGTAGATGGCGCTGTGCCCGGTGGCGGCCTCCATGACCGCGTCGTAATACCAGCTGTCGCTTTGCACGTCGGGGAAGAACGGCAGCCCACTGCCAGAGGCAATGGCCTCCGCGTCCGGCACCCGTCCGAAGAAGTGATTGAGGATGGTGACGGCCTCAGCTCTGGTGACGCCCTTCTCGGGGTAGAAGCCGCCGTCGGGGAAGCCTGAGACCCAACCCTTTTCCTTTGCCAGCGCGATGGCCGCGCCTGCCCAATGGTCGGCGGGCACATCGGGGAAGCTCTCATCCGAGGCGGCCGTCTCGCCGGAGACGGCGGCAAGCACGGTGACCAGCTCTGCGCGGGTGGCCTTGGCGTCGGGACGGAAGGTCCCATCCGGGAAGCCGGATAAAATGCCGGCGGAAGCCAGAGCGTTGACCGCGTCGGAATACCACGCGCCCTCCGGCACGTCCGAAAAACGGGACGGCCCGGCTTCATACCGGCCGAGGGCGTAAAGGATCACAGCCAGCTGGGCGCGGGAGGCTTCGCTGTTCGGATAAAAGCACCCGTCCGGCATCCCGTGGACGTAGGACTGATGGTACTCATCCGGCCGGGAATCCGGGACTGCGGGCCCGGTTTCCTCCGGCCCGGTTTCTGCGGTTGCGGTTTCTTCCGGCACAGTCTCTTCCGGCACGGTCTCCGAGGCTCCGGTGCTCTCAAGGGGCTCCGCGGCTACTGCGGACGCAGTGGCCCGGAGCGGGTTATCCGCAAAGACAGCGGATGACAGCGGAAGCAGGAAGCTGATGATCAGAAAAAAACAGGAAAGACGCTTCATAGGGGTTCCTCCAAGTGAACGGTTGACATCGGGGCGCGGAACAGCCGGTCAGACGACGCTGACGCCGTTGATCTCAATGCCCTCGTCGGCGGCGATGACGACGCAGCGCACGCCGCCCAGCTCCCGGACCTGGATCAGATCCTGCCGGTCGGGATTCACCTTGATCACCACGTCCGGGGTCTTGTATTCCAGATGGGCAGTGTTGATCAGATTCTGAGGCGGCATGGAGGCGTCCACACCGAAGGCCTGCTCATACTTGACCCGGAAGGCGGCCATCTTCGGCTCAGAGATGCCGGTGTGTTCCAGCACCTCGCTCAATTCTTCACAGGAAACGGTCAGCGGCTCGGGGACTCTGGCCTCCTTGTGGACGGCGGCCTTCTCCCGCAGCTGGGTGTGGACCGTCTGGATGACCTCCGGCTTGCATTCCTCCTCCAGGGCGTCCACCAGGACCTCCCGGAAGGTGTCCTTCTGCACGCCGATGGCCATGGGCGGCCGGGTGCGGAAGACGGCTTCGATGAATTCGTCGTAGCCCTGCTCCTTGGAGCGGTTGTACAGCAGCGCCCCGTAGAGGTTGGTTGCCCGGTCGTCAAAGGCAGGAAAGAGGAAGCCCAGCTCGGGATTCCCGGCGACGCAGTCTACGCCGCGGCCGTGGAAGCTCTTCTCCGCGGGGTCGTAGCGCAGCCCCGGCTTGGTCTCCTTGACCGGGCAGACGGCGCAGACCAGATAGGAGAACTGGGTGTCGCCGGAATCGCCGTGGAGGCTGCCGTCCTTCCCCCGGAAGGGCACGTCGTAGACGTCCGAGGCCAGCAGGATCAGATAGCCGGTCTCCGGCAGGCGCAGGCTCCCGGCAATCTTGGCAAACAGGGCGTGCCGGGACTCGGCGGCGGACAGACGCTCATGGAGCAGCTTCATCAGCAGGGCGTGCTCCTCGCCGCTCTGCACCTGGGCCGTGGAAAAGCTCAGCTCGGAGAGCGTCCTGCCCAGGGTCCCGGAGATGCCCTTGCGAAGCAGCTCCAGGTATTTTTCCTGCTCCGCCACGGGGAGCAGGGTCAGAGATTCGTCAAATTCCGCCAGGATATCGCCGATGGGGCTGACGTAGCAGCCGTAGATATGGGTGATGGCTGTGCGATCCGCCCGGAAGCGCCGCCGCAGCTCGGAAAGCTCTTTGTCGATCAAGGGATCTTCCTCCAAATGTATTCTTCCAACTATTTTAGCACAATTTCCCCGAAAAATCCAGTGCAAATATATATACGGTTGTTTGGCATAAAAAGTTGCAAAACAGATTGACTTTCCATTTTTCGAGCCTTATAATAAAACCAGATTAAAACAGAGAGGAGCCTGCGTATGAGCAACGACATTCGAGTCAATCGGTCGGAGATCAACCGGCTGAACAAGGCCATCGCCGAGGAGGAACAGAATATCAATTACGCTTTTCAGCGGATCGGCCAGACCTATTTTGCCACCCATCGCCAGGATGCGGAGGAATCCCAGAAGGCAAATATCCAGGCTGTGTTGGACTCCATGCAGCGTGCAAGCACCTACAAGGATCAGATCAACGTGCTCCGCGGTATCGCCATCTGCCCCAACTGCAAGGCTGAGGTAGACATCCGCGCGGCCTTCTGCAGCTGCTGCGGCACCAAGATGCCCATGCAGACGCCGCCGGCTTCTCCTGCCGCCCCCGGCACGACGATTTGCCCCAACTGTGGCAACGTGTGCGCGGCCGGCACCAGATTCTGCAACCAGTGCGGTACCCGGATCCCGGAGAGCGCGCCGGCTGCCCCGGCTCCGGCCTATGCTGCCCCGGCTTATGCGCCGATCCCGGAGCCCACGCCCGCCCCGGCCTATGCGCCGATCCCGGAGCCCACGCCTGCACCGGCTTATGCGCCCATTCCGGAGCCTGTCCAGGCCTATTCGCCCATTCCGGAGCCGGTCTTCCAGGCGCCGCAAGGCCCCGCCCAGACGCCTGTGTGCAACGCCGGGATGGAGTACGCCCCCGCGGCTGCCCCGGAGCCCGCGCCCGCAGCGGAGCCCATGCCGGAACCCGCAGCGGAGCCCATGCCGGAGCCTGCCCCTGCGCCCGAGGAGCCCGCGCCCGAGGAGCCCGTGCCCGAGCAGCCCGCCGCACCGGCCCAGAAGTTCTGCGCCAACTGCGGCACACCGCTGGATCCCGATTACCGCTTCTGCCTGGAATGCGGCACCCCGGTGCAGCAATAATAGCAATCGTGTTGTTTGCGTGTCTCTTCCGGAGCGTCTGCCAAACGGCAGGCGCTCTTTTCAAAAAATCAGAAAATTTTTGAAAAAAGCGTAAACCATTTTGCGTTTCACAGCGACTAATAGACAGAAGGGCGATAAAGCAAACCGCAAAGACCCTTGAATGACTCCCGCGAAACGGAGGTGAGCCGCGTGGAGGAAAAAGAATTCGCCGACTGCTACCGGAAACTGATCGGCCACTTTCGGCTCACGCCGGAGGAATCCAGCCGGCAGCTCGCCGAGATCTTACGGCGCTTGAACGCATCGGGCTCGGAGGAACCGGAGCCCGGAGAAAAGAAGAGAACGTAAACACAGGAGGAAATGAAAATGAATACCAGACAAAACCCGAATGGCAAGGCAGATATGACCGCGTTGGTGGCCGCTGCCAAAAACGGGGATCAGGACGCCTTCACCGCCCTCTATGAGGCGGCCAATCAGGACGTCTACCGCAGCGCCCGGGCCGTGCTCCGCAGTGAGGAAATGGCCCTGGACGTCCAGCAGGACACTTTCATCTATGCCTTCACCCACCTGGGTCAGCTGGAGGATCCGGCAAAGTTCCGGGCTTGGGTGCGGGGCATCGCGGTGAATCAGGCCAAGAGCGCCCTGCGGAAGCAGAACACCGTGTTGTTCACGGAGCTGGAGAACGAGGATGGCGAGGGCTTGCCCGAGCAGGCGGATCTGTCCGTCGATGCCTCTCCCGAGTTGAGTCTGGAGCGGAAGGAGACCGCCCGGCTGGTGAACGAGATCCTGGGCGAGCTCTCCGACGGCCAGCGGGCCGCCGTGGGTATGTACTACTACGAGCAGATGTCTGTGAGCGAAATCGCCGACGCGCTGGGCGTGAACGTCGGAACTGTGAAGGCACAGCTCTCCCGGGGCCGAAAGAAGATCGAGACCGCCGTCCGTGCCCTGGAAAAGCGGGGTGTCAAGCTCTACGGCCTGTCTCCGATTCCTTTCCTGGTGGCGCTGATGCGCCGCATGGAGCCGACTGCGGCTTCCGGCGCACGGCAGGCCGCGGTAAAGGCCGCCGTGACAAAGGTCTCCGCCGACGCCGTGGCATCCGCGGCGGTGCCTGTCGCTGCCAAGACCTTCGGCCAGGTGCTGACCGGCAGACTGCTGGCTGGCGCTCTGGCCGTGGCCCTGATCGGCGGCGGTATCTGGGGCGGGGCCAAGCTGCTGAAATCCAGCCACCGGGACAATCCCTATCAGCCCACCACCGTGGAGACCAACGAGCGTCTGGCCGGGGTGGAGACTCCCGAGGAGCTGACGGAAACCGGCGAAGACCTGCCGGTGATCACGGAGCCTGTTGTGACCGAGCCCGCCGTCACGGAGCCCACAGAGACTGAGCCCGTCGCTACCGACCCCGCAATGACCGAGCCCTCCGAAACGGAGCCCGCAGCCACGGAGCCTCTGGATCCCGACAAGTATTCCGGCAGCTGCGGCGAAAACCTGACCTGGCGCTTTGATCCCAACTCCGGCCTGCTGACCATCGAGGGCAGCGGCGCGATGGATGATTTCAACGAGACGGTGGATACACCTTCTACCTATAAGACGCCGTGGGCAGGCTACCGTTATCAGATCCGCTCCGTCAGCTTCCCGAGCGGAATGACCCGCATTGGCGAAAACGCATTTTCCGACTGCGAAGCCCTGACGAGCGTGACGATCCCCGACGGTGTGACCGAAATAGGAGATTGTGCGTTCTGGGAATGCTACGCGCTGAAAAGCGTGACGCTTCCCGATGGACTGACTGTCATCAGCTACGGTGCCTTCGCCTATTCTGACTTGAACAGCGTGACGATTCCCGGCAGTGTGAGCGAAATCGGCAAATCTACGTTCGGCGGATGCGAAAATCTGACGAATGTTACCATTTCGGAGGGTGTGACCGCCATCGGGCAGACAGCTTTTGCCGGCTGTGAAAGATTGCCGAGCATTATTATCCCCAACAGTGTAACCCGTATCGGTGAGAGTGCTTTTTTGGGCTGTGTAGCGTTGAAAAACATTATGATCCCGGACAGCGTTATCGGCATCGGAGAAAAGGCACTTGGCTACGATTATGTTGACGGTGTCTACTCCAAGCTGAACGGCTTCACCGTCTTCGGCTACGAGAACAGCGCCGCGCAGCGCTATGCCAGCGAGAACGGTTTTGCCTTTGAATCCCTCACCGAGAACCGGGACGAAATTGCGGAGATCCTGCGGCAAGAGCGCTACGACGATTTCACCCGCCTGTCCAAGATCATCCCCATCGGCACGCGCTATCTTGCGAAGGTGGAGTACGCCGATCCCATCCTGGCAACAGAGGAGGAGCTCCAGCAGGCCAGACAAAGCGGAAAGATCGTTCTGAACGGAACGGAATATCGCTTTACGGAGTCCCTGGAGGAGGCCAAGGAGTGGGGCTACGTTTCCGGAGGTTCTAACGAGGTAGCCTGGATCGCGAAGGATCAGAGCAGCGCCGACGTCTACTCGGTGATTGCAATGGAGGACGGATATGGCTTCAAAATCAATGCCCCCTATCAAAGGGATGCGACCGTCATGAGAGGCGAATACAGGGACGTCGGCAGAATATGGCTGGAAGCGGACACGGAAATGATCTTTTCTTTCTTTGATGGAAACCTTGGAGAGTTCTTTGCGTATTACATGGACGTCAATCACGATGCGGACATCGTATCCAGCCTGATCGAACCGAATTTTTGGCTGCGTGTAGACGAAAACGGCACGTTTTACCTCATTAAAACGTCCGAAGGCATACGATAATCGACGGCATCCGAAATAGAACGGCGAGTGGCTTCCCGGCCTGCCATGCAGGCCGGGAAGCCGCTCTTTTTCTGCTGCGTGAGAGGGATATGGCTTATAGCTTATGGCTCATAGACGGCAGCGGCGCACTTAGGCAACGCCACGGTGCGGGGTTTTGGATTCTGGGCGCGTAGGGACGGCCCCCTGCCGTCCGCAGTTTCCCCACTCGTCATCCTGAGCGCAGCGCAAGCGGAGTCGAAGGATCCGTTTCCCTTTTCCAAGTGGCCGGAGGGGGAACGGATTCTTCACTTTGCTCAGAATGACACACGCGCCCCCTGCCGGATCGGTCGGCAGGGGGCGTACGCTTTGCGCCTACAGGGTTTCCTGCTTCAGCGCGTCGATGGGATTGTCCTTTTTGATCTTGCCCGTGGCGTAGAGCATGGTGGCGAAGACTACCAGGAAGACGGAGCCGGCGGCGATGGCTATGGCCGTCCAGGGCAGGCGGAAGGCGGTGACGAAGGCGTTGGTGACGGCCTTCCAGATCAGCCAACTGACGCCCACGGACACCGGCAGACCCCAGAGCAGGGCCTTGCTGCCGTAGAGCAGGCATTCAAAGCGCATCATCCGGCCAAAGGCCTTGTCGCCCATGCCTACGGATTTCAGAGTGGCAAACTCCCGCCGCCGCAGGGCCACGTTGGTGGAGATGGTGTTGAACACGTTGGCCGCCGCAATCAGGGAGATCAGAATGATAAAGCCGAAGGTAAAGACGTTCAGCACCAGCAGGACAGATTGGGTTCCTTCCTTGCCCTCCCGTGTATCGTTGACGTCATAGAGCTTGTTCAGCTCCTGGCCTTGCAGAAGCGCCGTAACCTCTGCTTTGGCCGCGGCGTGTTCCGGGGCCTGCAGATAGAGATCGTCAGTCAAGTAATTGTTTATGGGACGGGGGGACTGCCACAGATCCTCCGAGCCCTCCAAGGGCAGGTAGAACGTCAGATCGTGTCCGCTGGAGGCCAGGGGCGGCTCCTGCAAAAGCCCGCCGATCACCAGCTCCCGCTTCACGACGGCCTCCTCCGGGGAAATCAGGACTTCGTTGTCCGTGCTGTAGCGTTCGCCGTTCCTGTCCTCTTCGGGGATGAAAACGTAGCCGATGATCTCGCCCTCGTCCTCGAAGCCGCGGTCGTCGCAGGGTTCATATTCCGGCCAACCGTAGACCATGCCCGCCCGGGGCTGTACCACGTCCAGGGTCAGGGTGATGGGGACCGCGTCATCCCGGAACAGAGAGCAAAGCTGGTAGCTCCGGCTGCCGTCTTCGTAAAAGGTCATAAGCCGCGTCTTGTCGTAGGCCACAGCCTGACGGGTCTCCGGGTCTACCCCGGCCCTGGCGCAGAGCTTCCGGTAGTCCGCCTCCGGCAGGAAGCAGAACGTGGGATACAGGACGTAGGATCCGTTCGCTTCCCGCAGCACCGAATTCTGGGCCGTCTGGCTGATGACAGCGCTGGGAATCTTGAGCGTGTCGGTGTAGGAGATCGCCCACATCACGTCCTCCACGTGTGCTTCGTCCTTCAGCAGCTTTGCCAGGGCCTCCGTCCGCTCCGGGTCAACATCTATGGAGTCGGGATCGTTATAGGGCCCCAGATTGTAAACCACCAGATCCGGCACGTAGTCCTGCACGGTTTCCGCCACGTCCTTTCGCAGGTAGTCCGCGAAGCTGAAGGCGGAGACGAAGAGCACGATGCTCATAAAGAGGGAAACCACCGTGGAGCGGTACTGCTTGCGGCTGCGCTTGAAGTTCTTGGACGCCAGGGTGCCGGGGAAGCCGAAGAGCTTGCCGGTGAGGGGAGAGACCTTGATCTCCTTGGCCCGCACCTTCACGTCCGTGCTCTGCCGGATAGCGGAGATGGGGGAGAGACGGGTGGCCCGCTTGGCGGGGATCCAGGCGGAGACCAGGGCCGTGAACAAGCCGATTCCCGCGGCAATCGCCAGAGAGGGCCCGTGGAGCACTAACTTGATGGTCACCGACTGCTTGACGGCGCCGGTTACCATTCTGGAAAAGGCGGGCTGTAAGAACCGCAGGGTCAGGCCGATGCCGCCGCAGCCCATCAGCAGACCCACGGGAATGCCGATGACGCAGAGCAGCAGGGCCTCCGTCAACACCATCCGGCGAATTTGCCGGTTGGTGGCGCCGATGGATTTCAGCAGGCCGAACTGCTTGGTCCGCTCGGACACGGAGATGGAGAAGGAGTTGTAGATCAGGGCCACGGAGCCCAGGAAGATCAGACCGAAAAGAATGGCCACCAGGCTGTAGATCACGGCGTTCACTCTTGCGTTGTCGTCATAACCGGCGTAGAGCAGCAGATCGTCGTTTGCAACGCTGTTGCTGCCGTAGTCGTGACTGGAGAGAAAGTCCATTGTGTCGCCGATGCTGTCCAGGGTGAAAAAGACCTTGTGATCCGTGCCGGTCCCGCCCACAGTCAGAGCCAGACTGCCGGGCATAGCGAAGCTCTCGATGTTGTTGCCGAAACGGTGGTAGATGCCCACAATGACCCAACTGTCCTCCGTGACGTCGGCAAGCTGTTCTTCCTCCGGGAAGTATTCATTGTATTCGCTCATGGGCTTGCCGTCCTTCGTCACGCGCTGGCCCACCGTGAGGGTCAGGGTCTGGCCGAGCTCCAGCTCCGCGCCGGTGACGGCAGCGGCCCGGTCGGAGATCAGCAGCTCCCGGTCGTTCTGGGGCATACGCCCCTCCAAAAGATCAACTGCCACCAGATCTGTGAAGTTGTCGGACATGGAGCGGATCCGCAGGTAGGGTGCGGAAAGCTCCTGCTTGCCGCTGCCCACCATGGCCCAGCCGATCCCGTCCAGGGTGGCCGTTTGATTCATGCCCTCCTGGGCCTGAATCTCAGCCAGCTCCCTGTCGCTGACCTCGTCAAACATGCCGTAGTAAGCGCCCTCGTCGGCGATGGCAATGTTCATCAGATATTGCTGCCCGGATCGGGCGCCCTCCGCCACCGCCGTAAACAGGGACACGGAGAGGATGATGCCGATGAGGGTCACCAGCGTCCGCACCCGGTTCTGCTTCAAACAGCGGCGGGTGTAATTTGTTAAGATATTCATTATCGTACCACACTCCTTTTCGATCCTGTGCGGCAGCCGGTGTTCGCTGCTCCCGAATGCGCAGGAAAAGGCATCAGGCAATAGGCATCAGGCATCAGACGCCCTTCGGCCATGCATACCGGACGAGCGACTTCCACCGCCCGGGAATAAGCTGTCAAAAAGGCTCGAAAGGGATCGAGCGGGGAGAGATTCTGCGGATCAGGATGACTTGCAGGCGTGTCTGATGCCTGATGCCTGATCCCTGATCCCTTGTCATAACGGGGGAGGGACTGTGCGACAGATAATCCTAAACAGGCGAGTGCAATGGTCGTTGTCTCCATCAGCGCACCCTCTCGTCCCGGACGATCTTGCCGTCCTCGATGGCGATGATCCGGTCAGCCTGCAGGGCGATGGATTCGTCGTGGGTAATGACGATCAGGGTCTGGCCGTAGCGCTTGTTGGAGAGCTTCAGCAGCTCCACGATCTCCTGGCTGTTCTTGGAGTCCAGGTTGCCGGTGGGCTCGTCCGCCAGCACCACCGCCGGGGCGTTCATCAGCGCCCGACCGATGGAGACCCGCTGCTGCTGGCCGCCGGAGAGCTGGTTGGGCAGGTTCTTGCGCCGCTCCTTGAGCCCCAGGGTGTCCAGCAGCTCCTCCAGCCGCTCCTTGTTGATCTGCCGTCCGTCCAGCAGCACGGGGAGGGTCATGTTCTCCTCGGCGGTGAGCACGGGGATCAGATTGTAGAACTGATAGATCAGTCCCACCTGGCGGCGACGGAACACGGCCAGGGCCTCGTCGTCCTGGGTGTAGACGTCCGTGCCGTCCACGAAGACCTTGCCGGAGGTAGGCCGATCCACGCCGCCCAGAATGTGCAGCAGGGTGGATTTGCCGGAGCCGGAGGGGCCGATGATGGCCAAAAACTCGCCCTTCTCCACGGAGAAGGAGATATCGTCCACGGCCTTTACCAGGTTTTCCCCGGTGCCGTAGTGCTTGGATAAATGCTCGACCTTCAAAATTTCCATGTGTTTCATTCCTCTCTTGGATTGTATGGCCCGATTATAACACGGTAATGTGACAGTTAAGTGACTGTTTGGTAAGTGTTTTGTCATATAATAAAGGTTGGTCAGAACACGATCTGACCAACCTTTCATTCATTTTGCATTTTGCATCTTGCATTTTGCATTCTTCAAACCGTTCCCGAATAGAACCGTATTACGAACCTGGCTCCGCCTCCGGGGTTGTTGGCCGCCTGGACGGTGCCGTTCTGGGCGGCGATGATCTGCCGGGCCAGCGCCAGGCCGATGCCGATGCTGTGCTCGCCTGCGTCCTTGCCGCGATAGAAGCGCTCAAAGAGCCGGGGCAGATCGGCCGGGTCGATGCCGGGGCCGGTGTCCGTGACGGTGAGCTCCGTATAGATGGGCGTCTGCCGGGCAGTCACGCTGAGCGTTCCCCCGGCCGGGGTGTGCTCCACGCAGTTTTTCAGAATATTGCCCAGAGCCTCGGCGGTCCAGGCCGGGTCTGCGGTCAGCGCCGCGTCTGCCAGATCCAGCTGCAGCTGCTGCTCCCGCAGCTCCATGGGGATGCGGAGATTTCGCACGGCCCGCTCCGTCAGCTCCGCCGCCGTCATGGGCTCCGGCTCAAAGCGCACCACCCCCGCGTCCAGCTTGGACAGCTTCAACAGGGTCTCCACCAGCCAATCGATCCGCTCCAGAGAGCGTTTCAGCTCCCGGGTCAGCCGGAGCCGCTGGTCTTCCTCCCTAGCGCCGGGCAGGAGGGAGACGGTCAGATTCATGGAGGTCAGCGGCGTGCGGAGCTGGTGGGAGATGTCCGCCAGGGCCTGGGAGAGCTCCTGCTTGTCCTTTTGCAGCAGATCCGCGGATTCTCGGAGCTGTACCGTCATTTTGCGGATCTCACTGCGTAAAATGGCCAGCTCGCCCTCGGTGCTGTCGTCCAGGAGCTGATCCTGCCCGTGGAGAATGCGGTCGATGGAGCGGCTCAGCGCGGCGATCTCCCGATAGCGCCGGTGCTGGCACCAGAGATGCAGTCCGCCCCCGGCCAGCCCAGCCCCCAGCCCCAACAGCCCGGCGGCAGGGAACACCAAAAGCCCCAGGGCTCCGAATATGATAGACATGAGGCCGAAAATCAATAGTTCCCGTTTCAATTCGGGGTTTTTGAGATCTTTCATAAGTCATTCCGTAGGGGACGATGCCCACATCGTCCCTTTTTGTTTCATGCGGGAAGCCCAGGGCGGATGTGGGCATCCGCCCCTACGGTTATTCGTCCACCCGGTAGCCAATCCCCCGGACGGTTTTGATGATCCTGGGCTGCTGGGGATCATCCTCCAGCTTCTCCCGCAGGCGTTTTATGTAAACCGTCAACGTGTTGTCGTTAACATAATCTCCTGCCACGTCCCAAATTTCCTCCAGCAGTCGAGCCCGGGTCAGCACCCGGCCCCGGTTGGAGAGGAAGACCAGAAGGATGCGGTATTCCAGGGCCGAGAGGGAGAGCTCCTTCCCGTTTTTGGTGACCACGGCCTTGTCGGCGTCCACCCGGATGCTGCCCAGGCTGACCACGCTCTGACTGCCGCAGCGCCGCAGGACGCTTCGCACCCTGGACACCAGCTCCCGGGGCCGGAAGGGCTTGGCGATGTAGTCGTCGGCCCCCATGTCCAGGCCCGCCACCACGGAGCTCTCGTCCCCGGAGGCGGTGACGAAGATCACGGGCAGGCCGTACTGCTTGGCGCTGGCGCAGACGCCGAAACCGGAGCCGTCCGCCAGGGACACGTCCACCAGCAGCAGCTCAAAAGCCCCGGGCCCCAAAAGCTCCTCGGCCTCCCGCTGGCCCGCCGCAGAGCGAACGGAAAAGCCCTCGCTCTGCAAAAACTCTGTCATGGACCGTGCGATCGCCGGATCGTCCTCTACCAGTAAGATGCGCTGCATCAGAATCCCCCCATTTCCGGCCTATTATACCCGAAAACAGGGGGGATTGCAAGCTTTAATGTAGCGCGGGCAATCTGCCCGCCATTCTTGCAGAGAGTCCCAAACCATGCAGGCAGATTGCCCGCGCTACTTTTCCTTGGACGGGAAAACAAGCGCCGCCAGAGTGCCGAACAGCACCGCTGCTGTGATCCCCCCTGCGGCGGACGTGAGGGGGCCGGTGAGCGCACCCAGCAGGCCGTCCTGCTGCACCGCCTCCCGGGTGCCCTTGGCCAGCAGATTGCCGAAGCCCGTCAGCGGCACGGTGGCCCCGGCCCCGGCCCAGTCCACCAGAACGGGGTAGAGGCCCACGGCCCCCAGAAGCACCCCCGTCACCACGCAGCCCGTCAGGATCCGCGCCGGGGTCAGCGCCGTCTTATCGATCAAGATCTGGCAGATCAAGCAGATGAACCCGCCCAAAAGAAACGCTTTCAAATACTCCATACAACCTCCGACAATGCCAATTTTCAACTTTTTAATTCTCAATTTTCAATTACGACGGCGTGGCAGATCGCCGGGATGCTCCGCTTCTGCTGGACTGTGGTGGGGGAGAGCAGGGCCCCGGTGCCGCAGAACAGGAGCCGCTTCCACTGTCCGGCAGCCAGGGCCGGCAGAAGCTTTGCCGCCAGGACTGTGGCGCTGCAGCCCGCCCCGGAGCCGCCGCAGTGGACGTCCTGGGTCTCCCGGTCGTAGATCAGCACCCCGCAGTCGGTGTAGCGGGCCCCCAGCCGCACCCCGTCGGCGGAGAAGAATGCCCGCAGCATCTCGCTGCCCAAGCTGCCCAGGTCGCCGGTGACGATCCGGTCGTAGTCCTCGGGGCTTCGCCCCAGATCCTCTAAGTTGGCCCGGATGGTTCGGTAGGCCGCCCAGGCCATGGCCGCGCCCATGTTGTTGGCGTCGGTGATGCCCTTGTCCTCCACCGTGCCCACGGTGGCGTCGGTGAGCACAGGGCCTTCCCCCTGGGCGGAGGCCAGGATCGCGCCGGCTCCCGTGACGGTCCACTGGGCCGTGGGGGTGCGCTGCCCGCCGTAGGCCAGGGGGAAGCGGTATTGCCGCTCCGCGGCGGCAAAATGCGACGAGGAGAGGGCCACGGCCTGCCCTGCGTAACCGGCGTTCACGGCAGCTCCGGCCAGCAGCAGCCCCTCCGCCATGGTGGAGCAGGCCCCGTAGAGCCCCAGGGCCGGAAGGCCGGAGCCCCGCAGGGCATAGCTGGAGCCCACACACTGATTCAGCAGGTCGCCGGAAAAGACCAGCTCCGGCGCGGGAAGCTCGGGCCCGGCCTTTTCCAGCAGCAGATCCATAGCGGCCCGCTGGAAGTGGGTCTCCGCCTGCTCCCAGGTCTTTTCCCCGAATTTCCCGTCGGGGATCACCAGATCGAAGGCCTTGCCCAGGGGGCCTTCCCCCTCCTTTTTCCCCACCACGGAGGCCCAGGCCGTGACCACGGGCCGATTGGGGAATACCATGCTCTGTTTGCCCCGGTGCAGCATCGTCATGTTTTCACCCGCTTTTCTGATTTTTCATAGCATTCCCATGGAAAGCAAAAAAAATACCCGGTATTCCGAAGAATACCGGGTAAGGGATCACAAATCGAATCAGCCGATGTGGATGCCGCAGAGGAAACGGGAGGAGTAGTACGGGTTGTCAAAGCTGGTGACAACAACACCGGAGCTGGAGTTGGCGGCGTGGATGAACTGCCCGTTGCCGATGTAGATGGCGGAATGGGTGGCGGGGAAGTCGGCTGTGTAGGTGCGGGTGAAGATGATGATGTCGCCGGGCTGGAGCTCGCTGCGGCTCACATGGGGATAACCGTTTTCGTACTGGCAGGTGCTGGTGCGGCCCACGTTGTAGCCGAACTGCTTGTAGATGTAGTAGACCATGCCGGAGCAGTCGAAGCCGGTGGAAGGAGAAGCGCCGCCGTAGACGTAGCTGTAGCCCTCAAACTGCATCGCGTAGGCCGCAACCTGGTCGCCCAGGGTGTTGGAGCCGGAGGAGCTGTAGGAGGAGCTGCTGCCGGAAGAAGAGCTGCTGGAAGAAGAACTGCTGGAGGAACTGCTGCTGGAAGAGCCGCTTTCCTTGTAGGTGTTGCCCTTGCTGCCGTAGTTGGTGTAGGGGGTCTCCAGCAGGGTCAGAAGATCGGAACGGACGTAGCCGATCTGGCCGTTGAAGCTGACCTTGTACCAGCCGCAGTTGAAGCCGATGATGAAGCAGGTCTCGCCCTTGGGCGCCTGCGCCACCACGCTGGTGCCGGTGCCGGGGCCCTTGCGGACGTTGCTGCAGGTATCAAACATGGCGTAGCCCAGCTTGATGTTCTTTCTCTCGTTGAACTCGATGTAGTCCTTGTACATATAGCCGATTTCCAGATTGAAATTGACCAGGTACCAGTCACCGACTTCACGAATGATCACAACGCTGTCGCCGTAGTAGGCGGTGGCCAGGATGCTGCTGTCGGTAGAAGCAGATGCGCGCAGGCGCAGGGCAGAGGCGGTCACAACGCCGATGCCGGTTTTCAGTTCCGTGGCCTGTGCAGGAAGGGCAAAGCCCGCCATCATCGCGACGACCAGGGCCAATGCGATCAGTTTAACAGCAAATTTTTTCATATGTACCTCCGCTTTCCGAATCACTTACCGGCTAAGGCTCGCTCGAGCCAGACACAGCCAACGTCCAGGGCTGTGTAGAAGCCGTCCTTTTCACCCTTCTTGACGACACGATCCTTGGGGCGAACCGTCTGGTCGGTGAGCTGCAGCTGGACCGAAACCTTGGTCGCCAGGCTGACGTCCTGAAAATCCTTGGACTCCAGAATCTGAAGAATGACAATGTATTGATCGGCCATAGAGCCGTAATAGACGAGATTGTCCTTTCGCATCAAGGGATGACCCTTGTACGTCAGGCCGCTTTGTTCAGCCAATGGAGCACCTCCTTGCTTGGAAATGTAACCAAATTGTAACTCATTGAGACGAGTTTGTCAACCCCTCCGGCGAAAAATTTACAAATAAATGCTGGTTTTTCGCAGATTTTGGGCTGCTTTGGTCCGAAAGACGTTATTTTGTGGGAAAAAACGAAAAGCGGGGTACATATGAAATTGTAACAAAGTTGACAGAATACTCCGTCAACCCGACAAAACGGGGAGCCTGCGCCGCAGGCTCCCCGCGATGTCCGAAAAAAGGGACCGGGTCAGTCGAACAAATAATGGCGCACCAACTCGGAGAGCAGCTCGTCCCGGTCCAGACGGCAGATCATCGCTCTGGCGTTGTTGTGGTTGGTGATGTAGGTGGGGTCCTCAGAGAGGAGATAGCCTACAATCTGGTTGACGGGGTTGTAGCCCTTCTGGGTGAGCGAGGAATAAACGGAGGACAAAATCCGCTTCATTTCCTCGTGATCCTCTGAGGGAACACGGTACTTTATGGTATGGTCTTCCATATTGCCTACCTCCTTGTTTCTTTTTTCATATCATACCCCATTTTGGGCGATTTGTAAAGCAAATAATTGTAAAATTATTTCTCTTTCCGCACGAAGAACAGACCGACGGTATTGGGTCCGCAGTGGGTGGAGATGGCGGAGCAGGCGGGATACTCAAGGAGTTGGCCGCAGCCGGTCTTTTCCCGCACGTAGGTCTTCAGCTCCTCCAGGAAGTCAGGCTCCTGGATGGTGTGGCACATGTACACGATATCCGTTTCCAGCTCGGGCAGTCTGGCAATCTGATCATCCAGATACTGATACACGCACTTGCGGAACACGCCCCGGTATTTTTTTCCCACCTGCATGATGCCGTCTTTAAAGACGATTTCCGGGCGGAGCTTCAAAATGTTGGCGCCCATGGCGGCCAGGGTGGAGCAGCGGCCGCCCTTGTGGAGGAACTCCAGAGTCTCAATGATAAAGCTGCCATCGATCCGCTCCCGGTAGGCTTCCATAAAGGCCGCCACCTCGGCGGGGTCCTCCAGGTCGGTGTGCAGGGCTGCGAGGATGGTCAGACTGGTGCCGCCGGTGAGGCTTTTGGAGTCCACCACCCAGACGTTTCCCACCTCCTGCGCCGCCATGCAGGCGTTTTGGTAGCAGGAGGAGACGCCGGAGCTCTTGGCCACGTGGATCACGGGGCGGCCTTCAGCGGTGAGCTTGCGGAACCATTTCTCATAGTCGTCGGGGTTGGCCGCGCTGGTCTTTGCCAGCTGGCCGGACTGCCGGACGTAGTCCAGCAGCTCCTTCTGGGTGAGGTCGGGCCAGTCGTCCACAGTCTTATCGCCCATGGTTACGTAGCTGGCAATGACGCGGATGTCGTATTTGGACAGCAGCTCCTCCGGCAGGTCCAGGGTGCTGTCGGCGCTGATGATGTAAGGTTTCATGTCGTTTCTCCTCTTTGTCGTTTTTTGTTCCCAGGGGGCTCGTCCCCGCCGCTTGGACAGGGCATGAGCCCCCCTGTGGGCAGCTCAGCGCCGGACAGCGTTCAGGCTGGCTTCCAGCGTCTTTACAATCTTGTCCATGGCGGGCTCGATGTCGGCGTCGGTGAGGGTGCGATCCTCGGCCCGGAAGGTCAGGGAGAAGGCCACGCTCTTCTTGCCGGGCTGGATGCCGGTGCCGCGGTAGACGTCAAAGAGCTTGATTTCCCGCAGCAGCTTGCCGGCAGCGCCAGTGATGCAGGCCTCCAGAGCGCCCACGGTGACGGCCTCGTCGCAGACCACAGCCAGATCACGGCTGGTGGCCGGGAACCTGGGCAGAGCGGTGAAGGTCTTCTCCGGGGCCAGAACGCTGAGCAGCTCCGTGAAGTTCAGCTCGGCGCAGTAGACCTCGCAGTCCATGCCGTAATTCCGGGCGGCCAGGGGATGGATCTGACCCAGCAGACCGATGCGTTTGCCTTCGATGATCAAAGCCGCGCAGCGGCCGGGATGGAAGCTGGGGTTGTCGGTGACCGCTTCAAAGGAGACGGGCAGCACGTTGAGCTGGGATAGAATGCCCTCCACAGCGCCCTTGAGAGAGTAGAAGTCTTCCTCTGGGCCATAGCTGCCCAGCATCAGCAGCTTGGGCTCCCGGGGCAGATCCTCACCGGCCACGGGCAGGTAGATTTTGGCCAGTTCATAGAGCCGGGCGGACTTGTTGTGGTAGGCATAGTTCCGGGACAGAATGTCCAGCATGGAGGGAATGCCCGTGGTGCGCATGACGGAGCTGTCCTCGCCCAGGGGGTTCAGCAGCTTGATCTGGTTTCTCCGGGGATCGTCCTTGGGAGCGCGGATCATATCCATGCCGGCGGGAGACACGAAGGAGTAGGTGATAATCTCGCTGTAACCCATGGCCCGGGCAGCGGCCCCCGCCTGATTTTCCAGCTTCTGGCTGGGAGAGTAGCCGCCTCGGGTGGTGGCGCCACGCATCAGAGTGGTGGGGATATTGTTGTAGCCGTAGAACCGGGCCACTTCCTCTGCCAGGTCGGCCATCCGCCGCAGGTCCGGCCGCCAGGTGGGAACGATGACCTTGCCGTCTTCCACGGAAATCTGCTCCCGGCGGAGGTACTCGATCATGTCAGCCTCGGAAATATCGGTGCCCAGCAGGGCGTTGATCCGATCGGGCTCCAAGGGCAGGGCGACGGGTGCGGGGATGTAGTTCAGAATGTCGATGACGCCGTCCAGAACTTCACCGGCCCTCAGCAGCTCTACCAGCTCGCAGGCCCGGTTGACGGCGGGCAGGGTCAGCATGGGGTCGATGTTCTTTTCAAACTTGCCGGAGGCCTCGGTGCGCATGCCCAGGGCCAGGGCGGTCTTGCGGATGGAGGTGCCGTTGAAGTTGGCGGATTCGAACACCACGTCCACGGTGTCGGAGACGATCTCGGAGTTTTCGCCGCCCATAATGCCCGCCAGGCCCACGGGACGGGTCTCGTCGGCGATGACCAGCATGTCGGGGCTCAAATTGCGGACGCTGCCGTCCAGGGTGGTGAGGGTCTTGTCCTCGCCCGCCCGGCGGACGATGATTTTGCCGCCGCCCACGTAGCGATAGTCAAAGGCGTGCATGGGCTGGCCGTACTCCACCATGACGTAGTTGGTGATGTCCACGATGTTGTTGATGGGCCGGATTCCGGCGGCGCGGAGACGCTGACGCATCCACTTGGGGGAGGGGGCGATCTTCACGTTCCGAACCATTCGGGCGGTGTAGCGCAGGCAGAGGTCCGGGTCCGGGGTCTCCACGTCCAGCAACTCCGTCAGCTCGCCGGGGCCGCCGCCCTTCACCACGGGCTCGTGGAGCTTCAGGGGGACGTTGAAGGCCGCCGCTGTCTCCCGGGCCAGGCCGATCAGGCTGTAGCAGTCCGGGCGGTTGTTGGTGATTTCAAACTCCACCACGGCATCGTCATTGCCGATGACCTCGTTGATGTCCTGGCCTACGTGGGCGTCTTCGTCGTTGAGGATCCAGATGCCGTCCTCGCAGGCGTCGGGGAAGTCGTTGTGAGTCAGGCCCAGCTCCTGGATGGAGCAGAGCATGCCGTTGGAGACCTCGCCCCGGAGCTTGCCCTTGGTGATGTGGACGCCGCCGGCCAGGTAGGAATTATGCAGGGCGGCAGGCACCAGGTCGCCCTGTCGGACGTTCTGCGCGCCGGTGACGATCTGGACGGGCTCCGCCTCGCCCACGTCGATCTGGCAGACCCACATGTGGTCGGAGTTCTCGTGGCGGACGATGGAGAGAACCTTGCCCACCTTGACGTTTTTGATTTCTTCATCCAGCCGGGCGGTGGTCTCCACCTTCTGTCCGGCGATGGTCATGATCTCGGCGTACTCCCGGTCGGAGGCCTGGATGTCAACAAATTCTTTCAGCCATTTTCTGGAGAGATTCATATTCTGCTGCCTCCTTCCTTAAAACTGCCGCAGGAAGCGGACGTCGTTCTCAAAAATCAAGCGAAGATCGGAGATCTGGAAGCGGCGCATAGCCATACGCTCCAAGCCGATGCCGAAGGCGAAGCCGGAGTAGACGCTGGGATCAATGCCGCAGCCCTCCAATACCTTGGGGTGTACCATGCCGGCGCCCAGGAGCTCGATCCAGCCCTCGCCCTTGCAGGTGGGGCAGCCCGCGCCCTTGCACTTGAAGCACTGCACATCCACCTCGCAGCTGGGCTCGGTGAAGGGGAAGTGGTGGGGGCGGAAGCGAACCACGGAATCCTCGCCGTAGAGGGACTTCACCAGGGTCTCTAGGGTGCCCTTCAGGTCTGCCATGGTGATGCCCTTGTCGATGACCAGACCCTCGATCTGGTGGAACATGGGGGAGTGGGTGGCGTCCACCTCGTCCTTCCGGTAGACCCGGCCGGGGGCCAAAATGCGGATGGGGGGATTTTTGATGGCTTCCATGGCCCGAATCTGCATGGGAGAGGTCTGCGTCCGCAGGAGAATGGAGCTGTCCTCCTTAATATAGAAGGTGTCGGACCAATCCCGGGCGGGGTGCCCTTCCTCGGTGTTCAGCTTGGTAAAGTTGTAGTCGGCCAGCTCCACCTCGGGGCCCTCCAGAATCTGGAAGCCCATACCGATGAAGATTTCCTTGGCCTCGTCCAGGGCGATATACATGGGGTGCCGGTGGCCCAGCTCCGGCTTTCTGCCGGGGACGGTGACGTCCAGGGCTTCGGCGGCCAGCTTTGTCTCCAGGGCGGAGGCAGCCAGCTCAGCCTTCCTGGTTTCGAGCCGTTCCTCAATGGCGGCCCGGACAGAGTTGGCCAGCTGACCCATGACGGGACGCTCCTCGGCGGAGAGCTTGCCCATCATCTTCAGCACGGCGGTGAGCTCACCCTTCTTGCCCAGCAGACCGACCCGCAGGTTTTCCAGCTCGACGGAGTCCTTCGCCGCTTCCAGCGCCGCAAGGGCCCGGGACTTGATTTGCTCTAACTGCTCTTTCATGTTGTATCGGTTCTCCTTAAAAATATGGATTACAAAACAAAAAACGCCTTTCCTCCCACGATAGGGACGAAAGACGACGCTTCCGCGGTACCACCCGCATTCGCCGGAATCCCGGCGCACTCTCAGACCTTAACGCGATCCCCACGGCGGGCCCTACGCAGTCCGAAACGAACCTTCAAGCTCGCGGCTCCCGGCCGAAAGCCCCTGCCCCGCGGGGAGTGCTCGCAGCAGCCGCACCCTCTCTGAACCCGCCTGTGGGACATGGACAAACCGTTCCACGCCTGTTCCTGTATAAATCGGAGATAGTATAGCATATTCCAACGGAATTTGCAAGGATTTTCTGTGGAAATTCCGGGAAGATTTCTTTTGCGGACACTTTTTTGTGCAGGGAAGGAAATGTCCTTGACAATGTCTTGTGTTTTGTATATTATGAATGACAAATATGAGCAGTCTCCCCGGAAGGGAGAGCGGCGGTTTGGAACAGAACCGCAGAAGGAGAAAACATGAGTAATTTCCAAGCGTTTCTCAAAAAGCAGGACATTGAGCTGTCTCCCAAACGCTATTTCATCGACGCCATGAGCGCCATGGCCCAGGGCCTCTTTGCCTCCCTGCTGATCGGCACGATCCTGAAGACCCTCGGCCAGCAGATCGGCGTGCAAACTCTGATTGACGTAGGCCAGTATGCCTTCGATATGTGCGGCCCGGCTATCGCGGTGGCCATCGGCTACGCCCTGCACGCCGCTCCGCTGGTTCTCTTTTCTCTGGTGGCCGTAGGCTATGCGGGAAACGCGCTGGGCGGCGCGGGCGGCCCCCTGGCGGTCTACGTCATCGCCATCATCGCCTGCGAGTGCGGCAAGCTGGTGTCCAAGCGGACCAAGGTGGACATTTTGGTGACCCCGGCCGTGACGACTTTGGTTGGCGTTCTCCTGGCCACCCTCATCGCCCCGCCCATCGGCAAGGCTGCGAGCTATGTGGGAGATCTGATTAAATGGGCCACGGAGCTGCAGCCCTTCTTCATGGGAATTCTGGTGTCCGTACTGGTGGGCGTCGCTTTGACCCTGCCTATTTCCTCCGCCGCCATTTGCGCGGCCCTGGGCCTGACGGGGCTGGCGGGCGGCGCCGCCGTGGCGGGCTGCTGCGCCCAGATGGTGGGCTTCGCCGTGATGAGCTTCCGGGAGAACCGCTGGGGCGGCCTGGTCTCCCAAGGTGTCGGCACCTCCATGCTGCAAATGCCCAACATCATCAAAAACCCCTTGATCTGGATTCCTCCCATTCTGACCAGCGCCATTACCGGTCCCCTGGCGACCTGCGTGTTTCACCTGGAGAACAACGGCCCGGCTGTGGCCTCCGGCATGGGCACCTGCGGCTTTGTGGGGCAGATCGGCGTCTACACCGGCTGGGTCAATACAAAGGGAAGCGCCTCCCCCATAGACTGGGTGGGCCTGGTGCTGATCTGCTTCGTGCTGCCTGCCGTGCTGAGCCTCGTCTTCTGCGAGATAGAACGGAAGCTGGGCTGGATCAAGGAGGAAGATCTGAAGCTGCGATAATCCTGTTCTCCTGCAAACGATTTCCGTCGTTTTATGGAATATAGCCCGGCAAAAGAAACGAGAGAGAAAATAACAGACGCGATTGCTCGATCAACAAGTTTTTGTCCGGTTTCGTTCATCCCAGGCGTTATATTTATTAGGCGCAATCGCACAATCAACAAGAAGGAGAGATTATTATGGACACCAGTTTGTTTGTATCCTTTCGGGAGCGGCTTGTGGAGAACTGCGGAAAGGTAATTCTCGGCAAGGAGAAAGCCATCGAGCACATCGGCGTCTGTCTGCTGGCTCCCGGCCACGTCCTGCTGGAGGATCTTCCCGGCACGGGCAAGACCATGCTGCTCCGTGCCTTCGCCAAGTGTATCGGCGGAGAGTTCCGGCGTATCCAGTTTACCCCCGACATTCTGCCTTCCGACTTGACGGGCATCCACTTTTACAATCAGAAGCGAGGAGAATTTGAATTCCGTCAGGGCCCGCTCTTCGCAAACGTGGTGCTGGCAGATGAAATCAACCGCGCGGTGCCCCGGAGCCAATCAGCTCTGCTGGAGGTCATGGAGGAGCGTCAGATTTCCATTGACGGAAAAACATATCCTTTGGCGGAGCCCTACATCGTCATGGCGACGCAGAACCCCATTGAGTCCTACGGGACATTCCCCCTGCCGGAGGCCCAGC
Source organism: Oscillospiraceae bacterium (assembly GCA_016282135.1). Taxonomy (GTDB): domain Bacteria; phylum Bacillota; class Clostridia; order Oscillospirales; family Oscillospiraceae; genus JAFRPC01. The sequence continues at coordinate 42,907 of JAEEKA010000074.1, forward strand.
TCGACCGTTTCTTCATGAAGCTCTCCCTGGGCTATATGACCCTGGAACAGGAAAAAGAGGTCCTTCGCCGTGCCGAGACCAGGGACATCATCGAAACCCTCAAGCCTATTGTAACGCAGGAGGAGCTGGCAAAGCTCCGGAAGGAGAGCCGCAATGTGGCGGTCAACGACGAAGTGACGGACTATATCATGTCCATCATCACCGCCACCCGGGAGAATGACCGTCTGGCCTGCGGCGTCAGTACTCGCGGTTCTATTGCCCTCTACCGTGCAGCCCAGATCACCGCGGCCATGGCGGGCCGGGATTATGTTCTGCCCGAGGATGTGAAGGACAACGCCATCCCCGTATTGGCACACCGCGTCAATGTTGTTTCCGGCAGCCACCTGGATGCCGCAGATCTGATCAGAGGTCTGCTGGAGGAGCTGCCTGTGCCTGTGGAATGAGCTATGCCGATAGAGCAAATTAACCTCATCATCGCCGGGATTATCCTGGCTTATTTCCTTGCTCAGCTTTTGAGCCTGAAGGTAGACAGTAAGCGCATTGAGTTCCACTGTGAGATGGATATGCGGCTGACGGAGCCCGACGAGGTATTCTCCCTGACCTATTGGGTCCATTATACGGGACTCTGGCCGCTGTTTTTTGCCAGTATATCCTTTGCGCCGGAGAAGGGACTGGAGGTTCGGGAGGATGAGGATTGGAAGAAAGAACACTGTGCCGGGGATTTAGGTGTGAATCTGGTCAGATTCAAGGTGAGCCTGATGCCGCGCAGGAGTGTTCGCGGCAAAATCCACCTGTCCGCCTCCCGGCGGGGTCTCTATAGCCTGGGAAAGGTCTATGTGGAGACGGGGGATTTCTTTGGCTTCTGCAGCCGTGTCCGGACCTTTGACATCCCGGGCAAGCTGGTCTGTACGGCCCGTCTTCTGCCGAGCCAACCGGCCATTGATCCTTTTGGCGGCTTTTTGGGAGACATTTCCACCCGCCGCTTTATTCTTGAGGATCCAAGCCTGGTCATGGGCTACCGGGACTATACCGGCGCAGAGGCCATGAAGCGGATTTCCTGGACCCAGACGGCCCGGACCGGGCAGCTTATGGTGAAGAATCATGACTTCACCGTGGACGCCGACGTGGCGATTCTGGTGGACGTGGAGGAATGCGCCGACGCCGTGGCCGAATACTGCCTGTCGATGATCCGAACGGTATGTGACGCGCTGGAGGCGGCCCGAATCCCCTATGCGCTGCTCTCCAACGGAGACCTGCCGGAAATAAAAAAGGGCGTGGGCCGCAAGCATAATTATGAGATCCAGCGGCGCCTCGGCCTGTCCCACTTTATCCGCTACCGCTACTTTGAGGAGCTGTCGGCGCAGTGCGCCGTGGGCGAGTTGATTCCCCGCGGCTGGATCGTGATCGCGCCACGGGCCAACAAAGCGGTGAATACGGCGGTTGCCCGCCTGCAGGCCGCCACCGGCGGACGGGTCTGCCTGCTGACCGGAGAGGAGGCGACAGACCATGCGTAGCTTTGTATCCCTTCGCCTGTCTGCCCATCTGTGCTTTGCCTCCGCCATGCTCTGCATGTTTTCTCCCTTCCGGGAGAATTGGCTGCTGTTCGCGGCTTTGACGGTGCTGGTGCTGATCGGAGCATATTGCGCGGCCGGTGCCTCCCGGCTCAGAGACCGCCTGCTCTTCGGGCTGCTTCCGGTCCTGGCCTTTCCACTGGCCTCTGGTCTTCCCAGCCTTTTGGCGGGCATCGCGCTGGTGGGCTATGTGTGCTTGATTCTCGTGCCCTGCCGCATTGGGGAAAAGCTCTGGCGGTATCGCCGGGAAGTCAAGCTGATTCTGATCCTCTGCCCGGTTTTTTCACTGCTTTCCATTGTGTTTGTTCCAATCAACAGCACGCCGACACTTGTCTTTTTTGGCCTTTGTGGGCTGATGTCAATCCTGGCGCTTCGGGCGCTGCGGATCGGTTTTTCGAACAATCTCCGCTGGGAACTTGGAAATCCGCTCGTCTTTGTGCTGCCGACGATCATCGGCGCAGCTGTTGGCGCATTTGCATGGCTGCTGAGGCCGCTTCTGGAGATCATCATGTGGCCAATCGGCAAGGTGATTGGTGTTGTGAATGCGCTCTTGTCAAAGCTCATGGCGCTTCAAGATGAAATACCACAGGACTACCCAACGACTGAAATTGTTTCCTCAACGACAGATATGACCTCCGAGGTGGCGGAGCCCACTCTGGATTTTACGCAGAATCAGCGCCACTGGATTCTCGACGTCAATCTGCCGTGGAAGTGGATCTTCGCCGCCATCGCCGGGGCTGCCATCCTGGTTTTGGTCATATGGCTGATCCGCCGCGCGAAGAAGCCGGAACGATCCCGGAAAGCCGATGCGGATGTGCTGGTTCAGACCACACGGAACGGAACGGAAGCTTCTCACCGCAGGCGCAGAAATCGCCGGGTGAAGCTGTCGACGAACCGGGCCAGGATCCGTGCCGTCTATCGGGAATATCTCGCGTATCTGGACCAGAACGGCGTTTCTGTTCGTCAGAGCGACACGACGGCGGAGATTTCCGATCACGCCGATCCCGTCCTGCTCCGATCGGATGAAACGCTGCGTGAGCTCTACCGCATAGCCCGCTATTCCGAAGCGGAACCGGACGATCAGACTGTGGAAGAAGCGAAGGCTGCCCTTGCCGTCCTGACTGCGAAGCAAGGGGACGACGCTCAGGCAGAATCGAAATGAGACTGCCGGGGCTTTTGCAGTCAAGACGTTGAAAAGAGGGCTTGAAACCTGGGAGAATGTGGAGTATAATAGCGGCAGCCTGCGGGCTGAGCCCGCATAATCGGAAAGGAAGATTGAAAATCATGAAAAAATTCGTCAGTCTGTTTCTGGCGCTTGTGCTGATGCTGGCGCTGTTTGTCGGCTGCGATGGCGACAAAAAGCCCGGCGAGACCGGCGCTGCCCAGAAGAGTGATCTCAAACTTGCGCTGGTTGTCGCCGGTCAGTTTGGCGACCGCTCCTTCTACGACTCCTCCAAGGATGGCGTGGACCGTCTGGCTAAGGACCTGGGAATCCAGGTGACCAAGATCGAGTGCAACAACGACGGTCACGACGCCCAGATGAAGAATGCCGCTGACAAGGCCGACGTGGTGGTCTGCGTGGGCTGGGAGTTCTACAACATCGAGGAAATTGCGCCCCAGTACCCCAACGTCAAGTGGATCTGGATCGACAACGCTACCTCCAAGCCCGTTGCCAACGTGCTGAACATCACCTACGCCCAGAATGAGGGCTCCTTCCTGGCCGGCTACATTGCCGCTGCCATGTCCAAAACCGGCGTCGTCGGCGCTGTGGGCGGCGAGGATCAGGACGTCATCAACGATTTCATCGTGGGCTACAAGCAGGGCGCCGCGGCCTATGACGCCAAGGTCAAGGTCGTCACCAACTATGCCGATACCTACGACGATCCCGCCAAGGGCAAGGAGTGCGCCTTCGCCCTGAACGATCAGAAGGCCGATGTGATCTTCCAGATCGCCTCCGCCACCGGCGACGGTGTCTTTGAGGCCGCCAAGGAGCGGGGCTTCTACGCCATCGGCGTGGACTCCGATCAGAAGTACATCAATCCCGACGTCATCATCTGCTCCATGAAGAAGGAAGTGGGCAACTCCATCTATGACGCCGTCAAGGCGTTGGCGGAGGGCGACGCTTCCCGTTGGGGTACCACCTGGGTGGCGGATATGTCTTCCGGCTATGTGGGGATTGGCTACGGCGATGCGGGCATGACCCAGCAGATTCCCGACGAGGTCAAGACGGCTGTGGAGGAAATGGCCAAAAAGATCATCTCCGGCGAGATCAAGGTGGATACCACCAGATAAGCGAAACCGTCCAACGGCGGGGCCGATGCTTGCGTCGGCCCCGCTTTTGCAAAAAGGAAGTGAAGGCAGTGCGTGAACCTGTAATCAATTTTAAGCATATCTCCATGCAGTTTCCCGGAGTTTTGGCCAACGACGATATCAGTTTGGACATCATGCCCGGTGAGGTTTTCGCTCTGATCGGCGAGAACGGAGCGGGAAAGTCTACTCTGATGAACATCCTATACGGCATCCAGACGCCCACTTCCGGCGAGGTCTGGATCAAAGGCCGCAGGGTGGAGGAATTTGATCCCAGGAATGTCATTGAGCAGGGGGTCGGTATGGTCCACCAGCACTTCATGCTGGTGCCGTCTTTTACCGTGGCCCAGAACATCGTTATGAGTAAGGAACCCCGGAAGCACAGGATCTTCTTTGACAATGCCGCCGCCGAAGCTGCCGTCCGAAAGCTGGAGGAGGACTATGGCCTCACCGTGCCGGAGTCTGTTCCGGTGGAGGATATCAGCGTGGGCATGCAGCAGCGCGTGGAGATTTTGAAGGCCCTCTACCGGGGGGCGGAGATTCTGATTTTGGACGAGCCTACCGCCGTGCTTACCCCGCAGGAAACGGAAGAGCTCTTTGGGGTCATCCGTGGGATTGTCCGGGAAAAACACATGACGGTAATTATCATCACCCACAAGCTGGATGAGGTCATGGCGATCTCCGACCGGGTGGGCGTTATGCGCAAGGGCAAGCTGGTGGGCATCCATGAAACCAGGGACGTAAACCAGCAGATGCTGGCTTCCCTGATGGTGGGCAGGCCCGTCCTCTTTGACGAGCTGGAACGGACGGGCGAGCCGGGAGAACCGGCGCTCACGGTGGAGCAGCTCCGAGTGCTGGACCACCGGGGCCTGGTGGCAGTCCGGGATCTGAGTCTGGAGCTTCGGGCCGGAGAAATTCTGGGTATTGCCGCCATCGAGGGCAACGGTCAGTCGGAGCTGATCGAAGCCATCACCGGCCTGATGCCGGTTCAGAGTGGCCGGATAACTATTCTGGGGAAAGACGTGACCGGCCAGGACCCCGGCGAGATTCGGGAAGCGGGCCTTGCCCATGTGCCCGAGGACCGTCTGGCCACCGGCCTTTCCGGCGCCGCCACCGTGGCGGAGAATTTGTTGGTGGGCAAGCAGCGGGAAGCGCGTTTCAACCGCTGGGGCTTCCACCAGAATCAGGCTGCCGTTCGCGCCTACGCGGAGGAGGTCTATGGCCGGTACGACATCCGCGGCGCGGGGGTAGAGGCCCTGGCAGGGGATATGTCCGGCGGAAATATGCAGAAGGTGGTTATCGCCCGGGAATTCAGCTTTGATTCCCCGGTGCTGATTATCTCCCAGCCCACCCGCGGCGTGGACGTGGGCGCCATTGAGTTTATCCACAGCCGGATCATGGAAAAGCGAAATCAGGGCGCGGCCATTCTGCTTTCCTCTGCGGATCTGGACGAAGTGTTCCGGCTCTCGGACCGAATCATCACCCTCTATGAGGGCCGGATCACCGGCTGCTTCCGGGCCAGCGAGATTACCAAAGAAGAGATTGGCCTCTATATGACCGGCAGCAGGCAGCAGGGAGGGAAGGAAGCATGAGCAAAAAGATCAATACAAAGTACCTGATCTCCCTGATGGTCAGTATTTTCCTGGCCTTTGCGGTGGGAGCGGTCATTCTGCTCTGCACCGGCCACTCTCCGCTGACGGCCTACGGGGCCATGGCGGAAGGAGCGTTTTCCTCCCTGCGCCATGTGGGCGACGTGCTGGAATACGCCATGGTGCTGGCCATCTGCGGCCTGGCCTGCGACCTGGGCTCCCGGGTAGGTATCTTCAACGTGGGCGGCGAGGGCCAGCTCCTGATCGGCGCCATCGTGGCGGCTCAGATCGGTGTTTCCCTGGACGGAACCACCGCCTGGCTGGTGATTCCGCTGGCCGCCCTGGGCGCCATTGTCTCTGCCGGCCTCTATGCCATGATCCCCGGCGTTCTCAAGGTCAAGCTGAAGGTCAATGAGGTGATTACCACCATTATGCTCAATACCGTGGCGGCCTCTCTTTGTCAGTTTATGGCAAAGGGACCCTGGAAGAGCGCCAATAAGACCATGGTTTCCGCCACGGAAAACCTGAACGTGCGCTACTGGTTTGACGGCCTGATCCCGGGCTCCAATCTCTCCACAGCTATATTTGCCGCCGCGATAATCGCATTTCTGGTTTGGTACATCATGCAAAAGACTACCCAGGGCTTCGAGATGAAGCTGACGGGACAAAATCCCCGCTTCGCCCGGTTCTCCGGGATGCGGATTGATCGGAAGATCATTGTCTGCATGGTGATTTCCGGCGCGATGTGCGGCATGGTGGGGATGTTCCGGGTCTACGGCTCCGAGCATCTGTTCAAGCCGTCGGTGAGCAACGACTACTATTTTGAAGGCCTGATGGTGGCGATGATTGCCCGCTATCAGCCCCTTGCCACCATTTTGCTCTCCATCTTCTTTGCCGTGCTGAAGGTTGGCGCGGAGGGCTTGCAGCAGGTGGGCGTGCCCAATCAGATCTATCTGATTATTCAAACGGTGGTTATTTTCTTCATGGCCGCCCAGAGCGGCTTCCTGGAATGCCTCTCTGTCAGACTGCAGAAACGAAAAGCCGCGGGGGCAAATGCGCCCGGCGGCCCGGAGGCGGAAGAGAAGGGAGGTGCCGAGGCGTGAGTGAGTTTGAAAAGGTCCTCAGCTCTATCTTCTCCTACGGCACCCTGCAGCAGATGCTTCGATCCGCCACGCCTGTGGCCCTGGCGGCAATCGGCGGCTCCATGACGGAGCACGCCGGAATTATGAACATCGGCATGGACGGGATGATCCTCATGGGTGCCTTCTTCGGCGTGCTGGGCAGCTTTTTGTTCCATACCGCCCTGGCAGGCGTGGGCATGGCCGTTGTGATGGGCGTATTGGTGGGCCTGTTTTTTGCCCTGCTGGTGGTGCGCTACAAGTCTGATGAGTTTATCATCGGCTGCGCCCTGAACACCTTTGCCATCGGGCTGACCTCCTATCTCTCCCGCAGCTACTTCGGCACCAGCGGCACCAAGGGCAATCCCGCCCTGCCCATGCTTCGCCTGGCCTTTCTGGATAAGATTCCCGTGCTGCGGATTTTCAACAATCAATCCCTGTTCGTCTATCTCACCTGGATCATCGTGATTGCCGCCTGGATTTTTGTCTACAAGACCCCCTACGGGTTCTGGCTCCGGGCCTCCGGTGAAAAGCCGGACACCCTCCGCACTGCGGGCATCAGCCCCAAGCGGATGAAGTGGATCGCCTCCATCCTCTGCGGCGTGCTCTGCGCCCTGGCGGGCGCCCACCTCTCCCTGGGCCAGCTCAGCGGCACCTTCGCGGAGAATATGTCCAACTCCCGGGGCTTCATCGCCTTCGCCTGCGTGATTTTCGCGGCGGCGAACCCGGCCAAGGCCTACATCGCCGCCTTGATGTTCGGCTTCTTTGAGGCCATCGGGCTGCGGCTCCAGGGCTACGTCAGCTCCGATCTGACCAATACCATCCCCTATATCATCACGATTGTCATGATGGCCTGGGTGGTGGTCCGCAAGCAGGCCAAAAAGCGAACGGCAAAGCAGGAGACTTAAGCGGAACAAAAATGCCGCGAGAGCTTGACTCTCGCGGCATTTTTGCGCAATTTGTTCAGTTCCCGGCGGGCTTGAAGCTGTCCTTCAGGCTGACGCTGCGGTTAAAGACCAGATGGCCCTCATGGCTGTCCTTGCTGTCCAGGCAGAAGTAGCCCAGGCGCATGAACTGGAAATGGCCCGGAGGCGTCACGTCGGCCAGAGAGGCCTCCACCTTGCAGCCCGTCAGAATCTCCAGGGAATCGGGATTCAGACATTCCAGGAAGTCCTTGTCCGCGCCGTCGGGCTCGGGATCGGAGAAGAGGTTGTCGTAGAGGCGGACCTCCGCGTCGTTGGCGGTGCGCGCGTCTACCCAGTGGATCGTGGCGCCCTTGACCTTCCGCCCGTCGGCGGGGTTGCCGCCCCGGGATTCGGGATCATACTCGGCGTAGATTTCCGCGACGGAGCCGTCGGGGTTCTTCTTGCAGCCGGTGCAGGTCACCAGATAGGCGCCCTTCAGCCGGACCTCGTTGCCGGGGTACAGCCGCTTATACTTGGGGATGGGGGTCTCCAGGAAGTCCTCCTCCTCGATCCATAGCTCCCGGGAGAAGCTGACCTTCCGCATCCCGTCCTCAGGCCGATTGGGGTTGTTCTCCACGTCGAATTCCTCAGTCTGTCCTTCGGGGTAGTTGGTGATGACCAGCTTCACCGGATGCAGCACGGCCATGACCCGCTGGGCGGTCTCGTTGAGATCCTCCCGCAGGCAGTGCTCCAAAAAGGCGTACTCCACCGTGGAGGGGTTCTTGGCCACGCCGATGCGCTCGCAGAAGTTCCGGATGGACTGGGGGGTGTAGCCCCGGCGGCGGAGACCGCAGAGGGTGGGCATCCGGGGATCGTCCCAACCGGAGACCCGGCCGTCCTCTACCAGCTTGCGGAGCTTGCGCTTAGACATGACGGTGTGGTCGATGCCCAGCCGGGCAAATTCGATCTGCCGGGGCTTGTGGTAGGGGATAGAGACGTTGCTTACCACCCAGTCATACAGGGGCCGGTGTTCCTCGTATTCCAGGGAGCAGAGAGAGTGGGTGATGCCCTCCAGGGCGTCCTGGATGGGGTGGGCGAAGTCGTACATGGGGAAGATGCACCACTTGGTGCCCTGGCGGTGGTGATCAATGTAGCGGATGCGGTACATGACCGGGTCGCGCATGTTGAAGTTGCCGCTTGCCAGGTCGATCTTGGCGCGCAGGGTGCGGCTGCCCTCGGGGAACTCCCCGGCCCGCATGCGCTGGAAGAGGTCCAGGTTTTCCTCAATGGGGCGGTCCCGGTAGGGAGAAACAGCGGGAATGCCGATGCTGCCGCGATTGGCCTTGAACTCCTCGGGGGAGAGGTCGCAGACGTAGGCCAGGCCCTTCTTGATCAGCTCAATGGCGAACTGATAGGTCTGCTCGAAATAGTCGCTGCCGTAGAAGAAGCGGTCGCCCCAGTCGAAGCCCAGCCAGTGGATGTCCTCCTGAATGGCCTCCACAAATTCGGTGTCCTCCTTGGCGGGATTGGTGTCGTCCATGCGCAGATTGCACATGCCGCCGAATTTCTCCGCCGTGCCGAAGTCGATGCACAGGGCCTTGCAGTGGCCGATGTGCAGATAGCCGTTGGGCTCCGGCGGAAACCGGGTGTGGACCTTCATGCCCTCGAACTGTCCGCCCTCGGCAATGTCCTCTTCCACAAAGGCGTGAATAAAGTTTTTTGATTCATTGGACTTGACTTCTTCGTCCATTGCGTTTCACCTCGCAGAAAAATTTTCTCTATTATACAACAAGGAAAACACGATTGCAAGAAATAATGTACGGCAGGGTTGAAAAAAGCGGCCGCCGTGGGACCGGCGGCCGCGGATGCTTATTGATTATCTGGGATCGACGCCAATATAAACGTCACCGTTTTCCTCCATAATGAACGCGGCTCTCACGTTCTGCGAAATGGTGTTGCTTTGCAGATACGATGCAAGTGTGTATTCCGTGTGGTCGAAGAACTGTTCCAGCTTCATGTCTCCATCCAGCCAGACCCAATCCTCGTTGGCGACGGTTTCGATTCGGCTCTCAATGCCGCCGATTTCTTTGTAGAAATAATACGTGCCGTCTATCTCGGAGATGAAGTAGTAATTCCCGTTCCCCACAATGACGCCGTTCATTTCATCAATGGAGCAATAGGACTCCTCCCAGCCCATCCATTCGTTGAGCTGCTCCTGAGACGCCGGGATGCGGTACTCCTGCCCGTTCAGCGTGATCGAACCGGCCTGCTTGGCCTGCTCAAGCTCCGCCTTGGGGACGGATACGGCCACGGTGCGAACGACCTTTGCCAGATAACGGTCTCCGATATGATTGACCTCGGTGATGCGCGTCCATCCCTGAGTCATGGAGTTGTTTTCCAGATCCTGCGCCTGCCGCTGAAGAATGACGTCCAGCTCGGTTGCCGCCACGGCGTCCAGGGGCACAAAGGCGAAACCGTTTTCCTTGGCATAAGTCTCCGCCGCGGAGCCCGCGACGCCGGAGATGGTGAAATCCGCAACCTTTGCGTAGCGTTCAAGTGTCGTCTCGTTGTCGCCGACATAGCCGACTGCATGCGCGCCGATGCTTGTCACGCTGCTCGGGATTGTAATGCTCTGCAAGGCGCGGCAGTTGTAGAACGCTTCCTCGCCGATGCTGGTCACGGTGTCCGGAATCGACACAACGGTGAGATTGTAGTTATCCCAAAACGCACTTTCGTCAATTGCGGTCACGCCGCCGTTGATGGTTACGGTTTCCAAGGCGCAACCGGAGAAAGCACTCGCAACTGTTTTTATGCTGCCCGGAATGGTCACGGTTTTCAAGAGGGACATGTTAAACGCGCCTTTTCCAATGTCCGTTACGCTGTCCGGAATCGAAATGTAAGCCAGGGAACACCCCAGGAATGCTTCAACCCCAATGCGAGTCACGCTGTCCGGGATGATCACGTTGGTCAAATCACAACCTATAAAAGCATGGTCGCCGATGGATGTCAGACCCTCCGGTAATTCGACGCGGGTAATTTGAAAAAAGTAGCTCCAAGGTCTCCCGTAGTTGAGAGCATCACCGGACCAGTCGTTGTAGTCGTTGAAATCGTCCATCTCCCCGCTGCCCTCGATGGTCAGAAGGCCGGTCTCGGGGTCAAAGCGCCAGGTCAGATGCTCGCCGCAGGTGCCGGAGTATTCGTCCTGCTCGCTGGGCTTGGTGGGCTCGGTGGATTCGCTGGGCTGGGTGGGCTCGGTGGATTCGCCGGGCTCCGTGGCTTCTGTTGTCTCTTCCGCAGGGGTGGTCACGTAGACCACGGGCTCGGTCAGATCCTCGGCCTCATCTGTTGCCGTTACGGTGCTGCTGCTCAGAAGGACCGCATTCACGGTGGTGGTGGGCTGGATGGGGACGACGGGCTGCTGCTCCTTGTCCAGCAGCTTGGCTCCCGCCCAGATGCCGCCGCCGATAGCGGCCACGGACAGAGCGCCGATCAGGATCTTTCCGATGGAGCCCTTGACCATCTGGGAGAAGGTCAGGGCGGTGACGGGCTTGGCCGTGACAGCCACAGCGTTTGCGGCAGCCTTAGTCGCGACGGCCTTTGCCGCGGCCCGGGCGGCAGCCTCCGCGGGCTCCATCCGGCGCAGCAGGGCGATCAGGAAGGGCATGGGGGACAGGCCGTAGAGCTTGACGCCCTTCTTTTCCAGGGCGCGGACGGCGGCCTCTACCTTCTTGCGTCCGTGGAAGAGCTGAGCCTTCACCGCGCCGGTGGAGAGGTGAAGGGTGTCCGCGATCTCCTTGACGCTGAGCTCGTCGTAGTAGCGCATACCGACGATGAGCTGCTGCTCCTCCGGCAGCTTAGAGAGGATTTCCCGCACCAGACGAGAGGTTTCCTTTTGATCCAGAGCCAGCTCCGGCTGGCTTTCCGGGCTGAGGTCCGGAAGCTCCGGAACCGCGTCGTCATCCTCATCCGTAAGCTCTGAAAAGGCAACGGACCGGCGCTCCTTCATAAGCGTGGCCGTGACGTTTACGGCAATCCGCCGCAGCCAGGGGAAGAAGGACTCGTTATTTTCCAACTTGTTCAGGCTTTGGTAGGCCCGCAGGTAGGAATCCTGCTGAATATCCCAGGCCAGATCCTCATCCCGGGTCATGGCCCGGATGCAGCGGTAGAGCTCTGGGCTGGTACGGTCATAGAGCTCCGTGAAGGCCTCATGATCGCCGGTCTTGGCCTTTGCCACCAGTTTGGAGAGATCGTTGAATTTCATAATCATTTCTTTTTTGTTCGTTTTCATTTCTTTTCTTCTCCGTTTTCCTTTGCAGTTTTGATGTTATCATATTTTTCCGTTATTGTCCACAGCTCTTTTGCTCCAGGCGGAGGGCTGAGGGCGGATAGTCGCGCAATCAGTTCGCCGCGGTTCCGGGCAAGCCGCGCAGGAGGCGGATCAAAATTGCGGTCGATAAGCCTTCTGTACAGAATCGCAAAGCTTGTATCATTTGGCATTTTTTGCGCCTCCTTTCTTCGCGTTCTGCTGTATAGACTTGAAAACTCGGAAAAAGGTTTAACGAAACAGCAAATAATCCGAAAAAATTTTTTGCGTTTTTATGAAAATTAATATTGTCAATTCGGCGGAAATAAGATACAATGAGAGGCGATAAAAACCCATCGTGCGAAGGAGGAATTCCCTTGGCGAATCAAATTCGATACAAGCGCGTGCTTCTGAAGGTCAGCGGCGAGGCCCTGGCCGGCGACGCCCATCGGGGGCTGGACTTTGACGTGATCGGCCAGGTCTGCGCGGTCATCAAGCGCTGCGTGGCGGAAGGTGTCCAGGTGGGCGTGGTGGTCGGCGGCGGCAACTTCTGGCGGGGCGTCAAGGACGGCGGCGACCGCATGCAGCGGGTCCGGGCGGACCACATGGGCATGCTGGCCACGGTGATCAACGCCCTTGCCGTGGCGGACCGGCTGGAGCAGCAGGGCGTCCCCGCCCGGGTGATGACCTCCATCGACATGCCCCGGGTGGCAGAGCCCTATATCCGGGACAAAGCGGTCCGGCATCTGGAAAAGGGAAGAGTTGTGATTTTCGGCTGCGGCACAGGCAATCCCTTCTTCTCCACCGACACCGGAGCCGTCCTCAAGGCCGTGGAGATCGGCGCGGACGCGATTCTGCTGGCCAAGAACATTGACGGCGTCTACTCCGCCGATCCCGTGAAGGACCCCTCTGCCGTCAAATTCGACCGGATCACCTTCGACGAGGTCCTGGCCCGCCGGCTGGGCGTCATGGACTCCACCGCCACCAGTCTTGCCATGGATAACCACATGCCTATCATCGTTTTCGCCCTGAAGGACCCGGAAAACATCTACCGGGTAGTCACCGGGGCGGAGATCGGAACCCTTGTCACGGACTAATCAGTAAGGAGGAAATTAAAATGGCAGTTGACTTCAAAGAATTTACCAGAAAGATGGACCGCACCCTGGAGGTGCTCCAGGAAGACTTCGGCGCCATCCGCGCCGGCCGCGCCAACGCCAAGGTCCTGGACCGGATTGTCGTTCCCTACTATGGCGTGGATACTCCCGTGGGCCAGGTTGGCACCATCACCTCCCCGGACGCCAGGACCCTGGTGATCCAGCCCTGGGACGGCAGCCTGCTGAAGCCCATCGAAAAGGCCATTCAGGCCTCTGACTTGGGCATCAACCCCCAGAACGACGGCCGCGTGATCCGTCTGGTCTTCCCCCAGCTCACTGAGGAGCGCCGCCGGGATTTGACCAAGCAGGTCAAGAACCTGGGCGAGGGCGGCAAGGTTGCCGTTCGCAACGTTCGCCGGGACGCCATGGACTACATCAAAAAGCTGAAGAAGGACTCGGAGATCACCGAGGACGATCAGAAGAAGGCCGAGAAGGACCTGCAGGAGCTCACCGACAAGTACATCAAGAAGGTGGACGAGGCCTGCGCCGTCAAAGAAAAGGAGCTCATGGAGCTGTAAAACAAGGCGGGCTTCGGCCCGCCTTGCTTCGTCTCCGCTTCACACGGGGACGAATGGGGAGAATATATGAAAATCGTAACTGTTTTACTGTCGCTGCTGTTTTTGTGCGGCTGTGCCGGGCCGGAAGCGACTGCGACGACCGCCGGAAATACAACAGAATCCATCACGACTGCCGGGGAGGCGACGGAATCCATGACGACCACCGAATCCAAACACTTTTCCTGCGATCTGGTATTCTTCGGGGATTCCATCACCGCGGACAGCAATTTCGGGGAATTCTTCCCGGAGCTCTCCATCGTGAATCTGGGGGTTTACGGCGATACCCTGGAGGATCTGCTGGCCCGGGTGGATTCTGTCCGGGCCGCGAATCCAGAGAAGATTTTCCTGCTGGGAGGCATCAACTGCCTGCGGCCGGACAACGTGGAGCTCTGCCTGGAGCAGTACGCCGCCCTGCTGGACGCCCTGCACAAGGCCTGTCCCGATGCGTGGATTTGCGTGGAAAGCGTCCTCCCCGTGGGGGCGGAGCTGGACCCGGACGGCAGAGAGAACGACGCCGTCCGCCGCTTTAACGCCGGGCTGGAGCCCCTGGCCCGGGAGAGAGGCTGCGAATTTGCCGACATCTACACAGCCTATGAGAAGAACGGAGTCCTGAATCCTGCTCTGACCCGGGACGGAATCCACCTGAACTTCACCGCCTACGGCCCCTGGGCTGCCGGCATTGAGGGATTCATCGAGCCGAAAAGCAGGAAGTAAAAAGTAAGAAGTAAGAAGGAAGAAGGAAGAAGCGAAGGATAATTCTTCCGTTGTACCGTTTACTGCTTGCTTCACGGAAATTCATTCGCAGAATAGAGGGAAAACAATGCCTATCTTTACAAAGAAGAGCGGGACCGCTCCGATGTCCGTCCCCGCCCACATTGCCATCATCATGGACGGCAATGGGCGCTGGGCGAAAAAACGGGGCTTACCCCGGACGGCGGGACATAAGGTGGGGGCGGAGGCCTTCCGCACCATTGCCAACTACGCCAAGTCCATCGGCCTGCAATATCTGACGGTCTATGCCTTTTCCACAGAGAACTGGAAGCGTCCCCAGGAAGAGGTCAGCACGATTATGGGCTTGCTGGAGAAGTACCTGTTGGAGTTGCTCCGGGATATGGACAAAAACCAGGTTCGCTTCCGCTTCTTCGGAGATTTATCTCCGTTGTCTCCCAGCCTGCGGCAGGAGGCGGCGGAGCTCATGGAGCGTTCCAGGCAGTATGAGGGCGTCCAGGTAAACTTCTGCCTGAACTACGGAGGTCGGGACGAAATTCTGCGAGCTGCCCGGGCTTACGCCGCCTGCTGCGCCGCGGGGGAGGCAAAGCCCGAGGACCTGACCGAGGCAGAATTCTCCAATCTGCTCTGGTCCGCCGGTGTTCCGGACCCGGATCTGGTGATTCGGCCCAGCGGAGAGCAGCGGATCTCCAACTTTCTGCTCTGGCAAAGCGCCTACGCGGAGTACTACTTTACCGATACCCTTTGGCCGGATTTCGGCCCCCGGGACCTGGACCTGGCCATCGAAGCCTACAACAAGAGAAGCCGCCGATTCGGCGGCGTGTAATAGCCCGAATGAGAGAGAAGGCATCCTGTTTCGATGCCTTCTCTCTCATTGACAAAAAGACGGATTTGTGCTACAATATTTAGCATATTTATAAGGGTACGTATGCTATCTTGTGCCCAAAGGAGCTGAACGGAATGAAAACCCGGATCCTCGTGGCGGCCATTGGCCTGCCGCTGCTGCTGGTTGTGGTCCTGGTGCTGCCCTCTGTGGCCACCGCGATTTTGGTGGCCGCCATGTCTATTGTGGCGGTCTATGAGCTGCTGATCGGCGCGGGCTTCTGCAAGCACGTCCGGATCTTTGCCTACTCCAGCGCCATGGCACTGGCGGTCAGTCTCTGGAGCTGGCTGGAGCAGCCCAGAATCCTGGGCATGGCCGCTGTGCTGGTCTACCTTGCCGCGCTCTTCGGAGAGATGCTGGCTGCCCACACCAAGCTGAGCTTCAGTTCGGTCTGTGCCGCCATCTTCGCGGGTATCGTAATTCCCTATCTGCTGGGAGCCCTGATCCGGCTGCGGGTCATGGAAAACGGCAAGTTCTTCATCATCGCCGCCTTTGTCCTCACCATGGTCCCGGATTCCGGCGCCTACTTCGCGGGCCGGGCCTTCGGCAAGCGGAAGCTATGTCCCGTGATCAGTCCCCACAAAACCGTGGAGGGCGCCATCGGCGGCGTAGTCAGCACCGTGATTTTCATGGTGCTTTACGCCCTGCTAATGGAAAAGGCCTTTGATTTCCGGGTGAACTATATTTGGGCCATCGTCTATGGTATCCTGGGCGCAGGAGCCTCCATGCTGGGAGACTTGACCTTCTCTGTTATCAAGCGTCAGGCGAAGATCAAGGACTACGGCAGCCTTCTGCCCGGCCACGGCGGCGTGCTGGACCGCTTCGATTCCACCACCGTCGTCGCGCCGCTGGTGGAGCTTCTGTTGCTCACAATCCCCTTTGCGGTGAAGTAAATGATTAGAAGTGAGAGGTAAGAAGAAGTATCTTGTTCGCTCCCTTTCTTTCTTACTTCTTACATCTTCCTTCTTCATTACAGGAGAATAACATGACAAAAACACTAAGCATTCTTGGCTCTACCGGTTCCATTGGCCGTCAGACCCTGGACGTGGTCCGGCATCTTCCCGTAAAGGTTGCGGCGCTCACCGCCGGGACCAACGTGGAGCGCATGGCGGAGCAGATTGCCGAGTTCCAGCCCCGGCTGGTCTCCATGGCTACGGAGGCCGCCGCAAAGGAGCTGAGAGCCCTGCTGCCAGACCCGAAGCCGGAAATACTCTGGGGCGAGGCGGGGCTGATGGCTGCCGCCGCCATAGACGAGGCCGACACGGTCATTACCGCGGTGGTGGGCATGGTGGGCCTGCGTCCCACCCTGGCTGCCCTGGAGCGGGGGAAGCGTATCGGCCTGGCCAACAAGGAGACCATGGTTTGCGCCGGCGAGCTGGTGATGGAAACCGCCAGGGCCAATGGAGCGGAGATCATCCCGGTGGACTCGGAGCACTCCGCGATCTTCCAGTGCCTGATGGGAAGTCGGGGCAGGGAAGAGGTCAAGCGTCTGCTGCTGACCTGCTCCGGCGGTCCCTTTTTCGGCAGGACCCGGGCGGAGCTGGAGCATGTGACCCGGGACGACGCCCTGCGGCATCCCAACTGGAAAATGGGCGAGAAGATCACCGTGGACTGCGCCACCCTGATGAACAAGGGTCTGGAGGTCATCGAGGCCATGCGGCTCTATGAGTTGCCTCCGGAGCGGGTGGACGTGGTGATCCACCGCCAGTCCATCGTCCACTCCCTGGTGGAGTTTGTGGACGGGGCCATGCTGGCCCAGCTGGGAGTACCGGATATGCGGATTCCGATTCAGCTTGCCCTGACCTACCCGAACCGCACGGAGAACCCGGCCCCCGGGCTGGATCTGCTGAGCTGTCCGCCGCTGACTTTCGCCGCTCCGGACCCGGAGACCTTCCCCTGCTTCGCCATCGCCCGGGAGGTGGCCCGCCGAGGCGGCAGCGCCTGCGCCGTGATGAACGGGGCAAATGAAGTGGCTGTGGCGAAATTCCTCCGCCGGGAGATTGGCTTCTACGACATCCCCGCCCTGGTTCGGCGGGCGCTGGACACGGTGCCCTTTGCAGCCAATCCGACCCTGGATCAGGTATTGGAAGCGGATCGGCTTGCCCGTGCAGCATTGCGATGAAAGAAGGTATCATTTGATATGACTGTTCTGTATATTTTGATTGCCGTTCTCGTCTTTGGCTTTCTGATCTTCATCCATGAGCTGGGGCACTTTCTGGCTGCCAAGCTCTGCGGGGTGCGGGTCAATGAGTTTTCCATCAACATGGGGCCCAAGCTCTTCGGCTGGAAGCGGGGGGAGACCCAGTATTCCTTTCGCCTGATTCCCATCGGCGGCTACTGCGCCATGGAGGGGGAGGACGAGGAAACCGGCGATCCCCGGGCCTTTACCGCCGCCAAGTGGTGGAAACGGCTCATTATCCTCTGCGCCGGCTCCTTTATGAATCTGCTCACCGGATTTGTGGTGGTAGCGCTTCTCTTTGGCTTTTTCTATCGCATACCAACGACCAAGATTGTCTCTTTTGAGCCCAACAGCGCCGTTGCGGAGCAGGGTGTTCAGGTGGGGGATGAGATTTGGTCTGTGGACGGAAGACGGACCTATTCCAGCACGGACTTTTCTTTGCTGGATGGCCGTTACGATCCTGCCGACACGGAACTGGTGGTGATTCGGGATGGCGAGAAACTGCGCTTCGAACACTTCCGGATGGAAAAGCGGGAGTATGCCAACGAAAACGGTGAAAAAACCCTTCGTTACGGGATGTCTTTTGGTTTTGCCGAACGGAGCTTTTTTACTGTCAACCGTTTTGCGGCCCGGGAGTGCATGGATTTTGCGCGCACGGTCTGGTTCGGCTTACAGGATCTGGTGGGCGGTAAGGTCAGCATGGATGAGATCGGCGGTCCTGCCAAAATTACCAAGATTATGGTGGATACCGGCAAGGAAGTGGAAGAAAGCGGCGGTGTTCTGGACGCGGTTCTGAACATCTTCTACATCGGCGCCCTGATCGCGGTGAACCTGGCGGTTATGAACATGCTGCCCATCCCCGCCCTGGACGGCGGACGGGTGCTTTTCCTGCTGATTAATACGACTTATACCGCAATTACGAAAAAGAAAATCAACCCCAAGTACGAGGGTTATATCCACGGCGGAGCCATGATCCTGCTGCTGGCCTTTATGGCCTTCGTCTTTGTCAAGGATATTTGGGAAATGTTTTGAGGGTTAGAATATGACCAGACAGATTCAAGTCGGAAGCGTTTTGGTAGGCGGAGGCGCCCCCGTCTCCATCCAGTCTATGTGCAACACCAAGACCACGGACGTGGAGGGGAGCCTTTCCCAACTCAAAGCCCTGTACACGGCGGGCTGTGAGATCGCCCGGCTGACGGTGCCTTCCCTGGAGGCCGCGGAGGCCTTTGGAAAAATCGCGGCGGAAAGCCCCCTGCCCATGGTGGCGGATATCCACTTTGACTACCGCTGCGCCATTGCCGCTGCCGAGCACGGCGCGGCCAAGATCCGCATCAACCCCGGTAACATCGGCGGGGAAGACCGGGTCAAGGCCGTGGTAGATTGCTGCAAGGCCCATCACATCCCCATCCGGGTGGGGGTCAACGGCGGCAGCCTGGAAAAGGAGCTGCTGGAAAAATACGGCCACCCCACCCCGGAGGCCTTGGTGGAGTCCGCCTTCGGCCATATCCGTCTGCTGGAAAAGTACGGCTTCTATGATACCTGCGTATCCATGAAATCCTCCAACGTGCCGCTGATGATGGCGGCCTACCGGCGCTTCGCGGAGCAGTCGGATTACCCCCTCCATGTTGGAGTGACCGAGACCGGCACCGAGTATATGGGCACGGTGAAATCCGCCATGGGCATCGGCGGTCTGCTCTGTCTGGGCATCGGCGACACCATCCGGGTCTCCCTCACTGCGGACCCGGTCCGGGAGGTCGCGGCGGCCAAAGCCATCCTGAAGGCAGCCGGTCTGCGAAAGGACGGGGTCAACATCGTCTCCTGCCCCACCTGCGGCCGGACCCAGATCGACCTGATCGGCCTGGCGGGTCGGGTGGAGGAGGCCCTGAAGGACTGCAAAAAGCCGCTGACCGTGGCGGTCATGGGCTGCGTGGTCAACGGTCCCGGGGAGGCCCGGGAGGCCGACGTGGGCATCGCCGGCGGTGACGGCTGCGGCGTGATTTTCGTCAAGGGCGAGCTGCGCGAGAAGCTGCCCTACGACGAACTGCTGCCCGCGTTGCTGCGGTATATTGATTTACTGTGAGTGTTTTGAATTTGACGCGCGGGAGAAGCAAATTGACAGGCAACAATTGAGAATTGACAATTTGTGGTATATTTCAAATGGCAATTTGAAATAGTTCAATTCTTATCCCGAAGGAATGCTTCTATCTGTCAACTGTACCCTTTCAATTGTCAACTGTTTGTCAACGCTGAGAATACCTATGAACGAATTAATTTCTCTGCCGGACATCTTCCCGGACCTGGATCTGGGGGAGAGCGGCGGATTGCTGCAACAGAATACCGTGGAGGACGTGGATCTCCGGATCAAAGGACGGGAGGTTTCTCTCTTGCTGCGCAGCCGGGTCTATCTGCCCCTGCCGACGCTTGCCCGGGCGGAACAGCAGATTCAGAGTGCGTACGATCTGCGCAAGGTTCGTCTGGAGCCCCGTTATGATCCGGCCCTGCTGAGAGAGATGGACTTTGCCGACGTAACCGGTCTGCTGTCGGGCTTTTATCCCCCTGCGCCCGCCACCCTGGCGGGCTGCCGCTGGGAGGCGGAGGGCACGACGCTCCACGCCTATCTGCGGGGCAACGGGCTGGCGGAGCTGAAGCCTCACCTGCGCCACGTGGAGGAGTGGCTCTCCGACTGCTTCGGGGTTCCCGTTCATGTGGAGCTCCACGGAGGCAGGGAGCTGTCCGCGGAGGAGCTTTTTGCCGAGACTGAACGGCTCCGGCAGGAGGCCCAGGCCCGCTGTCCCGCTGCGGAAAGGGCTGCTCCCACAGAACCTGCGGCGAAGTCCAAGGACCCGGCCCAGGCTTCCGGGGCGGTTCCCGGCCTGATTTTCGGCAAGCCCATCTACCAGGATCCTGTCCCCATGTCAGAGCTCCAGGTGGATATGTTCAAGGTCTGCGTGGAAGGAGAGGTCTTTGCCGTTAACCACAAGGAACTGCCCAAGGCTAAGGCCTGGGTGGTCAGCTTCTATATGACCGACCACACCGGCTCCGTCTGTGTCAATCAGTACATGGAGGAGACCAAGGCAAAGCCGATCCTGGACGCCATCCAGGGGCCGAATCCCAAAAAACACAAGCCCGGCAGCTATGTCCGGGTCTACGGCAAGGTTACCGTCAGCCGCTATGACAACGAGCTGGTGATTCAGCCCTATTCTATTCAGGAGGCCAAGCGCCCGGTTCGTAAGGACAACGCCCCGGAAAAACGGGTGGAGCTCCACCTGCACACGAAAATGTCCGCCATGGACGCGGTTGCCGACACCGCAGAGGCCATCCTCCAGGCGGCCAAATGGGGGCACCGGGCCATTGCCATTACCGACCACGGCGTTACCCATTCCTTCACCGACGCGCTGGCCAATTCCAAGACCACCGTGGCCGGGACGGAGGAGCCCATCAAGATCCTCTATGGCTGTGAGGGGTATTTCATCAACGACGTGGACACCGATGCTACTCCGGAGTCCACCAAGAGCTTCCGAACCTGCATCTACGGCGAGGGGGACGCACCCCTGACCGGGGAGTTTGTGGCCTTTGACGTGGAGGCCACCGGCCTTTCCGCCGAGCGGGACCGTCTCATCGAAATCGGCGCGGCCCGGATGCGGGGCGATCAAATTCTGGAGAAATTCAACACCTTTGTGGACCCCGAACGGCTGCTGACGAATACCATTGTGGAGCTTACCGGCATTACCGACGAAATGCTTGCGGGGGCCCCCTCGGAGCGGGAAGCGGTCACCGCCTTCCTGGATTTTTGCGGGGACTTGCCCCTGGTGGCCCACAACGCCAATTACGACCTGAGCATGATGAAGGCGGCCTGCCGCCGTTTGAATCTGCCCTTCCGTCCCACCTGTGTGGATACCCTGGGCCTGGCCTATGACCTGCTGCCCCAGTTCACCAAGCGCAAGCTGGACGTGCTGGCGGAATACTTTGAGCTGCCGGACTTCGCCCACCACCGGGCCACCGACGACGCCGTCACCTGCGGCCTGCTCTATGACCGCTTTGCCCGGATGCTGCTGGAGCGGGGGGTGGACCGGCTCCAGGCGGTGAATTCCGCCGCGAAAACCATGAACTTCGGCTCCCATCCCACCCCCAAGGACCAGCGCATTCACCACATTATTCTGTTTGCCAAGAATTCCCTGGGCCTGCGGAACCTCTACCGGCTGATCTCCTTCTCCAATCTCTACTATTTCCACACCCGCCACGGCGGAAACGGCGCTCCGGTGATTCCAAAATCCGAGCTGCTGCGCTGGCGGGAGGGGATTATCATCGGCTCAGCCTGCGAGGCGGGAGAGCTGTTTACCGCCGTCGTGCAGAAAAAGCCCTGGGAGGCTCTGAAACAGATCGGGTCCTTTTATGACTTTTTAGAGGTCCAGCCCATTGACAACAACCGGTTCATGCTGAACAACGGCCTTGCGAATTCGGAAGAGGAGCTGCGGGACTTCAACCGTACGGTGGTCCGCCTGGGCGAGGCGTTGGAAAAGCCCGTCTGCGCCACCGGTGACGTTCATTTTCTGAATCCTGAGGACGAGGTATTCCGCCGGATCCTTCTGGCCTCTAAGGGCTTCGACGACTGCGACCGGCCCAACCCGCTCTATTTCCGTACCACCGACGAAATGCTGGAGGAATTCTCCTACCTGGGCCGGGAAAAGGCAATGGAGATCGTGGTGAAGAACACCAATCTGATTGCCGACATGTGCGAGTGGGTCCGGCCTTTGCCCCACAATCTCTACGCCCCAAAAATCGAAAACTCCGTGGAGGACCTGAAATCTCTGGTCTACGGCAAGCTCCACCGGCTTTACGGGGAAAATCCCCCGGAACTCATCACCAAGCGGGTGGAGACGGAGCTGGGCGACATTATCAACTGCCATTACGACGTCATCTATATCTCCGCCCAGAAGCTGGTGCTGAATTCCCTGGAGCACGGCTACCTGGTGGGCTCCCGAGGCTCCGTGGGTTCCTCCCTGGTGGCCTACCTTTCGGGCATCACCGAGGTCAACTCTCTGCCGCCCCATTACCGCTGCCCCAATCCGGACTGCAAGTACACCACATTTGATGTCCCGGCGGGCTGCAACTGCGGCGCGGACCTGCCGGACGCCGCCTGCCCCAAGTGCGGAACCACCTTTGAAAAGGACGGCTTTGCCATCCCCTTTGAGACCTTCCTGGGCTTCGGCGGCGACAAGGTCCCGGATATTGACCTGAATTTCTCCGGCGAGTACCAGGCCAAGGCCCACGCCTACTGCGTGGAGATGTTCGGGAAATCCCACGTCTTCCGGGCCGGCACCATCGGCGGCGTGGCGGAGAAGACCGCCTTCGGCTACGTGAAAAAATATCTGTCGGAGCGGGAACGGAAGGCCAGCCGTGCAGAGGAAACCCGGCTTGCCATGGGCTGCGTGGACGTGAAGCGCACCACGGGCCAGCATCCCGGCGGCCTGGTGGTCATTCCCCAGGAGAACCAGATCTGGGATTTCTGCCCGGTTCAGCACCCGGCGGACGACCACGAATCCGAGTGGATCACCACCCACTTTGACTATCACCCCATGGAGGAAAACCTGCTGAAGCTGGATATGCTGGGCCATGACGACCCCACCATGATCCGCATGCTCCAGGATCTGACCGGGGTGGATCCCCAGAAGATCCCCCTGGACGATAAGGACACCATGTCCATCTTCACCTCATCCAAGGTCCTGGGCTATGAGGACGACCCCATCCTGGGCCAGACCGGTGCGGTAGCCATTCCCGAGTTCGGTACCGGCTTCACCCGGGGCATGCTGAAGGAGACCCAGCCCACCCAGTTCGACGTGCTGATCCGGCTTTCCGGCTTCTCCCACGGCACCGACGTTTGGCTGGGCAATGCCCGGGATCTGATCCTCTCCAAGACCGCCACCGTCTCCCAGGCCATCGGCTGCCGGGACGATATTATGAATTATCTGATTCAGTGCGGCATGCCGGACAAGCGCTCCTTCAAGATCATGGAGGCGGTGCGAAAGGGGAGAGGGCTCCCGGAGGGGGCGGAGGAGGAGATGATTGCCGCCGGCGTGCCGGACTGGTACATCGGCTCCTGCAAGAAGATCAAGTATCTCTTCCCCAAGGCCCACGCTGCGGCCTACGTGATGATGGCCTTCCGGATTGCCTGGTTCAAGGTCCATGAACCGTTGGCCTTCTACGCGGCCTATTTCTACCGACGGAGTCAGAAGGGCGGTTTCGACGCCTCCATCATGTGTAAGGGCAAGGAGGAGTGCCTGACCGCTCTGCAGGCCATTCAGGCCATGGAGAACCGCACGGATAAGGACGACCAGCTTCTCACCACCCTGGAGGTGGTCTATGAGTTCTATCTCCGGGGCTTCGAGTTTTTGCCCGTGTCCATCTATGAGTCTGACGCCCTGAAATTTCTGCCCCGGGACGGGAAGCTGCTGCCGCCCTTTGTGGCCATTTCCGGCCTGGGCGAAAACGCCGCCAAGGACATCGCCGAGGGCCGCCGAGGCAAAACCTTTATCTCCATTGAGGAATTTTCCGCCGCCTGTCCCAAGGTTTCCCAGACCCACATCGAGACCCTGCGAGAGGCGGGCGCGTTTGGCAACATGCCGATGACAAGTCAGGTATCACTGTTCGATTTGTAGGGGCGGTCATCGGCCGCGCCCCCCAACCGATAACAATTGAAAGGAGTAACCACTATGCAACAGCTTGAAAAGCAATTTCATATCCACTGCGTCGAAGGCGACGTGGGCAAATACGTGATTCTGCCCGGGGACCCGGGCCGCTGCGCGTCCATTGCCGCGCTTTTTGACGACGCCCGCCACGTGGGTCAGAACCGCGAATACAACATCTACACCGGCTATCTGCTGGGGGAAAAGGTTTCCGTCTGCTCCACGGGCATCGGCGGCCCCTCTGCCTCCATCGCCATGGAGGAGCTCCACAATATCGGCGCGCATACCTTCATCCGCACCGGCACCTGCGGCGGCATCAATCTCAAGGTCAAGTCCGGCGATATTGTGGTAGCCACCGGCGCCATTCGCTTTGAGCACACCTCCCGGGAGTACGCCCCTCTGGAGTACCCCGCCGTGGCCAATCTGGACGTGACCCTGGCCCTCCGGGACGCCGCTCTGGCCATGGGCAAGACCACCCACGTGGGTGTTGTCCAGTGCAAAGATGCCTTCTACGGTCAGCACAGCCCCCACAAGATGCCCGTTTCCTACGAGCTGCTGAACAAGTGGGAGGCCTGGAAGAAGCTGGGCGTCCTGGCCTCCGAGATGGAGTCCGCCGCCCTGTTTGTCGTGGCGGACGCGCTCGGCGTGCGCTGCGGCTCCTGCTTCCATGTGATCTGGAACCAGGAGCGGGAGGCCGCCGGTCTGGATCAGACCATGAACGAAGACACCTCCGCCTCCGTCCGGGTTTCCGTGGAGGCCCTCAAGCGGCTGATCGCCCAGGATAAGGCGCTGGGCTGAGCTGCAGTGGCTCCCTGTGGAGCCTTCATTCGCAATACAAAGGAGACAAACGGAATCCATGAGAAAACACGACGAATCCTCGGAGGCGAAGATGCCGAGGGTTACCGCATCCCGTAAGCTGTGGCTTGGCAGACTGGGCTTGTTCTGCGGCATCAGCGTCTATTTGGAGTTCTTCCTCCATCTCTTCCTTTTTCGCTCTCTGAACGGGCACATCGTCTATCCGATCCTGTTTGGCCTGATGACCGGTGTGGCGACCGCGGTGCTGGTTTCCCTGCTTCCCAAAGTGGGGCAGCGGATCGCGGCTGTGGTGCTGGTGCTGCTCCAGTGCGCCCTGGCGGATACGCAGCTGATCTACCACGCGGTCTTTGGCAATCTCATGCCCATCAGCCAGGTGACCATGGGCGGCGGCGTCATTACCGATTTCCTGGATCAGACCCTCTATGCCATCCGGCAGAATATTCTGCCCTTCCTGGCGCTGCTGCTGCCGCTGGCGGCTGTGATTGTGCTGATCATCTGCAAACGCCTGAAGGAGCGGATTCGCTGGCAGCAGGCGGTGATGGCGCCGGTCTTCCTCTGCGTGCTGGGGGGGCTGAGCTTCGGGCTGATGCACCTGGCCTGCACCCATCCGGTCCCGGTCTGGCACATCTTCCACGACGCCGGAACCTCCACGGATATGAGCTATCAGAACGTGGGTATGACCGCTACCACCTTCCAGGAGCTGCGCTATCTGGTCTTCGGCGGTGCTTCTGCGGGGGAGGATGCTTTCAAGGGGCCCGATGGCGAAGAATCCGAAACCTACGATCCCGATCTGTGGAATGTGATGCCAGAGCTGGATTTTGAAGCCCTGGCTGCCTCTACCGACGACGAGAATCTTTCGTCCTTGGATCGATACATGGCCCGGCTTTCTCCAACGCCGAAGAACGCGTACACCGGCCGCCTTGCGGGCTATAACCTGATTGTTCTCTGCGCCGAGTCCTACTCGCCCCTCTTTGTCTCTGAGGAGCTGACGCCCACGCTCTACAAAATGAGCCATTCCGGCCTGGTGTTTGAGAACTTCTACGGAACCTTCAATTCCATGACCACTAACGGCGAATACACCACCTGCCTCTCCCTCTACCCGGACATGACCCGGGCAAAATACGAATCCAGCTTTGACGTCAGCGTGGGCCACTATCTGCCCTTCAGCCTGGGCCTCATTTTGAAGGACTACGGCTATTCTACCTGGGCCTACCACAACAACAACGCCGAGTTCTACAATCGCAGTCAGACTCACCCCAATATGGGCTATTACTTCCAGGCCCAGGGCAGCGGCCTGGAGGTCACCCCCCAGCGGCCGGCCTCCGACCTGGAAATGATGGAGAAGTCCATGGACGACTATCTCGGGTCCGATCAGCCCTTCCATGCCTACTACATGACTTATTCCGGCCATTATCACTACTCCTGGGACAACGCCATGAGCGCCAAGCACCGGGCGGAGGTGGAGAATCTGCCCTACTCCGACGAGGTCAAGGCCTACGTGGCCTGCAACCTGGAGGTGGAGTATGCCCTGGAGTATATCGAGCGGCGGCTGGAGGAGGCCGGGAAGCTGAACAACACGCTGATTGTGCTGACCAACGATCACTATCCCTACGGCCTTTCCGCCGAGCAGTACAACGAGCTGGCAGGCCGTCCCATTGACACTGCCTTTGAGCGCTATCACAACCACTTTATCTGCTATGCTCCCGGTTTGGGAGAGACGATCAACGTCAAAACCTACTGCTGCACGGCGGACATTGTGCCCACGGTGTTGAATCTCCTGGGCATCCGCTATGATTCCCGTCTGCTGGCGGGCGTTGACGTGATGGCGGATACCCGCCACGCCGCCATTCTCTACGACGGCAGCTTTGTCACAGAGGGCTTCCGGTACAATGAATCCACCGGTGAGCTGATTCCGGACCCCGGCGTGACTGTGGACGCGGAGAAACTCCAGGACTATCGGGATTGGGTGTCCAATAAGTTCACCCTGTCCAGAAAGATCCTGAATACGGATTATTACGCCCATGTTTTTCCGGATGGACATCATCCTCAGCAGGGGGGCATGGAGATTCCCTTTGATGATAAAATGCCGGTTCGGACCCAGGGAAATATCCTGTTTATCTATCGAAAGGGCCTGATGGACCTCTATGGGGAGCGCACCTTCGGGCCGGATGAGCACGCCACCCTGGGCGACTGGGTCACCGCCCTCTACCGCTTTGAGGGCAGCCCGGAAATAGGTGTGGGCGAAGGCCTGCCGGAGCACTATCTGGAGGATCGCCCCGATGCGCTGGAGCAATTCCGGGAGAGTCCCCAGTATTCGGCGGTTTGCTGGGCCTTCCGGGAGGGACTGCTTCGTGCGGACGACCGGGTGAAGGACTTTGACGCCGAAATGACCAACGTGGAGTTTGCCCTGATGATCTACCGGACTTCCGAAAGAATGGGCAGGGAGAGCCTTGCGCCGGACCTGCACGTCCTGGACGGCATGGAGATCCACAACGACGCTATGACCGACACCGAGCGGGAGGCCGTGGCCTGGGCGGTTGGCAATGAAATCATCAAGGGAAACGGTGAACAGACCGGGCTGTTTGACGCGGACCTGGAACAGAATTATGTGACCCGTTACCGGGTGGTTCTCATTCTGATGTGGATGCTGTACCCGGAAATGACGCGGTAAGCAAAAACGAGGCAGGAAGCCAGACGCTTCCTGCCTCGAAAATTATTTTTGTACGTTCATTTGCTATTCCAGCAGCATGTCCGTGAAATCCATCAACGGACCGTAGAGCCGGTGAACCTCCCGCCGGAGCTGGGGGAAGCAGAAAGGACACAGGGGCTCCCAGCGGCGGTTGAAGGAACGGCGGCGGATCAGAATGTGGATGCAGCCCTTGCGGAAAATCACACAGAAATCCGGATAGCGATCTGTCATGGAAAGAAGCTTTTCCGCCATTTCCACGGTGAGCAGATTCCGGAATTCGTCGGGAGAGTCCGCAAAGCAGCGGAACTGCTGGGCGAGTCCCTCATGATCCGGCTGCAGCTCTACCGTCTGCTTCGCCAGCCCCCGGTGGGAGAAGCGGTTTTTCGTTCCGCGGGATTCCAGAATGATTACGCTGTCAAAGTCCGTGTTGAGACGGATGGTCAGCCACTGGCCGCGAACCTTGACCTTGTGACTGGTATAGTCGTCGGCGTAAACGCCGCCGCAGATGATTTCCTGGGCGGCCACCCAGCAGTCCCGGTAGAGGCCTTCCAGCCGGTTGGCGGTGTAATAGCGCTCCACTGTGCTGAGCAGACCCACATCACAGAGAATTTCCTCCACGGCGCTGCGCCGCTTGGCCTCATAGGTAAAATCGGAGAAAGTCTGCTCCAGAACCTCCGGCATATATCGCTGCTTGAATTCCCGTTCCAGCCTGCGCATGCAGAGCCTTGCGATGGTCAACAGGCCGATGCCTGCCGCCATGGCGATGCCGTGGCAGATCAACTGGCTGGTAGCCTCCTGCTCCGTCATCCCGGTATTTACAAAGCGGATATATTTGCCTGCAAAGGCTACCCGATCCGGCAGGCCGTCTGCAATCTGTGTCAGGAGCTCTTGATTGCCGGAGAGAACATACTGAATGGCAAACCACATCAGCATGACCACTGTGTAGCCGACAAAGGCCACGAGGGCCAGTTCAATGAGCAGTAAGACTGCCTTCCCGACCTCAAAAAGTACCATGCGTCTTGTCATAGACTAACCTCCGAGTTTGTTACAGGGATCAGGGATCAAGGAACAGGGTGGTTCAGGATTCAGAGTACTCCGCAGCGGCGCACACCGGTGTGCCGCGACACAGGGTTCCGGAGCTTGCAGAGGGGCGCCCTTCACGTCCTGCCGGTTCTGCAACAGGGAACAGGGGACGGATGCCCGTCCCCTGTGTGGAATTCTGTGCTGTGGAAACGTCCTTTGTATCTTCGTTATATCAACGAACGTCTTCCAGAAGACCGTAATCGCCGTCGTTACGCCGGTAGACCACCGCGAAGGCGCCCTCGGCATCCTCGTCGCGGAAGGCGAAGAAGCTGTGACCCAGCAGATTCATCTGCAGAATGGCCTCGTCCCGGCTCATGGGCATCATGGTGAACTGCTTGATGCGGATGAGCTTATAGTCCTCGGTGTCCTCTTCATCGGGGACAAAGGAGGTGGCAGCCTCCGTGCTGCGGACGAAAGCGTCCTGACGGATTCTGCGGGCCAGTCGGGTCTTGTTCTTACGGATCTGGCGTTCAATGTCGGATACGGCGGCATCGATGGAGGCGAACATGTCCGAGGTGCTCTCACTGGCCCGGAAATAGGTGTTGGAGGCGTGGACGGTCAACTCCACCTTGTTGCGGTTCTTTTCGACGGAAAAAGCGACAAAGGCTTCCGCGTCATCCCGGAAGTAGCGGTCCAGCTTGGCAACCTTCTTCTCGGCGTAAGCGTGAACATTCTCCGGCAGGGTGACCTTTTTTTCGTTGATCTGGAATTTCATTTTGCGTCGCTCCTTTCAAGTGCATTGAGAAACCGACCGATCTCTCTGTCACTATTATACCACAAATCACGGTATAATCAAGGAGTATTTTTTCATTGGGTCAGGGAGCAGGGATCAGAGCCCCCGGGGAGGGTATTGGGCCGTCCGCCTGTCGGGGGCTCCGGGTCGGAAGCGTTTATTCCTCCTCGGAGGCAGGCTCTTCCTTCGCGGTCAGCGTTTCGGTAATGAACTGGTAGAGCTTGTCCGCTCTGGCGGGAAAGGCCTTGGTGAGAAACGCGGCCTGGCGGGCGGAGGGACAGGTGTACTCTATGGTTATCAGGGGGCCCATTTCGTCGTCCAGGTGCATGACGGCCAAGGCCTCGCCGTCGGGCCGCTCCAGGACCTCCGTGCGCACAAAGCTCTCCCGGCGGACCTCCCGATTAAAGCGCTCCACGGCCCGGGCTGCCCGCTGGGTGACCGGAAAGGCCAGGGAATCCTTGGTGATTTCGGCGGCCTCACGGCCCTTTTCGGTGATGACGTAGCCGCCTTCCTTTTCCTCCAGGTGGCCGGACTCTACCATCTGCGGTACGGCCTGCATCACGTCAAAATAGCTGAGCTTGTCGTCCTGCAGGCAGAGCTCATAGAGAGTCTGGGTGTCCGCGGGATAGAGAAGCCGGTTGGCGATGTACAAAATCAGCAGCTTGACGTCCAGCATGTCGTTGATAAATCCATGGGGCATGGTCCCACCTCCTTGCATAACATGCACCATATTATATACCAAACCGGAGGAAAATACAAGTACCGGTGAAAAAAACAGCAGGCAGACCCTGCCCTGGGGCAGTCTGCCTGCGATTAATATGCTGGGAAGGGCTTCAGCGAACGTCCTTCTCGGCTTTTTTGGCTTCCTTGGCCTGGACTCGCTCTTCCTTGGCCTTCTGGGCGGCCTCTCTGGCTTCTGCGGCGCGCTTGCTCTTTTCCTTCTCAGCGCTGTGGTTGGTCATGACGGACCACTTCTGCAGTTCCATCCGGACCTGGTCTTCGCCGGTCTCAATGACGATCTTGTCGTCCTTGATATCCACGATCTTGCCCATGATGCCGCCGATGGTGGTGATCTTGTCACCCTTGTGCAGAGAGCTGCGAAGAGCCTCCTGCTCCTTCTTCTTCTTGTTTTCGGGGCGAATCACCATGAAGTACATGACGGCGAACAGACCCACCAGCATGATCAGCATGGTGGACATAGGGTTACCGCCGGGGGCGGCTGCTGCGTCGGTCGCCGTGGCAGTAGACAACATATAAGATAGCATAGGGAATACCTCCAAATTGAAATCCTAAATATTATACATGGGAAGGGCAGATAATGCAAGTGTAAAAATCAGATTTTTCGGCTGAGTTTTTCCGAATACTCCGCCCGGAAAGCGGCAAAGCATCCGGCGTCCAGCGCCTCCCGAATCCGTTCCATCAGCTTGTTGTAGAAATAAAGATTGTGCATCACGCTCAGCCGCAGGGCCAGAATTTCCTCCGCCTTGAACAGGTGGTGCAGATAGGCCCGGGAGTAGCGGCGGCAGACGGGACAGTCGCACTGGGGATCGATGGGAGACTCGTCCAGCTCGTACTTGGCGTTTTTCAGGTTGATGGCGCCCTCCCAGGTAAACAGCCGGGCATGGCGGGCATTCCGGGCGGGCATCACGCAGTCGAAGAAGTCTACGCCCCGCCAGACGGCCTCGATGATATTGGAGGGGGTCCCCACCCCCATGAGGTAGCGGGTCCGGTCCGCGGGCAGGTAGGGCTCCACCGCCTCTATGATCTCATACATGACCTCCGTGGGCTCTCCCACCGCCAGGCCGCCGATGGCGTAGCCGGGCAGATCCAGGTCCGCGATCATCTTGGCGTGCTCGACGCGCAGGTCCGCGTAGGCGCCTCCCTGGTTGATGCCCCAGAGCATCTGTTGGGGGTTCACCGTGTCCGGCAGGCTGTTCAGCCGGGCGTTTTCCGCCTTGCAGCGCAGCAGCCAGCGGTAGGTGAGAGCCATGGACTGCTTCACATAGTCCCGGGGAGAGGGATTCTCCACGCACTCGTCAAAGGCCATGCAGATATCGGAGCCCAGATTGGACTGAATCCGCATGCTCTCCTCGGGGCCCATAAAGATTTTGCGTCCGTCGATGTGGGAGGCGAAGTAGACGCCCTCTTCTTTGATCTTCCGCAGGCTAGCCAGGGAGAAAACCTGGAAGCCGCCGGAGTCCGTCAGGATGGGCCCCTCCCAGGTCATAAACTTATGTAAACCGCCAAGCTGCCGGACGATTTGATCGCCGGGCCGAAGATGGAGATGGTAGGTGTTGGACAGCTCCACCTGACAGCCGATGCGCTTCAGGTCCTCGGCGCTGAGGCCGCCCTTGATGGCGGCCTGGGTGCCCACGTTCATAAATACCGGGGTCTGCACGGCGCCGTGGGCGCAGGTAAATATCCCCCGCCGGGCCTTGCCCTCGGTTTTCAACAGCTCAAACATAGGTTATCCTTTCGTTTTACAGGTTATGGATTAGTGAGGATCGGCGTGTTCAGGTCCAGAAGATGATTACAGGTGGGGGCCACGTCGGCTACAAAGCGATGGATAAACCGCTCGCCGTACAGATTGACCACGGAATCCGAAATTCCGAAGAAGAGCAGAATGTCGTCGAAACCTCCTTCGTGAATGAGCGTGGAATCCCAGGTGGCGTCGAAAACGTACCAGTTGCCGTCGATCTTCGCAAGGTTCCAGGCGTGCGGTCCCGTTTCGCCTTTGTTGTAGACGGTGCCGTTGACGTAGAGGCAGTCGATCCCTGCCATGTTGAACAGGCAATAAATCGCCTCGGAGAAACCGGAACAGACAGTGGAGTGAAGGATCAAGGCGTCGTACAGCGTGTTCCAATCGGTCTCATAGTAGTTGTCATGATTGTAGTTTACCGTGGAGGCGACGTAGCGGTACAGATATTCCGCAGTCTCGCGCTCATTCAGCCCTTCGGGCACCGCCTTCAGAATTTTTCTGGCCTCCTCCATCGCCGTTTCGTGCTTTTGGTGGTCCTCGATTTTGAAAAGGTTCTGCTCAATGGTAATATAGCGCAACGCGTTCCCTTCATCGTCCACGTAATCCTTCGTGGTGTAATACAGCGGGTAGCCGTTGATTACGGAGAAAGTAAAACTGATGTGCAGCCGCGCCTCGGAAATATCTTTTCCCCGGAGATCCGTCGTGGGGAAGCAAAACATTCCGCAGCCTATTTCTATAGCCAGGTCGTAGCAGGCGAACAAAATGGAGAAGCGATCGCCCAGTATGTTCTGGAAATAGCGCGTCCGGGGCAGCTTGCCCAAGGCTGCAACCCGCTCCAGCAATTCCGCGCAGGTCATGATCAGGACGGAGTGGGACCCGTCAGCCTCCGTGAGATAGAAGCCGACCTCGTCGGGACCGATGTAGCCATCTTCCGGCAGTTGCTTGTCATGGAAGACCTCCTGCCAGCGCACGCCGTTCTGCGGCATTGGGCCCCGAACCCCCTCGGCGGGAACCTCGGTGGTGGTTACCACAGGATAATCTGTGGAAGGGACGGTATCCTGGGCGGTTTCCGAAGCGGGGGAGACGACCTGGGCAGGGAAGAAAGTCGGGATACATCCCCCCAGGCAGCAGACAAGGAGCGAGACAGTCAGGAACAGACAGAGGCGTCGGCGCAGATGAGACATAGTGGAGACCTCCCTGTAGAGAAGTATTCAGAAAATGAACATGGCGTCGCCGAAGGAGAAGAAGCGGTAGCGCTCTTCCACGGCAATTTTGTAGGCATTCAGCACGGTCTCCCGCCCGGCAAAGGCGGAGACCAGCATAATCAGGGTGCTTTCCGGCAGGTGGAAGTTGGTGATCAGGGCGTCCATGGCCTTGAAGCGATAGCCGGGGTAGATGAAGATGTCAGTCCAGCCGGACTTTTCCGCGAAGCTCCCGTCCTCTGCGGCGAAGCTCTCCAGCGTCCGGCAGGAGGTGGTGCCCACGCAGATGATCCGGCCGCCGTTTTGCCGGGTGCGGTTCAGCAGCTCCGCAGTCTCGGCGGAGAGCATGCAGAACTCCGCGTGCATGTGGTGGTCGGTGATCTCCTCGGCCTTCACGGGCCGGAAGGTGCCCAGGCCCACGTGGAGGGTCACCCAGGCCAGGCTGACGCCCTTGGCCCGGATGGCTTCCAGCAGCTCCGGGGTGAAGTGGAGGCCGGCGGTGGGTGCGGCGGCGGAGCCGTTGACCTTGGAGTAGACGGTCTGATACCGTTCCTGATCCTGAAGCTCTTCCTTGATGTAGGGGGGCAGGGGCATCTTGCCAAGCTGCTCCAGAATTTCCAGGAAAATGCCGGAATAGTGGAACTGCACCAGCTTGTTGCCGTCCTCCTTCGCGTCAACGACGGTGGCCGTCAGCAGACCCTCTCCAAAGGAGAGCTCCGCCCCCACCGGGGTCTTGCGGCCGGGCTTGGTGAGACACTCCCAGCTGTCATTCCCGACGTCCTTCAGCAGCAGAACCTCCACGGCCCCGCCGGTAGAGCGTTTGCCCAGCAGCCGGGCGGGAAGAACCCGGGAGTTGTTCAGCACCAGGCAGTCGCCGGGGTTCAGGTAGTCCAGAATATCGTGGAAATGCCGGTGCTCTACTGCGCCGGTGTTTTTGTCCAGCACCAGCAGCCGGGAGCTGTCCCGCTGCGCCAGAGGCGTCTGGGCAATCAGCTCCTGGGGAAGGTCATAGTAAAAGTCATGTGTTTTCACGGAAATCCCTCGTTTTGATTCGTAATTGCTGGTATTATACATGGTTTTGAACGGTTCGTCAACGGTATATTTGCCGGGGGCAGAGAATAGAATTTGCCAAAAGAGATGAAGTATCGCCTGGCGACGATATGAAGTATTCCTTCGGAATGTGAAGTATCTCTTTCAGAGATATGAAGTATGCGCTTCACGCATATTGTGGTATCTTTTTATTCTGCGGAATGAAGATGGAAAAGATATTTATAATCGATGGGAAAACGCTCATGCTGTGTCAAATATGGCGAAGCCATACTTCATAAGCGAAGCGTCTTCATACGGGAAACCGCGTCAGCGGGGAACGTACTTCATATTTGCCTCAGCAAATACTTCATCTCCTGACTGAATCGGGAGGATAATCTATGAACGCACCCATTTTTCGCGGCGTCTGCACCGCTTTGGTGACGCCCTTTGACGCCCACGGCATTGATTTTGCCGCCCTGGATCGGCTCCTGGAGGCCCAGCTTTCCGCCGGGGTGGAGGCCCTTGCGGCGGGCGGCACCACCGGGGAGGCCGCCACGCTGGAGCGTTCGGAGCTCTTGGCGCTGATCGCCCACTGCGTCCGCTTCTGTGACGGCAAGGCGAAGATCATCGCCGGAACCGGCGGCAACGACACCAAGGCGGCCGCCGAGACGGCCAAGGCCGCGGCGGCCCTGGGAGCGGACGCCCTGCTCTGCGTCACGCCCTACTACAACCGCTGCACCCAGGAGGGCCTGCTGGCCCACTATGAGACAATCTCTCATGCCACGGAGCTGCCGATGATCCTGTACAACGTGCCCGCCCGGACCAACGTGCGGATCGAGCCGGAGACCTGCGCGGCGCTGTCGAAGCTGGACACCGTGGCCGGGATCAAGGAGGCGGACCCGGACGTGGGCAGGGTTCTGACCCTTCACGCCCTCTGCGGCCCGGATTTCCCCATCTACTGCGGCTGTGACGACCGGATTCTGCCCTTCATGGCCTGCGGGGCCCTGGGCGTGGTTTCCGTGCTGTCCAACCTGCGGCCCAGAGAGGTGAAGGCCCTGACGGACGCTGCCCTCCGGGGAGAATTCGCCCGTGCCCTGAGCCTCCAGCGGGAGCAGCAGCCCATGATCGAGGCCCTGTTTTCTTCCGTGAACCCCATCCCCATCAAAGCGGCCCTGGCCCTGTCCGGTCTGGACTGCGGCCATTGCCGCCTGCCCCTGACGCCCCCGGGGATGGAACTGACGGAGCGGCTGGGTCAGTTGCTGTAGGGACGGCCCGGCATGAGGCAATAGGCACCAGGCAATAGGCACCAGGCAATAGGCATGAGGCAATAGGCATGAGGCAATAGGCAATAGGCAATAGGGGAGGGGGGACACGATTGTAGGGGGCGGCGCCCTCGACGCCCCGAACCCGCAGTTCACAAACGCGAAACGAAAAATATTGTAATCTGAGAATGAATTTGGTAATAGGTTCCGACAATTCTCAATTCTCACCGCTCAATTCTCAATTTCCAATTCCCCGGGAGGGGGGGACTGAGTTGACAAGGCTTTTGAGTGAGTGTAGAATAGAAAAGGTGATTCCAAGGATAATTGATACGGGAGCAGACAGAATATGCAAAAGTCTATTCGTAAAATCATCAAGGACCGCTTCGGCCCTGTTTGCGGTTCAGCGGAGCTGCGAGCCCTGCGGGAGGAATATATCGAAAAGGCGCAGGCCGTCTATGACCGGGAGCTTTCAGCCGGCGCGACAAGGGCAGAGGCCCAGGAACGAGGTCTCGCCGCCATCTCGAATATGCACACGGAGCTCCGGGAAAAGAACGTCCGCGAAAAGCAGTGCAGATGGAAAACCCGCATTGGCATTGCCGTTTTTTCGGCACTGGCTGTGCTGCTTTGTTTGGCGATATTTCTGACGCACAGAGATCGAAGCAATGCGGTTTTCTGGTGTAAAATTGGCTTGATTGCTTTGGGACTGCAAGCGGTCGGCGTGATCTGCCTGCTTCGGAAGGCGCGTCTCAAGTTCCTTCCATTCCTATGCCGTGTTTTTGGTTTCCTGCTCATAATCCCTGTGCTGAATGCCTTGGATGTTTACCACTGCGACTACCGGGACAAACTCGATCGGATTCAATCCATCGAACTGATCGAGTTGTCCAAGGTGGGAGATTATGAGGATGAGTTGGAATATCAGGTTCTCCGATCCTTTGAACCGGCGGAGTGGGAAGGGCTGGTTGACGACGTTGCGCACCTGGATTTTGTGTATTTCTTACCCATAGGGGATGCAGCGATGGATTCTTGGTCTGGCGGCCCGATTAGACTGATGATCCGCTTCACCCCCGGGGAGGATGGGCTCTGTTTAGCCATAATTGGAGATAGTCCGGCCGTTGGGGAAACAAGGGGCACCCGGGTATATATTTTCGCATCTCCTTCGACCTGCAGCGGCTGGGAGGACCTTTCGGAGAAATACGGCTTCCCGGTTCAGCCGCAGCAGTAAATACGACGCGAAAAAGCGCTCCGCAAGGGGCGCTTTTTGTGTTGTGCAGTCCTTGCGGGAAGCCGCAGGCCAATTTGTCCTATGAAACAAATCGGGATTGACAATCGGGCAGAGTTGAGTTATACTCTCGATTGCAGAGACTCTACAAAATAGAGTATTTGGAGGTTTCACAATGGACGAGAGCAAACGAGATCCCAGAGAGGACATTTCTCTGATTCGACAAATCATGGAACGGGCCATGGACGGCATGAAGACCATTGCGCCCTGGTTTCGGGCTTTGGGACTGGTTTGGATGATCTACAGTCTGGCACATGTGACGCTCCTGTTTCTTCCGACCGTTCTTGTGCTTGACAGTGAAGCGGCTGAAGCCTTGAGTTTGGTCAAAAGGATCGTGCAGTGGGTGTATTTTGCCGTTATTCTGGTGTTGTTCTGGCTTTGCCGCCGTCGCTTGGCTCCCCTTGGCAAGGACGCCCCGGCGCGAAAGCTATTGGATATGTGGGGCGTGTGCATGTTCCTCTATTTGGGCATAACGGTTGTTGCATTCAACCTTGTGACCGCCTTCACCCACCATTGTCTGAATCTCACCGTGTATGCGGAAAGACGAATCAGCCAAACGATGAGTCTGTGCACCACGGCCCTTTATCTTCTGTTTCCGGTGGCACCGCTCCTGATGACGGCGGTTCTTCAGAGAAGCCGGAAAATGCTTCTCATGGGCCTGGTCCTTGCCCTGGTTGCGGCGCTGGTTTTTGCAGTGGACTGCGTGGGCCAAATCGAGGTGTTTTATGACAAGCACGAGGCATTTTCCCGTCCTATATGGATGAAAAGCCTGGAAAAAGAGCCCCTCATGATCGGGACGATGGGCCTGTATTGCCTGTATAGCTTTGTGCCCGGCGTGATGCTGCTGGTCTTTGGCAGACTGGTGAAAAGAAGGTGAGCCATGGAGCTGCATGAGATTCCGGCCGTCTTTCAGTCTCGCCTGCGGCTGGCAGTCGTGGCGGCGCTGATGACAGGCCCCAAGGACTTTACCACCTTGACAAAGCTCACGGATTCCACCCCCGGAAACCTGGGAAAGCAGATGGAGCTGCTGGAGGCGGAAGGATATCTGAGCTGTCAGAAGGAGCTTCTGGGCCGACGGCCCCGCTCCACCTACGCGCTGACAGAGACGGGCCGGGAGAGCTTCCGGGCTTACGTTCAGATGCTGGAGCGGATTGTGGGAGGGCAGCCATGAAGCTCAGAATCAAACAGCTCCGGGAGAACAGCGGCCTGACCCAGGCGGAAGTTGCCGAGGCCCTGTGCTGCGATCAATCCCTCTATTCCAAGTACGAGCGGGAACTGCGCTCCCTGCCGCTGGAGGCCGCTGTCAAACTGGCGGCCTTCTACGGCGTCACCCTGGATTACCTGGCAGGCACGACGGGGAACGAGGGAAGAATAATTAAGAATTGAGAGTTGAGAATTAAGAATTGTCGGTGTTTTGCAGATTGCAATCTGCAAAACGGAAATGGATTTGCCGTCTGCAAAATCGATAGCAGCTTCCCGGTTCAGAGCCCGGCAGCGGAGCACAGTGTGCGCCACGGTACAGAGCGCATGGTTCAGAGCCCGTAGGGACAAGCATTGCTTGTCCGCAGCCCGCACAGGCCGGCGCAAGTGCGCCAGGGGGGAACGGATTCTTCGCTCCGCTCAGAATGACGGCGTAGGGGACGGATTTCCAGTCCCGCTGCTGCACCGTAGAACAAAGAACATAGAACAAGCGTATTTCCAACATATATGGGTTTCTCATTCCTCCTAAGGGAAATTTATTGTTCTATTGTTCTATAATTAAAAAAACCCAGGAAAAACCAAGGAAAATCGATAGAACAGCTTTAGAACAGAAATAGAACAGAGTATGCTTTGTTCCGGGATTACGCAAATTCGGACGGGGAATGCGAAAAAATGCGTTCCCCGTCCGTTATTCGTGCATTCTTAAGCGGCAATTTGAGAATCCCACCATCCATCTTTCATAATCCGTCATTCAGTATGATCCCTGCCGCGCGGGGGGGACGGATTTTTCACCTTGCTCAGAATGACAGGCGGGGAAGTCAGCGCGTGTCGTGGGCTGCCAGCTCGTCCAGAATCCGCTTTTCCCGGCTTTGGCTGGTGAAGAGCAGAATTTGCCGGGTCTTGCTCATTTCCCGGAGGGTTTCCAGAGCCAGGGCGGCCCGTTCGTCGTCAAAGAAGACCAGGGCGTCGTCCAGCACGATGGGGGCCTTGGGGATCAGCAGCTCGCAGATTGCCAGCCGCAGGGCCAGATAGAGCTGATCCACCGTGCCGCCGCTGAGGTAGGACAGGGAACGGAAGACGGCGCTGCCTGTGGGACGGACGGTGACCTTCATGGACCGGTCCAGTTGAACCCGGTCGTAGGCCCCGCCGGTAAGCCGCGCAAAGAGCTCCCCGGTCCGCTGGCAAAGCAGGGGAGCGAACCTGGCCCGCAGGGCCTCGTCCGCCTGGGCCAGGGTGGTCCGGGCCAGCTGCAGGGCGGCATAGCGCTCCTCCATCCGGCGGATGTCCCGCTCCAGCTGCTCCAGGTCGCCGTTCAGCACCAGAGGGTCGCCCATCTGACCGATGGCGCCCTCCAGCATGGCGGTCCGGGCGGCGGCAGCCTCCAGGGCGGCGTCCAGTTCCCGGAGCCGATTGGTCTCCGTATCCCGGTCATAGGCCGCAAAGCGTTCCAGGTCACCGTCCCGATCCACCGAGGTTCCCAGGGCAGTCCGGAGCCGGTCCAACTGCTCTGCGCGTTCCTGTTCCAGCATGCGGGCCCGGGCCAGAGCCTGTCTGGACCGGGCGGCCTCCCGGAAGCGAGTTTCGGCCTGCTCCAGCGTGTCGCAGCCGGGCAGGACGTCGTTCAAGCGGGTCAAAAGCGCATCCCGCTTTTGCGCCAGAAGCTGACGGGGGCTGGGCTCCCGGAGCACGGTCAGAGTCTGTACGTAGCGGTCGGCCCGCTCCATCATGCCCGCTTCGCTGTCTGTCCCGTAGGCGTCCAGAATTGCCTGCGCTTCCTCCTGCCGGGCACGGTAGACGTCCTCTCGCCGGGAGAGTGTGAAATAGCGCCACAGCCAGAGCCCTATGCCGGAGAAGCTCAGGCCCAGGCCCAGCAGCATGGTCCACTGCTTGAGCAGTTGGGTGCTCCACGCCACCAGGGCGACGCCCGGCAGGGCCAAAAGCAGCCACAGCAGGGCCCTGTTCTTCCGGGGCGGTTTTGCCGCCTGGGCGGCTTCCCGTACGGTTTCCGCGTCCGCCAGGGCCTTGTCGTTGGCCTCCTGGGCGTCCATGTACCCGAACACCGGATCGGGAGCCGGAGGGGGAGCTTGACGTTCCTCCGCCAGGGCGGCTTCCTGTAAATCCGATTGCAGCTCCTTCACTTCAGATTCCAGCCGCTCCAGAGCTTCTTCCTCAGGCAGCCTGCCGCAGACTTCTTCCCAGTTCGCCCGATCAGACGCCGCGGCGGCAAGGGCAATCTCCGCGCCGGAAACCTGGCCCTGCCGGGCGAGCTGTTCCAGGGCGTCCAGCCCGGCCAGATTCTCCCGGATCTGCTCCCGCTGCTGCCGGAGCGCTTGAAGCTCCGCCTCCAGAGCGGAAAGCTCCCGCTGCTTCTCCGCGATCCCGGCCAGTCTGCTTTGCAGGCTGACCCGGCGGTCCTCCGCCTGGGGCAGGGCCCCGGTCCGGTTGTAGCGCAGGGCGTTTTGCAGCTTTTTCAGCTTTTCGTCCAGCTCGGTGTAGGCGTATTCCTCGCTGCCGGTCGTTACCAGACTGCTCAGCCGTTTTTCCAGTAGGGCGTCCGGGGAGACCGCCAGATTCTGCTGACGCAGAAAACCGCTTCGGGTGTATACGGCGGCCTCTACGCCCAAAAGCTCCTTGCCGCAGCTTTTCCCGGTGAGAGATTCCAGCGGAGAGCCGGAGGCGCTGTCCCAGGCCCGGAAGTCGCTCATGGGACCGGTGCGGCTGCCACGCTCCAGGGTGATGGACCGTTCCCCGTCGGTGAGCTCCATAGTTCCCGCCATGGGCTTTCCGTTCCAGGGCTGGTAGCGGAGCTTATCCGGCAGCCGGTCGGCCCGGCCCCGTTCCCCGGTGTCCACCCCGTAGAGCATGGCCAGCAGGAAGGCCAGCCAGGTGGATTTGCCGGCTTCATTGCTGCCGCTGATCACGTTCAGGCCGGGACGCAGAGAGAGCTCCCGGTCCTCCAATCGGCCAAAGCTGGCCCGCATGCGTTGAATGATCACAGCTCCGGCACCTCCCTCTGTTCCATCAGGGCCAGACCCAGCCGGGCGGCCTGGGCCGCCTGCCGTCGGGCGTCTTCCGTTTGGGCTTCCCCATAGACTTTCTTCAGCCTGCGCAGGAATTCCCCCTTGAGACTGTCCTCCTCTGCGTCCCGCCAAAGCTCCGGCGGAGGCAGAGTCCGGTCAAGCAGCTCCAGGGCATAGAAGCGGCCGGAGAGGGCGGCGTAGAGGGCCGCCAGGTCGGGGGGCGGACATGCGCCAGTCAGGGTAATGCGATAGATGTCCCGCCGGGTGTCGGCAGGGAGCAGAGCTTCGATGGCCTTCCGGGGGTCCGCCCCCGCCGGGACGCTGAGGGTCTCGTAGACCCTGCCGCCCAGGGGAACCGGCTCTGCCCGACAGCCGCCCCGATCCAGCTCCACGTAGAGGGCGCCCTTGGGGCCGGTCTCGTCAAAGCCCCGGCCCATGGCGCAGCCGGGGTTGCCTACCGTGACGCCGCCGACGCGCCGCAGCTCCTGCCGGTGGATATGGCCCAGGGCCAGATAGTCCAGCCCGGACTCCAGAATTTCCGCTTCGGAGATGGGATTGTAGGGGGAGGCGGGGTCTCCCAGGGTCCCGTGGAGGACCATCACAGAGGCCGCGTCCCCGGGATCGGCCCGGAAGCCCTGCAGCAGTCCGACGCAGTGGGCGTCGGGAAAGGCTGCCCCGTAGACGGTGACGCCGAGGTCCTCCAGCCGGACAGCTTCCACGGCTCGGGAGCGGAAAACGTGAACGTTTTCCGGCCAGCGCAGGGTGGCGTAGAGGGACTGGGGCGACCAGGGATCGTGATTGCCCGGGGCGATGAAGACCCGTGCCCGGAGGCTGCCCAGGACGTCCCGGAGCAGCTCCGCCGTCTCAC
Organism: Oscillospiraceae bacterium; assembly: GCA_016282135.1. GTDB lineage: Bacteria > Bacillota > Clostridia > Oscillospirales > Oscillospiraceae > JAFRPC01. Next base: position 84,545 of record JAEEKA010000074.1, read on the forward strand.
GGTAGACCAGGTCGGAGTCAAACAGGTCCCCCGCCAGCAGCAGAAGCTGACAGCTTCGTTCCCGGCAAATCTCACCCATGCGGCGGACAAGCTGCCGCTGTTCTTCCCGCCGCTGGGCGGCCTGTTCCCGGCCCAGCGCTGCAAAGGGACTGTCCAAATGGAGGTCAGCCGCGTGCAGAATTCGTATCATGGCAGCAAATCCTTTCTGTTTCCAGGCATAGGCCGGTTTCGGCGTCCAGGGTGAAGATCACGCCCTCCAGTTTGCAGGGGCCGGAGGCGGTCTCATAGCGGCTGTTCAGCCCGCCCCGGAAGGTAGCGATGGACTGCTCGATCCGGATCCCCAGGACGGAATGGATGGGCCCGGTCATGCCCAGGTCCGTCACGTAGCCGGTGCCCTTGGGGAGAACCTGATGGTCCGCGGTGGGGACGTGGGTGTGGGTGCCCCAGAGGGCGGAGACCTTCCCGTCCAGGTGATAACCCAGGGCCAGCTTTTCCGAGGTGGCCTCCGCGTGAAAATCCACCAGGATCAGTTTTGTGTCGATCTGCTTCAAAAGCTTTTCGGCCAGCAGGAAGGGATTGTCCGGCCCGAAGGCCATGTTGCAGCGGCCGATCAGGCTGACCACGGTGACAGGGCCGGCCTTGGTGTCGTAGACGCCCAGGCCCCGGCCGGGGTAGAGCGGGGAGTCGTTGGCGGGCCGGAGGATGAAGCGGCTGTCCTCCAGATAGTCCGCGATCTCTCTGCGGTTGTAGCTGTGGTTGCCCAGGGTGATGACGTCCGCCCCGGCGTCCAGAAGCTGTTCCGCCTGCCGGGGGGTAATGCCCACGCCGGAGACGTTCTCTCCGTTTACTGCGCAAAAATCAATCCGGTGCTCCCGGCGCAGCGTTTTCAGCCGCTGCTGCAAAAACAGCAGGCCCGCGCTGCCGCACACGTCGCCCACGGCCATAACCCGAAGCTCCATAGATGCGCCTCCCTTCGATGTTTTCACGGACGATTATACCGGATCGGACGGAAAATAGCAACGATTATTTCCGGGAGAAACCGGGGAAGATTGTTCAAAGAAACTCTCTGAACTTTTTACAAAAAGTTCACCGATTTCAGGATTCCCGCGCTATAATAACTTTAGAAAATTATGGAGAGAAGAGAGGAGGTCTGTCCGATGGCAACCAAGATTCTGATTGTTGAGGACGACAACAACATTGCCGATCTGCTTCGGCTGTACCTGGAAAAGGAAAACTACGAAATCTGCATCGCCTCCGACGGCGGCAGGGGCGTGGAGCAGTTCCACCGCTTCCAGCCCGATCTGGTCCTGCTGGACCTGATGCTGCCTGTGATGGACGGCTGGGGCGTCTGCCGCGCCATTCGCGCCGAGTCCAAAACCCCGGTCATCATGCTCACCGCCAAGGGCGAGACGGAGGACAAGGTCACCGGTCTCAAGCAGGGCGCCGACGATTATATCACCAAGCCCTTTGAGATGCAGGAGCTGCTGGCCCGGATCGAGGCCGTGCTCCGCCGTTCCGGGACCGCGCCGGAGAAGAACAGCAAGCGGCTGGTGTTTGACAAGCTGATTATCGACATGGATTCCTTTGAGCTCACCGTGGACGGCAAGAAAATCCCTACGCCCCCCAAGGAAATGGAGCTGCTCTATCACCTGGCCTCCACCCCCAACCGGGTCTACCAGCGCAACAAGCTGCTGGACGAGGTCTGGGGCTTCGACTACTTCGGCGACACCCGCACCGTGGACGTCCACATCAAGCGTCTGCGGGAGAAGCTGGAGGGCGTTTCCGATCAGTGGTCTCTCAAGACGGTCTGGGGCGTGGGCTATAAATTTGAGGTGGTGTAAGCCGTGAAACGCAGCTTCGGCAGGCAGATCACGCTGACTGTCTGCCTGATTTTTCTGACGCTTCTCATTTTGAGCATGGCAACCCAGCTGCTCTACCGGCGGCTTATTGTGGACTTGATGGCGGAGGACGTCTGCGATTCCGTCAACGCCGCCTCCGACATGGCGGAGCTGCTGGGAACGGAGTCCGGCCGTGGCCGGGAGCAGCTCTGCGTTCAGCTCAACTACACCGCCCGGGCTACGGGCAACGACACCGTGGTCTGCGACGAGAGCGGGACCGTCGTAGCCTGCTCCTGCAGTCTGCAAAGCTGCCGGCATTTGGGCTACCAATTCTCCCGGGACTTCCTTGACGAGGCAGGCGAGAAGGGAAATGCCTTTCAAAACAACCTGCAGATCGGCTGCTACGGTGACAACCGTATGGCAGCGGTCAGTCTGGTCCGGACAAAGGACGGGGGCGTTGGATATGTGGTCAGCTCCCGCTCCACCCGGGAGGTTTCCCAGCGGCTGGGGGAAGCGGTCCGGGTCAACGTGTTGGTGGTTATCGCGGTGCTGGCCTTTGCCGCGCCGGTGGTCTGGGTGATTACCCAGCGTCAGATGAAGCCCATCAAGCAGATGACCGCCGCCGCCCGCCGGATGGCCCACGGCCAGATGGACGTGCGGGTGGACGCCAACGACACCGACACTGCGGAGCTCAACGAGCTGGCCCTGGCCTTCAACAATATGGCTCAGGCGTTGGCGAAGTCCGAGCAAAAGCGTCAGGAATTTGTGGCCAACGTCAGCCACGAGCTGAAAACGCCCATGACCACCATTTCCGGTTACATGGCCGGCATGCTGGACGGAACCATCCCCCCGGATCAGCAGCCGAAGTATATGGCAATCACTGCAGCAGAGGTGAAGCGTCTGTCCCGTCTGGTCCGGTCCATGCTGGAGATTTCCCGGATCCAGGATCAGGGAATCCCCGCCGAACGAAAGCGCAATTTCGACCTCTGCCAGACGGTGGGAGAGGTCCTGCTGAGCTTTGAGAAGCAGATCAACGACAAGCACCTGGAGGTGGATGTGAATCTGCCGGACCTGGGCGCCAGGACCCTCGCGGACCCGGACGCCATCACCCAGGTGGTATATAACCTGATTGACAACGCGGTGAAGTTCTGCCCGGAAAAGGGGGAGCTTGGCCTGCGGGTAGAGGAGACCAAGGGCGGGAAATACCTGGTTTCCATACGGAATACCGGTCCTACCATCCCTGCCGACGAGCTGCCGCTGGTGTTTGACCGATTCCACAAGACGGACAAGAGCCGCTCAGCGGATCGGGACGGCTGGGGCCTTGGCCTGTATATCGTGAAAACAATCATTTTGGGACATGAAGAGGATATTTACGTCACAAGCCGGGACGGCGTGACGGAGTTTTCCTTCACCATGCCCAAGGCAAATCCCTGAGCCTGGGGCGCTGATTGCAGATTGCCGGAAAAGGAGGTGTGATGATGGAGGATAAGCGTACGCCTATGGAGGCGGAGGTTCAGGAGCTGCCCTGGAAGCGGGAGCCTGTCTGCCCTGAGGACTTCTATGGCACTGCTGCCAAGCCCCGGACCCGGCGCAGCCATAACGGGCTTTGGATCTGCATGAGCCTGATTCTGATTGCCGCCAGCACCTGCTCCATTGCTGCCTCCATCCTTCACCTTCGGCTGGAAAAAAGGGACAACGGCTGGGAAATCGTGGCAGTTCCGCCGCAGACCACCGAGGCCGCCGCGGATCCCGTCGAAAATGTTGAGGTGACCGTGGCGGATGAATACATTGTTGTCTCCAACGGAGAACCGGGCTCTGTCCAAATGCGTATTTCCACCGCCGGGGGCGACGTGCTTTCCCCGGAGGCAATCTATGCGCAGGTTTCTCCTGCAGTGGTCTGTGTGCAGGTGGAGACTTATTACGGCAAATCGTCCTATTCCGGCGTGGTAATCAGCGAGGACGGCTATATTCTCTCCGCTACCGAGGGCCTGACTAACGCTGCCTCTGTCACGGTCAGCTTTCCGGACGGCGCCGGGTTTACGGCCAGCCGCGTGGCGGAGGAGCGCAGCACCGGCCTCTGCCTGCTGAAGGTGGAGGCATCCGGTCTGCCTACCGTCGCCTTTGCCCAGGATGACGCTCTGGGCATAGGGCAGGGCATCTACTGCATCTGCAATCCCTACGGCACCAAGATCCCCAACGTCTTTTTTGACGGCATGCTGGCGGCCACCGGGGCTGTGGATGTGGGGGACGCTGCCTATACGGTGCTGCAAACCACGGCCCAGCTCAATAACGTGGGCTATGGCTGCCCCATTCTGGACAGCCGGGGGCTGGTGGTAGGTTTGACCTCGCCTGTCGGGAAACGGATTCTTTCCGGAGAAGATCCCTGTCTGGCGATCTCCGCCGCGGATTTGACGCGAACCATCGAGACCTTTGAGCGCAGCGCCTCCTCAGACGCCTGCTGGCTGGGCCTGGAGGTGGAGGAAATTCCGGAGGACTATCAGTACCTCTACGGCTTCCCCGGCAGTATCTGGATCGCCGAGATTGCCGTGGGCGCTCCGCCCTACGGATACCTGTACGAATACGATGTGGTCACCGCTGTGGATGGCGTTGAGGTGGGCAGCGTGGCAGAGTTTGAGAAGCTTCTTTCCGTCCATGCGCCCGGGGATCGTGTTCAGCTCACCATTTTCCGCAGCGGAAACTGGTATAATATCATTTTGCCTGTTATGGCTCGATAATCCGCAAGGGGCGGGACTCTGGAACGGAGCCCCGCCCTTCCGCATACCATGGGGGGAAAGGTGGTGTGCAGGATGGATTTGCAAACCGAACAGGCGGTGTGGCGCCGGGTAAAGGGACCGGGCGGCATGACGGCTGAGGAAGCGGCGCTGCCCGAACGGCTGGAGGCCGTGATTCTGGAGCAGCAGGCATACGCCGCACTGCTTCGCGCCCTCTCCGCGCGGCTGCGGGGGCAGGGGAGGGGTTCCCTGCTTCAAATGGCGCAGCGGACTGATGCCCGTGCCCGGAAGCTGACGACACTCCACTATCTGCTGACGGGGAGACGGCTTCGCCTTCAGGCACCGAAGCTCCCGTCTCCCGGCCCTCTGCCGGAGCTTCTGCGGGGTGCCTGGCAGCGGAACCGGCAGGCAGGCAGGGCCTTTGAGGCCTTGGGGCAGGAATTCGGTGATTTCCAGGAGGATTTCGCGGAATATTCCGCCGATACGAAAGGCGACGGCCGAATCCTGGAGGGACTGCTGCGGCAGCAGATGCGGGGGTAGTCGTTTGGCTCATAGATCACAGATTCATTTCCATGAGACATAAGCCATGCGTCATAAGCTAAAATATTCCGTTTTCGAAAAGTTTTTCTTTTTTTACAGACAAAAGTATGATATAATATCACGAAAATGAATATCTCTGCCGATCTACGGCTATTGTACAGGAAGAAAGGAACTGCCATGGGACTGATTACCAAACTCTTTGGAAGCACCTCCGAGCGGGAGGTCAAAAAGCTGACCCCCCTTGTGGACAAAATTGAGGCCCTGGAGCCCCAAATGAAAGCCCTCTCCGACGAAGCCCTTCGGAATAAGACTGCGGAATTTAAGGACCGTCTCGCCAAGGGCGAGACGCTGGACGATATACTGCCGGAGGCCTTTGCCGCCGTCCGGGAGGCCGCGTTCCGAGTACTGGGCATGCGGCCCTACCGGGTTCAGCTCATCGGCGGCATTATTCTCCACCAGGGCAGAATCGCCGAAATGAAGACCGGCGAAGGCAAGACCCTGGTGGCCATTCTCCCGGCCTACCTGAACGCTCTGAGCGGAAAGGGCGTTCACATCGTCACGGTCAACGACTATCTGGCCAAGCGCGACTCCGAGTGGATGGGAAAGGTCTACCGCTACATGGGCCTCCAGGTGGGTCTGATTATTCACGACATGGATTCAGACCAGCGCCGGAAGGCCTATGCCGCCGATATTACCTACTGTACCAACAACGAGCTGGGCTTCGACTATCTGCGGGACAACATGGCGCTGTACAAGAAGGACCAGGTCCAGCGGGGCCACAGCTTTGCCATCGTGGACGAGGTGGACTCCATTCTGATCGACGAGGCCCGGACTCCGCTGATTATTTCCGGCCAGGGCGACGAGAGCTCCAAGCTCTATGAGATGGCGGATTTCTTTGTCTCCCGGCTGAAGAAAAAGGTTTACGCCACCACAGACGACAAGGCGTCCCATGACGACGACGACTGCGATTACTATGTGGATGAGAAGGACCGGGCGGTCCAGCTCACCGCTGCCGGCATCAAAAAGGCGGAGGAATACTTCAAGGTGGAGAACCTGGCCGACATGGAGAACGCCACCCTGTCCCACCACATCAACCAGGCCATGCGGGCCCGGGGCATTATGAAGCGGGACGTGGACTATGTGGTGAAGGACGGCCAGGTCATCATCGTGGACGAGGCCACCGGCCGTCTGATGTACGGCCGCCGCTACAACGAGGGCCTGCACCAGGCCATTGAGGCCAAGGAAGGCGTCAAGGTGGAGAGCGAGAGCAAAACCCTGGCAACCATCACCTTCCAGAACTTTTTCCGACTGTACAGCAAGCTTTCCGGCATGACGGGCACCGCCATGACCGAGCAGGAGGAATTCAACGGCATCTACGCCCTGGACGTGGTGGAGATTCCCACCAACAAGCCTGTCATCCGCAAGGACAACCCCGACGTGGTTTACAAGACCGAGGCGGGCAAGCTCCGGGCGGTTATCCGTCAGATCGTGGAGTGCCATGAAAAGGGCCAGCCCGTTCTGGTGGGCACCATTTCCATTGAAAAGTCTGAGCTGCTCTCCAAGCTGCTGAAGCGGGAAAACATCCCCCATGTGGTTTTGAACGCCAAGTTCCACGAAAAGGAAGCGGAGATCGTCGCCCAGGCCGGTAAGCTGGGAGCCGTCACCATTGCCACCAACATGGCGGGCCGCGGCACGGATATTGTGCTGGGCGGCAACCCGGAATACATGGCTCTGGCGGACCTCCGCAAGCGGGAGGATATGACCGAGGAACTGCTCATGGAGGCCAACGCCTACTCCGAGACAGAGGACCCGGCGATCCTGGCGGTCCGGGCGGACTACGACGCGCTGTATCACAAGTACAAGGAAGTCACCGACGCCGAGGGCGAGAAGGTCCGGGCCGCGGGCGGCCTCTATATCGTGGGCACCGAGCGCCACGAATCCCGCCGGATCGACAATCAGCTTCGCGGCCGTTCGGGCCGTCAGGGCGACCCTGGCGAAAGCCGCTTCTATCTGTCCATGCAGGACGACGTGATGCGTCTGTTCGGCTCCGAGCGAATCATGAACATGATGGAGACCCTGGGCATCGATGAGGATACCCCCATTGACGCCAGAATTCTCTCCGGCGCTATTGAAAACGCCCAGAAGACCGTGGAGAGCCGGAACTACCAGGCCAGAAAGAACGTTCTGGAGTACGACGACGTGATGAACACCCAGCGTAAGGTCATCTACGAGCAGCGTATGCAGGTGCTCAACGGCGAGGATCTGCAGAAGAACATCGAGTCCATGATGCGCTATGTGGTAGATACCGAGGTGGAGGACAGCTTCGGCCAGTCCAACTACGTGGAAGACGCTTCTCAGATGGAGGAGTTGATTTCCCACTTCGAGGGCAAGTTTATGGCTCCCGGCGTCTGGACGCCCTCCCGGGAGGAGATCGACAAGCTGGAAAAGCAGGACGTGAAGGACCGTTTGTTCCAGCTGATGCGGGAAGCCTACGCCGTCAAGGAAAACGAGTACGGCAGCGCCACCATGCGGGAGCTGGAGCGGGTGATTACCCTCCGGGTGGTGGACGAGTATTGGATGGACAACATCGATGCCATGACCGATCTGCGGCAGGGAATCTCCCTGCGCTCTTACGGCAACGTGAATCCCGTGGTGGAATACAAGCGGGAAGGCTTTGCCATGTTTGAGGGCATGATCAACGCCATCAAGGAGGAGACTGTACGGCGGCTCTTTGCCGTCCGCATCCGCAGCGATAAGGACATGGAGCGCAAGAAGGTTGCCACCGTCACCGGCACCGGCGGCGGAGACGGCACCGTCAAGCGTCAGCCCGTGGTGAAGAAAGTCAAGGTTGGCCCCAACGATCCCTGCCCCTGCGGCAGCGGGCTGAAATACAAGAAGTGCTGCCGGGATAAGGACCTGGGACGGGCCAATTGACAGGCGACAGGTGACGCGTGGGGGGCGGCGTCCCCGACGCCCCGTGGCCTGCGACAAGCGACAGGCGACAAGTAAGAGGCAGCAATGCCGTACCCTTCTGCAGGGACAAGCTTTGCTTGTCCGCCCGCCCTCCGTCCGCTCCGGTCTGTAGGGGCGCACAGTGTGCGCCCGCATTACAGGTCCTGAATTCTGAACCTCGAACCGAAATTCTGCATTTTGCTTTTATTCCGGAGGCGTCTATGTTCTGCAGAGAAATCGACCTTTCCAATTCGCCCCGTAAGGCGCATTTTGACCATTTCCGGCACATGCCCGACCCCCACGTAGGCCTGACGGTGGACGTGGATGTGACCGATTTGGCGACACGGTGCAGGCAGGAGGGCTGGTCCTTCTATCTGGCTATGATTCGCGTGGCGGTGGAGGCTGCCAACGCGGTGCCGGAGCTGCGGCGACGGATTCGCGGGGAAAAGGTCGTGGAATATGAGGCCTGCGACAGCTCTCATATTGAGCTCCTTGACAATGGAAGCTACTGTTACTGCACGCTGCGACACAATCCTGCCCAGAGTTGGGCCGAGTATATGGCCTATGCAAGGGCACAGCGGGAGCGGGCCAAGGCCGGCGCGTCCATTGCGGAAGAGAACGACGTGGAGGGACTGTACTTTATCACCTCTGTGCCCTGGCTTCATTACCGGGACTTTGCCCAGCCAAATCCCGGGCCAGAGGCCAGCAATCCATCCATTGCCTGGGGCAAGTACCAGCCTGACTGTCAGGGACGCCTGATGATGCCCGTGACCCTGCTGGCGCACCATTCGCTTGTGGATGGCCTTCAGATTGCCGGCTTCTATCAAAATCTGGATAAGCTGCTGCAAGGTAAAATGTAAGAAGTAAGAATTGATCTGTATCGGACCCTTTTCTTCCGTACCGCTTTCTTTTTACCTCTTACTTCCTACCTTTGAGGATCCATCATGTTTCAAACTCACACATCCCCCGAATACCTGACAAGCGACATACTCACCGGGAAGATTGTCCACTGTTTTTCGACCCGGTACGGCGGCGTCTCGACCGGATATCTCTCTTCCCTGAACCTGGGCGTTCACCGGGGAGACGACTGGAACAACGTCTATGAGAACTACCGCCGTCTGGGCTCTGCCGTGGGCTTCACCCCCGAGCAGACGGTCTTTACCCGCCAGACCCACACGGACATTGTGGCAAGAGTCGGGGCAGCGGATCGGGGCTTCGGCCTGTTCCACGAGGTGGAGCCGGAGCGGGACGGAATCTGCACCAACGAGCCCGGTGTGGCCCTGGTCTGCTTTTCCGCGGACTGTACGCCCATCCTGCTCCACGACCCGGTTCATCACGCCGTTGCCGCGGTCCACGCGGGTTGGCGGGGTACCGCAAAGGGCATTGCCGCCCGCTGCGTGGAGACCATGACCCGGGAGTTCGGCACCGATCCCGCCGACTTACAGGCAGCCATCGGCCCCTGTATCGGCCCCTGCTGTTTCGAGACGGGGCCGGAGGTCCCGGAGACAATGCTGGCAGCGCTTGGCCGGGAGGCATTGCCGTTCATCCGCGGGGACGGCGCCCCGCCGATGCCGGAAAAATACCACCTGGATCTGAAGGGCCTGAACGCCCTGTGGCTGCGGCGTGCCGGGGTAAACCAAATCGACATTTCCGGAGACTGCACCCGCTGCCGGCCGGATCGCTTCTGGTCCCACCGCTTTGCGGGGCAGGCCAGGGGCTCCCTGGCGGCAGTGATTATGCTGAAAGAATAGGAGGCAGCTTCGATGAAACGAGTATTGTGCCTTCTCTTGCTCTGCATCCTTCTCTCCGGCTGCGTCATGCCGTCTCCCCCGGAAAAAACCGAGCCTCCGGAGACGGAGACCTACGACCGGAACCTGAATCCGGCCACAGTTACGCCCGAGGGCTTCGGCTTGACCTATGTGCCGGAATACGGCTTTAATCCCTACGAGTGTATCTGTATTACCAACAGGCCGGTGTTCTCGCTGGTTTACGAGAGCCTGTTTGTGGTTAACAACAGCTTTCAGCCGGAGCCGGTGCTCTGTGACCGTTTTGCGGTTTCGGAATCCGGAACGACCTATCTCATCACTCTTTGCCAGGACGCAAGCTTCTCCGACGGCTCCCCGGTAACGGCCAGGGACGCTGCGGACTCCCTGAAGGCCGCCAAAGATTCCGAGTTTTACGGCTCCCGTTTTTCCCAGGTGGAGTCCTTCTCTGCCCGGGACGAGCGGATGCTGGAGATTACGCTGGAGCAGCCCTATGAGAATCTGCCCCTGCTGCTGGATGTGCCCATTGTCAAATCCGGGACACAAAAGGAGGAGCGGCCTCTGGGCAGCGGGCCCTACACCTTTTCCGAGACCCACGCGGGACTTTGTCTGCGGCGGAATCAGCGCTGGTGGCAGGACAGCCGTGCTGCGGTGGAGTATGAAACCATACGGCTGACGGCGGCGGAGAATCCCATCGCCGTTCGAGACAGCTTTGAGTTCGGCAGAACCTCCTTGGTCTGCGCAGACCTCAACGCCCCCAACGCGGTGGGCTATCGCTGCGACTATGAGCTTTGGGATTGCCCCACCACCACTATGCAGTACATCGGCTTCAACCTGGACAGTTCCATCTTTTTCTCCCAGGATTTCCGTTCCATCGTGTCCCACATGATTGACCGGGAGGAACTGATTCTCTCGGTCTACAAGGGCTTCGGCAAGGCGGCCTATCTGCCCTGTTCCCCGGACAGTCCCCTGTATGACCAGGACCTGGCCATGAGCTATTCCTACGACGAGGAGGCGGTAACCCGTGTCATTCACACTGCCGCCGTCCGCTCAGACGATCCAGGGGTACTGCTGGTCTGCTCGGCGGACCCCACCCGGGTGGAGCTGGCCCGGCGCATTGCGGAGACCATGACCCAGGCGGGTCTTACCATGGAAATCAACGCCGTGGACGCCGAGACCTATCGCAGCCGTCTGGAAAAGGGAAAGTACGACGCGTTCCTGGGGGAGACCCGACTGTCCGCGAATTTTGATTTGACGGAGTTCTTCCGCTCCGGCGGCAGCCTTTGTTACGGCGGGATCCGAAGCTCCGACATGGAGCAGCTTTGCCGGGCCTCCCTGGAGAACTCCGGCGGCTGCTATGAGCTCTTTCGAACTGTGATGGATAACGCCTACATTTGCCCCCTGCTGTTCAAATCCTACGCCGTCATGGCGAACCGCGGCATCATCGACACCCTGCAGCCCGCGGTGGATAACGTGTTTCATCTCCCCGGCGGCCGCAGTCTGGCGGACGCAGGGGTGTCCTACGGTGAAATGCTCGGGGAGAAGGACGAGGAAACGGAACCAACGGAAAATACGGAGGAGAATCAATCATGAGCTATGCCGATCAAGTCTACGTGGAAACCTGCAAACGCATCCTGACCCAGGGCGTCCGGGACGACGACCTGCCTGTGCGGCCTCATTGGGAGGACGGGACCCCCGCCCACACCATTAAGCTCTTCGGCGTCGTCAACCGCTACGACCTGCAAAAGGAATTTCCGCTTATGACCCTGCGCCGGACCTACTGGAAGTCCGCTGTCGACGAGCTGCTCTGGATCTGGCAGAAAAAGTCCAACCGGGTGGCGGAGCTGGGTTCCCACGTCTGGGACGCCTGGGCCGACGAAAACGGCACCATCGGCAAGGCCTACGGGTATCAGTTGGGCCTCAAGCATCACTATCCCGAGGGAGATTTCGACCAGGTGGATCGGGTGCTCTATGATCTGAAGCACAATCCTCAGAGCCGCCGGATTCTGACCAGTATGTATAACTTCGCCGACCTGAGTGAAATGGGCCTCTATCCCTGCGCCTATTCCATGACCTTCAACGTCAGCGGCAAGGTGCTGAACGCCATTTTGAACCAGCGGTCTCAGGATATGCTTACCGCCAACAACTGGAACGTGGTCCAGTATGCCGCCCTGGTCTGCATGTTTGCCCAGGTCTCCGGCCTGATTCCCGGCGAGCTGGTCCATGTGATTGCCGACTGCCACATCTACGACCGCCACATCCCCATGGTGGAGAAGATGCTGGAGCTGGAACCCTTTGAGGCGCCCAAGGTCACCCTGGATCCCAGCGTCACCGATTTCTATGCCTTTACCAAAAACAGCTTTACAGTTGAAAACTACCGGTACCACCCCTTTGAAGGGAAAGTACCGGTGGCAATATAGGAGATAAGAGAATAACATGAACGCCATTGTCAACGTCACTCCCCACTGGGGGATCGGAAAAAACGGGAAGCTCCTGGTTTCCATTCCCACGGACCTTCAGCGCTTCAAGGAACTCACCATTCACAAGACCGTCATCTATGGCCGCAAGACACTGGAGACCTTCCCCGGGGGACACCCCCTGCGGGATCGGGAGAACATCATCCTGACCCACGATAAGGAATTCACCGCCGAGGACGCCCTGATCTGTCACGATCTGGACGAACTCAAGAGCATCCTGCGGGACCGCTACAGCGAGAACCTCTGGGTGATCGGCGGCGAGAGCGTCTACAAGCTGCTGGTACCCCATTGCGAGAAAGCCTACGTCACCTTCAGTTACGCGGAGCTCAAGGCGGACAAGTTTTTCCCCAATCTGAACCGAAACGAAAACTGGTTCGTCAGCGCCATTCAGCCCACCCAGATTGAGGGCCGGACCCCCTTCCGCTTCGTGGAGTACACCAATACCAAGCCGCTGCCGCTGTAAAATGCGGAATGCAGAATGCAAAATGCAGAATGAAGCCGTAGGGGCGGCGTCCTCGACGCCCCGGGGGTTTCCGAATTGCATAGAATTGGGTAAAAAAATGTTGAACATCGTCCTTGTGGAGCCGGAGATCCCCCAGAATACCGGGAACATCTCCCGGACCTGCGCTGCTACGGGCAGCAGGCTCCACCTGATTAAGCCCCTGGGCTTTGATATTTCCGATCGACAGCTGAAACGGGCGGGTCTGGACTACTGGCATTTGCTGGACGTCCGGGTCTATGAAAATCTGCCCGATTTCTTTGCAAAAAACGAGGTTCGCCAGATGCGCCTGTTTTCCACCAAGGCGCCCCGCTGCTATACTGAGGTTTCCTATGACGACGAGTGCTATCTCTTCTTCGGCAAGGAAACAAAGGGCTTGCCGGAGGAGTTTCTCTACGCCCACCCCGAGGACTGCGTTAAGCTTCCCATGATCCCGGAGGCCAGGTCCCTGAACCTGTCCAATTCCGTGGCAGTGGGCGTCTTCGAGGCCCTGCGGCAGTTGGGGTTTCCCCACCTGCAGGAATGGGGGAAAATGAAACAAGTCAATCATTCCGCCAACGCGGAAGAAAAATAAAAGGAGGTCACTATGAACTACAACAAGAAGTCTGTAGAAGACATCGAAGTAAAGGGCAAGCGGGTTCTCTGCCGCTGCGACTTCAACGTCCCCACCAAGGAAGGCAAAATCACCAGCGACAAGCGTATCGTGGCCGCGCTGCCTACCATTAAGTACCTGCGCGAGCACGGCGCCCGCGTCATTCTTTGCTCCCATATGGGCAAGCCCAAGGGAATTGATCCCGCGTTCAGCCTGCAAATCGTGGCCGACCGCCTGAGCGAGCTGCTGGGTGTGGAGGTCAAAATGTCCAAGGACGTGGCCGGGGAGGACAGCAAGCGCCTGGCTGCCGCCCTGAAGGACGGCGACGTGATGCTGCTGGAAAACACCCGCTTTGAAAAGGGCGAGACCAAGAATGATCCCGAGCTCAGCAAGGCCCTGGCGGAGCTGGCGGATATTTTCGTCAACGACGCCTTCGGCTCCGCCCACCGGGCCCACTCCTCCACCGCCGGCGTGGCGGATTATCTGCCTGCTGTCTGCGGCTATCTGATTGCCAAGGAAGTCGGCATCATGGGCAAGGCCCTGGCCGATCCCGAGCGTCCCTTTGTAGCGATCCTGGGCGGCGCCAAGGTCTCCGACAAGCTGAACGTCATCAACAACCTGCTGGAAAAGGTGGATACCCTCATCATCGGCGGCGGCATGGCCTACACCTTCCTGGCTGCCAAGGGTTACAGCGTGGGTACCTCTCTGCTGGACAGCGAGAAGATCGACTACTGCCGGGACATGATGAAGAAGGCGGAAGAGAAGGGCGTCAAGCTGCTGCTTCCCATCGACACCGTGATTGCCAAGTCCTTCCCCGATCCCATTGACGGGCCCATCGAGGTTTGCACCGTCGCTTCCGACTCCATCCCTGCCGACTGCATGGGGCTGGACATCGGTGAGAAGACCCGGGAGCTCTTTGCCGAGGCTGCCAAGGCGGCCAAGACCGTGGTATGGAACGGGCCCATGGGCGTGTTTGAGAATCCCATCCTGGCCAAGGGCACCATCGCCGTGGCCCAGGCGCTGGCGGATTCCTCCGCTGTGACCATCGTGGGCGGCGGCGACTCCGCGGCTGCCTGTGAGCAGTTGGGCTTTGCCGACCGGATCACCCACATCTCCACCGGCGGCGGCGCCTCCCTGGAGTTCCTGGAAGGCCTGGAGCTGCCGGGCATTGCCTGCCTGCAGGACAGGTAATACCCCATTGTTGTGCAGTTTTCACAAAACAGCACCCGGATTTTATCCGGGTGCTGTCTCTTTCATTCATGCATTTTTCATATCTTTGTGATATAATGACAGTGTGGGAACCACGTCGCACCCGCGCGGAAGGAGTAATGCATTCATGAACATTCTGTTCTATCTCACCCCAAAGGCCAGCTGCGAGGTACTCTACGACGACGAGTCCATCCGGGAAGCTCTGGAACGCATGGAGCTTTCGGGCTTTGCCGCCCTCCCCATTATCCACAAGGAAGATGGCGTCTATCGGGGCACCCTGACGGACGGTGATTTGCTTTGGGCCCTCAAGAATCGCTGTAATCTTGACCTGAAGGAGGCCCAGAGCCACAGCATTATGGAGATTGCCCACCGCAAGAACTACCTGCCGGTCTCCGTTTCCACCGACATGAACGACCTGATGCAGAAAGCGCTGGATCAGAACTTTGTCCCTGTGGTGGACGACAGAGGCACCTTTATCGGGATTGTAACCCGCCGGTCCATCCTGGCGCAATATGTGGAGGCCGGAAGAAAACGGACGGACGAAACAGCCTGAGAGGGAATGATAATACCAAAAACGGGAGCGCGAAGCTCCCGTTTTTACGTTGTTTTACGGGAAAGCAGGAAACGCCTGCCATCCCGCGGCGCCGCAATGCGTTTTGGTTACGACGCACGGGGCGAACAAAACCAATCCACTGTGGGCGCTAAGGTTCCGCCGGTTACAATGTCTGCCCCCTCTACAATTACCACGGCGCTGATTTCCGGAAGAGAGGTGAGGGTTGCCGTGATGGATCGGATGGCCATCTCCCGGGAATAGGCGTCCGTGGGAAGCGTGCCGGCCGCCAGGGAGACGGTGCAAATCTCATTGTTGGCGGTGACGGAAAGGGGTGTAGGATTGTCTGAGACTGGCGCAACCAATCCGTTTTGGGTAATCCGGTCAAAAAGCATTTGCAGCAGGGTTTCCTCTCGGGTTGCGCCGGTCCGGACTCTTGCTCGGACTGTGAGCCGATGCAGGCGCATGTCGTTTTGGCCGGGCAGACAGAGCGTGCCGGCAAACTCTCCCAGCTCTTCCCGGATTGGGCCCACCACGGAGGTGTCTGTGCTCCAGGGGCTTGAAAGATCCAGCCAAACATAAGGCTTCATCAGGCTGCCCTGGCAGTAGAGCTGAACCTGATCGATACCGTCCAAATCGCAGAGAGTATTGACGATACTTAAAAGCGTCAACTGCTCTTCCCGTTCCGTTTTCGGCCGGTACTCGTAGAAATCACCGTTGAAATCCACGGAACAGACGCCATTTTCCACACTCACATCCAGAACAGCGCTGCCGGGAGGCAGGGTAGACTTCATGCCGCCGCTTTCAGGCGGCTTGAGCAGAAGCCGAAGCACATACTGAGACAGGAGCTGCTGGCTCATAATTGGCACTGCCCGTTTTTCAGTCAGCAGAAAGCTTCCGGTTTCATCGGCAAAATACAGGGTGACGTCCATTGTGCCGCCTGAATCCAGGCCGCGGTCATACAGGAGAAGATCGTTTTCTGAGAGCAGGATGTCCTGCACCAGCTTCCCGGAGCGGTTTTGAACCAAAACCCGGACCTTATTGACGCTGTCCAGGGCCAGACCGGTTTTGGCCAGGCAGGCGTAGGAGAGCGTGCGTTCAAATTCTGCGGGGGAATCGGCTTCGCTGCGAATCATCACTTCCAGGGTTCCGCCCTGGCGGCGCACGTCTACGAGCGCGGTGTCCTGGGGGAAGGGGGAAACAAGGTCCTCGCTTTCCGGACCCTGGAAATACAAAACAAACATATCCCGCTCTTTGAAAAAGTTTGCGCCCAGATCCCGGACTTCCCCGCGAATCAGGCCTTCGTCGCTGGAGAAGTCGGTTTCAACTGTCCGATAATAGAAGGTGACGGGCTGAATCTGGCGATCAGACCCGCTGAGCTCCGAGCAGGCAGACAGGAGAAGGGCTGCAAAAAGCAGCAGAACAAGCGTTCGTCTCATGTCAATTCCTCCTCCGGCATGGGATAGAAGGGGAAACTCAGGCGGAAGCAGGTGCCGCCGCCTTTCCGATCGGTGACCGTGATGGAGCCTTCGTTCCGCGTGACCATATCGGATACGATGGACAGACCCAGTCCCGCGCCGCCCGCTTTCCGGGAACGGGCTTTATCGACCCGGTAGAAACGCTCGAAGATATGGGGCTTTTCCGAATCCGGGATTCCCATGCCTGTGTCCTCCACGGAGATAATCACGCTGTCGGAGACCAGCTCGGAACGAATCATGACGCTGCCGTCCTTGACATTGTATTTGATTCCGTTTTCCACCAGATTGAAGAGAACCTGGTAAAGGTCGTCGGCAGTAGCCAGCACCACGATGCCCTCCGGGCAGTCCAGGGCCAGACGGATTTCCTGCTTTCGCGCCACGGGGGTGAGCATGCGCAAAACCCGGTCGGCCACGCCCCGAACCTGGACCAGTTCCCGATCCTCGGCGGGCTGGGAATCCAATCGGGTCAGCTCCAGCAGCTTTGCAGACAGCCGGGTGAGCCGATCGGCCTCGTCGCCTACATCGGCTACAAATTCCCGCATGGTGGCGGGGTCCATGTTGTTTTGCAGAATGGAGTCGGTGAGCAGCTTGATGGAGGCCAGGGGCGTTTTCAGCTCGTGAGAGGCATTGGAGACAAACTGCTTGCGTACCCCCTCGGATTGATCCAGCCGGGCGGCCAGGCGGTTGAAGGCCGTGCCCAGCCGCGCCAGCTCATCGTGGCCGCGCTCCGGAAGGCGCGCTGAATAGTCCCCGCCGTGCAGCTTTCGAACGGAGACGAAGAGCTCTCCCATTCGCCGGGAATAGACTGTGGCAAAGACAACCGAAAAGATGATGACCAGGATCTCCATGCCGATGGAGATCCAGAAAATTGTCGTTTGCAGACTGGCGATCAGGGCAGCTTGGTCCGAATCCCGTTCCAACAGATAAACCGCGCCGATGATCCGGTTGTAGGCCACAATGGGCATAGCCGCCTTGGAAATGAGCAGACCCGGTTCATAGCGGATGTAGACCGCGTCGTTGCCCTCCAGCGCGGAGGCCACCTCGGGGTAGAGAACAAGCCGGATTCCGGCGGCGTTGGTGTTCAGAGAGTCATAGACGCAGTGTGCGCCGACGTCTGTGATGACCACCCTTGCGGTGTGAAGGTCGTCCACAGACTGAATGACTTCCCGTACGGTCTCGCCATCCAGCCGGTCACTGTTGGAAAAGGCAGAGACTAACAGCTGCGCCTTATCCAGCATGGCGTGACTTTGCGACGCGTAGGTGAGATTTCGGATCATAATGGGAGCGTAAATATTCAGGACAAGGAGTACAGCGGAGGTAATCAGCACGTAGGCCGCCGCATAGCGCAGCTGGGAGCTGTGAAACGGATGCGCGGCCCCTTTTTCATGCTTTGAAATAGTACCCAACTCCCCACTTTGTCAGAATATGCACAGGGTTTGCCGGATCCCGTTCCAGTTTTTCACGGATTCGGCGGATGTGGACGTCCACGGTGCGAATATCGCTGCGATAGTCGTCGCCCCAGATAATATCCAGCAAATTCTCCCGGGAATAGACCCGGTTCGGGTTGCGAATTAGAAGCTCTACCAGATCGAATTCCTTGGCGGTCAGCTCCACGGGCACACCGTTTTTCAGGGTGCTCCGGCTTTGGGAGTCCAGCGTGATGGAGCCCCGGACGATCCTGGTTTCGATCTCCTGCTTGGACGTGCGCTTCAGGATGGCCCGTATTCTGGCCTTGAGTTCCAGAATATTGAACGGCTTGGTCATGTAGTCGTCCGCGCCGCAGTCGAAGCCGATCAGCTTGTCCATGTCTTCGGTTTTGGCCGTGAGCATGATAATGGGCACCTCAGAAAACTGCCGAATACGCCGACAGGCTTCCAGCCCATCCATCCCGGGCATCATCACGTCCAGAACAATCAGCCGAACGTCCGGGTCCTGTGCAAGACGGATGGCCTCCAGGCCGGTGGTCCCTGTGACTACCTGATAGCCCTCGTTTTCCAGATTGTAGGAAATGCCTTTGAGCAGCAGCTCCTCGTCGTCAATAATCAGTACTTTCATGGTCATCCTCCACATAAACGTAATCGCGCAGTTTCGCAAAAATTCCCTCGCCGATGCCGCTGACGTTCATCAGATCCGCTGCCTGCCGGAAAGGACCGTTGGTTTCCCGGTAGGCAAGAATGCTTCGGGCCCGGACTTCGCCGATCCCGGGAAGCGTCATCAATTCCTCTAAAGTAGCTGAGTTCAGATCGATCCGACCGGCAGTTTTCCTGGCGGCAGAAGGGACCGCCGGCAGCGAACGATTCTGTGTTTCGGCGGGGGCAGGGTGTTGGGTGGACAGCATCAGCCCATCCACGGAGTGCCTGCCCAGGAAAAAACCCAGCATCCCCAGCAGAAAACACAGCGTCAGGGCAGGATAAAGCAGCCTTCGGAATTTTTGCATGGCAAGACCAGTCCTTTCCGTTGACAAGCGGCGATTTTCTGCTATAATTCATCATAGTGTGACTCACACGCAGTGAACCCCGCCGGAACGGTAAAAAACAGTTTGCGCCGCTGCGCCCAGAACATCTTCCTCTCTATTATAGCACACTTGACGGCGTCAGGGCAACTTGGAAATATAAATATTTGGTGAAAATCATGAAAAAAACCGAAATTATTTCGCTCTTTTTGTTACTTAGCATGCTGATCGGTCTGCTTGTCCTCCCGGTTTCCGCCGCGGAGACAGGGTCGGAGACCCAGCCCGAGACCACGGAGGCGGCTGTGGAGACCTCCGCCCCCTGGGCGGACGATCCCACCGGCTACCGGGAAAACCTGCTGGCAGGGGCCCCTGCCTACGAGGCGGGCTGTGAGACCGCCCTGCTGCTGGAACTCAATTCCGGCATCGTGGTCTACGCGAAAAACGCGGAGTCCATGGTCTACCCCGCCAGCCTGACTAAGATTATGACCTGCATGGTTGCCCTGGAATATGCCGGCAAGGACCTGGATAAGCTGGTGACGGTTTCCGATTCCGCCCTGGCCGGGATTGCCGAGGCCGGCGGAGAGCTGCGCCTGCAAGCGGGCGAGCGCCTGACCCTGCGGGACTTGCTCTACTATCTGATGGTCAACTCCACCAACGAGGCCGGCAATGTCATCGCGGAATACGTGGCGGGAGATATTCCCTCCTTTGTCAGCCTGATGAACAAGACGGCCTCGGACCTGGGCTGCACCGGCACCCGCTTTGCCAACACCCACGGACTTCATGACTCCGGCCATTATACCACGGCCCGGGACCTGAGCGTCATCACCCGCAAGGCCCTGACCTATGAGCTGTTCCGGGAAATCAGCAACACGGTGGAATATACTGTTCCCGCTACAAACCTTTCCAATACCCGGAAGATTACCACCACGAACAATCTGATTTTGAACGACGGCAACCGCTATCTGGCTGATAACGGGGACTACTATTCCTACTACCTGGCAGAGGCCTCCGGCATCAAGACCGGCTACACCAGTGCGGCCGGCCGATGCGTGATCTCCCGGGCCTCTGACGGGAACATGGATTTGCTCTGCATCATTATGGGCGCAGATACCAAGATGATGTCCGACGGCAGCGTCCGCTACGACAACTTCGTGGAGGCCAAGAAGCTTTTCAATTACGGTTTTTCCAATTTTGCCTACGCCAAGGTTGCCACTGCTGGCATGGCGCCCATGTTCTCTGCGGAGGTTCAGTACGCCAAGGACAAGCGGGGTGTGGTGCTGATTCCCTCCTCGGATGTGAGCTGCCTGCTGCCCAGAGAGTACGACAAGGATAAGGTTACGACCAGCTTCAGGCTGGATGACCCCAAGGGCCTGGTTGCGCCTCTGGATCAGGGGCAAAAGGTGGGAACGCTGTATGTGTTCTATGACGGAACGCAGGTGGGAACTTCAGACCTGGAAACCCTTACTGCGGTAGAGGAGAGAAGCGTGGATAAGGCCCTGGCTGAGCTCACCGGCAAGGATACCCCGGAAGAGGAGAAGAGCCTGGTCCAGAAGCTTTTTAGCTACTGGTATGTCCCCGTCCTGCTGGTGGTGGGGCTGTTTCTGATCCTGATTCTGCGCAACGCCGTCTATCGGCACAGCCGCCGGGTGGCGCTGGAACGCCGCCGGAAGCGGGCCATGATCCGGGACGTCATCGCTGCGGACAGTCAGAGAAACACCGGAGGTAGGCCCCGACGGGTGGATCTGGACGATCAGACCAAGCGAGTTCCGACGGTGTACCGGGAAGGCCGGAACCGTTCTGACGGGGGGGACAGACCGTGAGCGGCCCCATTCCCTCCGCTTGGGAGCTGCTGCGGGAACGCTGCGAGCACTGCCAGGCCTGCGGGCTTTGGAAAACCAGAAACCGCGTCGTCTTCGGCGTTGGGAAACAGGACAGCCCGGTTCTCTTTGTGGGAGAGGGCCCCGGCCAACAGGAAGACCTTCAGGGCGAACCTTTTGTGGGCGCCGCCGGGAAGCTCCTGGATGAGATGCTGTCCATTGTGGACCTGGGCCGGGACAACTGCTACATCGCCAACGTGGTCAAATGCCGCCCACCCGGAAACCGGGATCCCCGGGAGGAGGAGCAGGCTGCGTGCGTGGGCTTCCTGCAGGAACAGATCAGACTGATCCAGCCCAAGCTGATTATCTGTCTGGGTCGGATTGCCGCGGGCGTTTTAATCCGAAAAGACTATCGGATCACCCGGGAGCACGGTCAGTGGACCAGCCGGAACGGCGTCTGGTACACCGCCATTTACCACCCTTCCGCCCTGCTGCGGGACTTGAACCGCCGCCCGGAGACCTTCCTGGACCTGCTGAATATCCGGGATAAGGTGATGGAAATATGTCCCGAGGTATATCAATGACAACAACACTCAAAAAACAGCGATACAAAGCCCTGCTGCCGGTTATCTTTGCTCTGGCCTGGCCCACCATGCTGGAGGAAACTATGCAGACCGCCGTGCAGTATATCGACACGGCCATGGTGGGCAGGCTGGGTACCGACGCCACTGCCGCAGTTGGCTCCACGGCTACGGTGAACTGGCTGATCGGGACAACGATCTACGCCTTCGGCATTGGCTTTTTGGCATATATCTCTCAGGCTCTGGGAGCAGGGGAGACCGAACGGGCCAAACGGGCCTCCGCCCAGTCCGTGCTGATGGTTCTGTTGACGGGCACCCTCTTTACGGTCCTCACTACGAGCCTCAGCGGCTACGTTCCCGCCTGGATGCAGGTGGAGCAGCGGCTGCGCCCGCTGGCCTCCCGCTATTTCATGATCCTGTATCTGCCCATGCTGCCCCGGGCCGCCAGCGTGATCTTCGGCACGGTTCTTCGGGCCGCCGGGGACACAAAGACCCCCATGCGGGTGGGCGTGGGCGTGAACCTGCTGAATATACTCCTGAACTTTCTGTTGATTTATGAGCCCAGGACCGTGACGATCCTGGGAAGCAGCTTTACCATGTGGGGCGCGGGCTTGGGCGTCACCGGCGCGGCTATCGCCAGTGCGGTGAGCTTTACATTTGGCGGCGTTTTCATCACCCTGGCCCTGTTCCGCCACAAAACCGTATCGCCCAAGGGCTATCCCATCCGGCCGGACAAGACTGTACTCCGGCCTTTTATGCGGGTGGCTCTTCCGAACATGGCCCAGCGCTTTACCACCTCTCTGGGCTACGTGGTCTTCGCCTCTATGATCAATGCCCTGGGCGACATCGCCACCGCTGCCCATACTGTCGCCAACACAGTGGAATCCGCCTTTTACATCCCGGGCTACGGGATGCAGGCTGCGGCTGCCACCCTCACCGGCAACGCCATCGGCATGCGGGACCGCCAGCGGCAGAAGGACCTCTCCGTGTTGATTTCGGCGATAGAGGTCATTATGATGGTAGTCACCGGCGGGCTGCTGTTTATCTTTGCGCCCCAGATGGTCCGCCTGTTCAGCAAGGACCCGAAGGTCATTGAGCTGGGCAGCACAGTGCTGCGGATGGTGGCCTGTTCCGAGCCCATCTTCGGTATTTCCATTGTGGTGGAGGGCATGCTCCAGGGCGCGGGGAAGACCCGGGCGCCCTTCGTGTTCAACGTCATCGGCATGTGGGGCGTGCGAATTCTGGGCACCTTCCTGTTCACCCGTTTTCTGGGCGGCGGCCTGATCTCCGCCTGGGGCTGCATGATTGCCCACAATATTTTGCTTTGCCTGCTCTTTGTCATCTACTACCGCAGGCTGGAAAGGAACGCATTCAATGGGAAAGACCGCAATCTATCCGGGTTTTTTTGACCCCTTCACCAACGGCCATCTGGACATCGTACGCAAGGCCTCCGAAATTTTCGACCGGGTTTACGTCGTGATCGGCGTCAACGCCGAAAAGCATCGCTCCTTCCCGGCGGATCGGATCGCCGAGGCCATTACCAAGACCCTGGAGGACCAGCGGATCGAAAACTGTGAGGTGGTGATCTGGAACGGTCTGGTGGCGGAATTTGCCCGCCTGAAGAACACCGATTACATGATCCGGGGCCTGCGCAATAACATGGACTACAACTACGAGGAAAACGTGGCCTGCGTCAACAAGCTCATCAATCCCGAGCTGGAGTATATTTATTTCCGTTCCAACAACGTGGCGGTGTCCTCCTCCATGGTCAAGGAGCTCAACAGCTACGGAAAAGACGTGTCCGCCTATGTACCGGATGCGATTCTGCCGCTGCTGAAGTGAAACAGCCTTCCCCTTGCGGGGAGGACGGATGAAGCGGGGCCCCGATGGGGCGCCCCATGTGCCAGGGGGAGAGAGTGCCATGCCAAAGACAGAGAACCAAAAGCTCAAGCTGCTTCTGCTGAAGGAGTATCTGGAGCAGAACACCGACCCGGATCATCCTGCCACCATTCACGATCTGATTGCCCATTTGGAGGCCAAGGGAATTTCCGCGGAGCGCAAGAGCGTCTACCGAGACATTCAGCTGCTGATGGACTACGGCTGCGATATTGTGACCACCAAAGGCAAAACCGCGGGCTATTACGCGGGCTCCGGCGCCTTTGACCTGGCGGAGCTGAAGCTCCTGGCGGACGCCGTCCTGGCGTCCAAGTTCCTGACGGAGAAGAAGTCTGCCCAACTGCTGAAAAAGCTGGGAACTCTCACCAGCCGCCACCGGGCGGTGGAGCTGCGACGGGATCTGGTGGTCTCCGGCCGGGTGAAGTCCATGAACGAGAGCGTCATCTACAATGTGGACGCTCTCCATGAGGCTATTCGGGCGGGCAGCCGCATCAGCTTCCGCTACTTTGAGTGGGATCGGGACAAGGAGCGTGTTTTCCGTAAGGGCACCCGCACCGCCAGCCCCTATGCCCTGTGCTGGGACGACGACAATTACTATTTGATCGCCCATACGGCCGAGCACGGCATCACCCACTTCCGGGTGGACAAAATGACCAACATCCGACAGACCGGGGAGCCCCGGATTCAGACCCCGGAGACCCGCAGTCTGGATCTGGCCAGCTACGGCAGGCAGGTCTTCGGCATGTTCAACGGCAGTCTGCGGCAGGTACGGATGCGCTTTGAAAACAGCCTGGCCGGTGTGGTGATTGACCGCTTCGGCAAGGATATTATGCTGATCCCAGACGGGCCCAATCATTTCACCTGCATGGCTGAGATTATGGTCTCGCCTATCTTCTACGGCTGGATTGCCTCTTTCGGCACCCGTGTAAAGCTCCTGTCTCCGGAGGATGTGGCAGAGGAGTATAAAAACCATATTCATTCTCTGATCGAGCTTTATGAAAAGCCTTCCCCTTGAGGGGAAGGTGTCATCGGGCGTCTCACGGAAGCCCGATGACGGATGAGGTGGTATATCAATCACAGAGATTTTCCATGAAAGGGTACGCCTATGAAAGACCGCAAGGAACTGATTCGCGCCGTCAAATTCACTCTGTTTTCCGCTTCCGCCGGGCTGATCCAGATCGGCGTTACCTTTCTGATCGCCCACTTTTTGATCCCGGAGGAGGAGCATTACTGGATCCCCTATCTGATCGGCCTGATCTGCTCGGTGGTCTACAACTTTACCGTCAACCGGAAGTTCACCTTCCACTCTGCGGCCAACGTCCCTGTGGCCATGGCGAAGGTGTTTGCCTTCTACTGCGTGTTCACGCCGCTGTCTACCCTGTGGGTCAAGTATTTTACGGAGACCCTGCACTGGAACGAGATCGTAGTGCAGGCCGGTACCATGCTGATCAACTTTGTCACGGAATACCTTTTCACCCGCTTCGTGGTCTTCCGCAACCAGATTGACAACGACGGCACCCAGGCGTAGAGGCCTGAAAACCTCCAGCCGTAGGGACGGCACCCTGCCGTCCGCCCTAAGCGCAGCGCCGACGATCTGTCGGCCGTAGGGACGGCTCTTATCCGCAAGGATGAGCCGCCCGGTTCCCAGAGAGAACGATCACCCAACGGACGATCCAGCCGGGGTCGATGCCGATACTGTGCTGGGTTTACCCGGGCCAAATCGCACCGTAAGCGGTGCGGGCCGGCAACTTGTCGGCGCTGCAGAAATACACCCGCCTTTCAAACACGAAAGGCGGGTGTGGTCTATTTACAGGGGTTCCGTTAAAACGTCGCAACTTCCTGGGCGGGGGCTTGGGCCGGTTCCACGGAAATCGCGGTCAGGATGGGACCGGGGCCCTTGAACAGGGCATGGCTCTTCACGGCAACCTTGGCGGTTACCGTGACCCAGGACCGCATTTCCAGGGTCTTGCAGTCCGGGTACTTGCAGGGCAGGCCCATAAAGGTGATGTCAGCCTCGCAGCAGGTCATCACAAAACGTCCCGGGGCGAAGACGCCGGGCTTGTCGTTTTTGAGCCGGGCCACTTGACCCTTGTACCGGACAGTCTTGCCGTCGTACTTCTGGGGCTCCTCGGTGATGTCCCTATAAAACAGAGCGTAGTCCTCGTCCTCAATTGTGACGATAGGGGCGTTCAGGTCAAAGGGCAGGGGGTCCACGATGTCGTCAAACTCCGTGGTGCCGTCGCTATAGTCGTAGACAATGTCGATCCGACGGTTCAGCGCCCGGGCAAGCTTGTGCAGGGGCATCTTATCGGCCTTGGGGTCCATGCGGTTGAAGACCACCATCTCCGCACCGGAGAGCTTGTCCACCACCAGGGAGCGCAGGTTCGTGTTGTAGGCCAGAATGGACCCGGCGTCGGCGAACATGACCTCCTGGGCCAGCTCCCAGCCCTCGGGCATCTTCCGGTAGAAGGGCTCGATCATCTGCATGCCGTTGAGCTCCACAATGACCCGCTTGGCGTGGTTCTTTTCCGCCAGGGCCTTCAGCTCTTCGGTGCTGACGTTCTCCTGGTCAATGACCTCCAGGTAGACGGCCTTGTGGGGGTAGGTGGAGATGTCGTATTCCTCCTCGCCCTCCTCGCAGATCAGAACCAGGGTCCGCTCGCCGCTGTTGAAGCGTTCATCCTCCAGGGTCTCCTGGATAAACTTGGTTTTACCGGCCTCCAGGAAGCCGGTAAAGGCATAGACAGGAATGGGCATGGCGGCCTCCCGTCTTACAGGCCGAAGAGCTCGGCGATGGCAGCCTCGTCGATCTTGGAGCCGATAACGCAGAGCTTGCCGATCACGTCAGCGGGGCCGAAGCGCACGTCGATCTCGCCGGGTACGTGGTCAAAATGGATCCAGCGGCCGTCTGTCGCAGGGACGATGCCCTTGGCCCGGAGAATGATGCCGTATTCCAGGGCGTTGTCCAGCGCGGACAGCGCGTTCCGAATCTCCTCCTCGGTGTACTGCTTCGTGGTCTCCCGGCCCCAGCTGGTGAACACCTCGTCGGCATGGTGGTGATGGTGATGATGCTCGTGCTCGCCATGTTCGTGATGGTCGTGCTCGTGCTCGCAGTGGCCGTGCTCGTGGTCGCAGTGGGAGTGATCGTGCTCGTCCTCGTCATCGTCATGATGATGGTGGTGATGGTGTTCCTCATGGGCATCCTCGTCTTCATCGTCATGGTGATGGCAGCAGCACTCGTGCTCCTCCTCGTCCTCATGGTGATGGTGATGATGCTCGTGTTCTTCCTCCTCTTCCTCATGGGCGCGAATGAGCTCCTGCATCATATCGTCCAGGGTAGGATTGGCCTCCATGGCCTCCTTGAGCTGTTCGCCGCTGAGCTCGTCCCAGGGGGTGGTGACCAGAGTGGCCCGGTCGTTGTGCTGACGGATCAGTTCCACGGCTGCCTTCAGCTTGGCCTCTGGGACGTTCTGGGTCCGGCTGAGGACGATGCAGCCCGCGGTCTCAATCTGGTTGTTGTAGAACTCGCCAAAGTTCTTCATATAGAGCTTCACCTTGGAGGCGTCGGCCACGGCTACGGTGGCGCCCAGAACGGCCTCGTGCTCCGCGGCTTTCTCCACGGCTACCATCACGTCAGAAAGCTTGCCCACGCCGGAGGGCTCAATCAGGATGCGGTCCGGGTGATACTCGTGGATGACCTGCTTCAGGGCGGTGCCGAAGTCGCCCACCAGGGAGCAGCAGATGCAGCCGGAGTTCATCTCGGTGATCTGGATGCCGGCCTCCTTCAGAAAGCCGCCGTCGATGCCGATCTCGCCGAATTCGTTTTCGATCAGCACCAGCTTCTGGCCCTTGTAGGCTTCGGAGATCATCTTCTTGATGAGGGTGGTTTTGCCTGCGCCCAGGAAACCGGAATAAATGTCAATAATTGTCATAAAAAAACCTTCTTTTCTCAGAAATTCTATGGTATATTATATCACAGCCTGTCAATTCCAAACGGAGCAAAATTATGGCTGATTTGTAAACTTTTTCGTTTTCGGGAACTTTTTTCCGAACAGAGCGTCTGATAAGCGAAAAGGGAGAACTAAACATTATGAAAAGGAGTGTTGAAGTATGAAACGCAGATTTCTTTTGATCCTTCTGGCCGCCTGTCTCGGGCTCACCGCATGTCAATCCCAGGTAGAGCCCCAGCCCTCCGCGGAACCGCCCGCAGCAACCAACAAACCGGCAGAACCCTCTGCCCCGGAGACCGAGCCCGTACCTCCCATGCCGGAGCTGCCTGAGGGAAGCGGCCTGGGTCTCAACGCGCTGGACGCCAAGCTGATCGCCTATCTTCAGGCCAACGGTCTGGAGCAGGAGAGCTTCACCGTTTCCCCGCTGTCCCTGAAAGCGGCCCTGGCCCTGACGGCCCTGGGCGCGGAAGGGGAGACGCAGCAGCAGATTCTGGACGCGCTGGGCTTTGCCGACGTGGAAGCCCTCCAGAGCTGGTATGCCTCCGTCCTGGTGGGCGTGGCCGACTTTGACAGCCGCGTCTTCGGCGAGGATCGCAGCGATTCCGCCTACCGGGTGGTAAACGCTATTTTCCATAATTCCGACTGTGACGGCGAGTTCCGGGATTCCTACAAGGAGCTGGTTGCCAAAGCTCTGGCTGCTCACGCGGAGTCCTATTCCGCTGCGGAGATCACCAAGGCGGTGAATGATTGGGTCAAGGAGCAGACCAACGGCTTGATCCCCTCCATTGTGAACGACGCTTCCAAGTCCGCCGCCGTTCTGATCAACGCCCTGTACCTGAAGGCCAAGTGGGCGGAGTCCTTCGCAGACTCCTCTCTGACGGACTTCACCACCGTTACCGGTGAGACCGTCCAAAAGGAATTTATCACCAAGACCGAGAAGTTCCGCTACTACGAGGACGACGACTGCCAGCTGGTGGTCGTGCCCCTCCAGGGCGGCGTCAACATGATCCTGGTTCTGGGCGACGGCTCGAAGCTGTCCGAAAAGCTGGCCAAGGCCGACTACCGGAAAACGCACGTCACCCTGCCCAAGTTTGAGGTGGAGTCCAGCTACGACGAAAAGGAGCTGGTAATGTGTCTGAAGGCCATGGGCTGCACGAAAATGTTCGAGGACGGCGGGATTGCGGAGTTCAATCCCATGTTCACCAAGGAAGTCTTTGTGGACGACATCATCCAGAAGGCCAAGGTGAAGGTGGACGAAAAGGGCTTGGAGGCCGCTGCCGCAACTGCTGTCATTATGGTTCGGGCCACCGCTTTGCCCAACCCCGAGGAGCCCGTGGAATTTACCGCCGACCATCCCTTCCAGTTCGCCATCGTCAGGGAAGACGAGGCCCCCGAGCTGCTGTTCTGGGGACAGATCTGCGATTGACAAACCGGAAGCGGGAAAATAGTCCCAAAGCAGCAAGAAGTAAGGAGCAGCCGTTCGGCTGCTTCTTACTTCTTTTTGTTTCTTATCGGGAGACAACGTGTCCCGGCCGTTTTCCGGTCAGCTTTCCATCCAGAAGTACCGCTGCGCCCGCCACAAACACGTCGTCGATTCCCTGGGCAAAACGAGCGGGGTCTTCGTAAGAGCCTGCTTCGTGAAGGGCGGCGGGATTGAAGATCAGCAGGTCCGCGTCCGCACCCAACGCAATCCGACCCTTTTGCCCCAGACCCAGGGCCTCGGCGGGAGCCAGGGTCATTTTGCGGACTGCCTCCGGTAGGGTTAAGACGTGTAATTGGTTTACATAACGCTCAATCAGCCGGACGAAGCTGCCGTAGAGCCGGGGATGGGGCTTGCCTGTGGCGGGATAAGTGGCGTCGGAGATCAGACTGACGGCGTCGGAGCGCAGGATGGCCTGCAGGTCCTCCTCGCAGGTGATAAAGTCGATCATGGTGACGGCGCAGCGCTCCGACCGCAGCAACTCCAGGGTAAAGTCCACCTCGTCCAGACCCCGCAGGGCCGCGGCCTCCGGGATGGACAGCCCCAGTACGTCCCGGTTTTCCGGTCGGTGGAGGGAGGAGACGATGACGTTCTCCCAGCCAACCAGCTTGGCGATGTTGTTGTAGTCCTCGCCCGCTGCAAGCCTTGCCCGGATATGGGCACGAACGGCCGGATCGCTCAGCCGCCGGGTCAGCACCTCCGTACCGCCCTCCAAAACCTCCGGAGGCAGAACGTGGAGCAATTGGGTGGACCCTGCCGTGTAGGGGTAGACGTCCCAGCGGACCCGCAGTCCCTCTGCTCTGGCCCGGGCAAGTGTATCCAGAACCCTGGGAATCTTCCGCTGCCAGTTCTCCATGCCGATGGCCTTCAGATGGCTGATCTCCAGTGGACAGTTCAGCGCCCGGGCAACCGTCAGCATTTCCGTCACGGACTTGTCCACGTTGCCCCCCTCGTCCCGGATATGGACTGTCAGGGGAACGGATCCGTCCCGGAGGGGCGCCAAAGCGTCGATGAGCCCCTGGGTGTCATAGAAGCAGTCCGGCGCGTAGCCCAGCCCCAAAGAGACGCCCAGCGCGCCCTCGGCCAGGGCAGTTTCCAGCCGCAGGCGGACAGCGTGAAGCTGTTCACGGGTCAGCGTGCCGGCGGCAAAGCCGGACACGTCCGCCCGGATCACGCCGGAGCCTGCCAGCAGGCCCACGTGGAGCGGCGGCCTGGAAGCCCGGACGGCTTGCAGGTAATCCGATACGGATTCGCTGGGCACGGAGGCGTCGATGCCGATGACAGGGGAGAGGTAGTCCAGAATCGCGCCCCTGTGCTCCGCACCAAAGGGAGCGGCGGACATGCCGCAGTTTCCGTTGATGATGGTAGTCAGACCCTGCCGCAGCTCCAGCTCGCCGAACGCAGGCTGAAAGACTGCCAGATCTCCGTGGCGGTGAATATCCAGAAAGCCCGGCGTCACCATCCGCCCCGCTGCCCGATAGATTGTCCCGGCCTCCGCCTGGGACAAATTCCCCAGGGCGGCGATTTTGCCGTCCCGAATCCCGATATCAAGCCTCCGGGCCGGACATCCCCTCCCGTCCAGCACCGCTCCGTCCAGTATGATGGAATCAAACATCAGAATCGCCTCGCCGAATTGTTTTGATAAGGTATACCCAGTATAGCACAAGTCCGGAGAAAAGCAACGCCTGATCTGTCCCGCCGGAGGATTTGCAAAGTAAAATTCAAGGCTTTTGCGGGCAAGCTCCCGGCTGTATTGGACAAATAAAAAAACAGAAAAAAACAGTTGACAAACGGAATAATCTATGCTAATATATCGGGGCAGTCGAGAGATTGTGAAACGCGCGAGTGGTGGAATTGGTAGACTCGCTAGATTCAGGTTCTAGTGTCCACTCCGGACGTGCGGGTTCAACTCCCGCCTCGCGCACCATCAAAGAAACCTCTTTTGTCTACCAGGGCAAGAGAGGTTTCCTTTTTTCTCATTCTGCAAGTTGATTTTATTAGATCGTGTCGATATAATTCTCAAGAGATCTGCGTGTGATTGAGGAGTTCGATTGAAATGATGGAGAACGACGAGAAAAGAGAGATTGCATATTGTGATGAATGCGGAAGCATTTATTTGAAATCTTCTTCAAAAATGGAGCGTCTATGCCCAGAATGTTCACATATTTTATATGGATATGAGAATTGCAAGCATGTTTTTATTAACGGAAGATGCTCTAAATGCCTTTGGGATGGAAGCAGCAGCATATATACACGGAAGATAAGGCGTTGCAGCTACTCAGTAAACAACACGAACGATGAAAACGCACCCGTCGAAGCAGACGACCAGAAAGAATAACCGCAGGAATGTTTTTTACGCGCTCTTTCTATGCCTTGGTGTACTTTTACGCGCACTTTCACAACAAAGAAACCTTTTTTGCCTACCAAGACAAGAGAGGTTTTCTATTTCTTAAATGTGTTTTATAATACACAAAAAGGTGGTGAGTGCTATGAAGTATCTTTCCAAAAACAGACTGTCAGATTTTGAATTTCACGATGCTGTATTGACGCTTGAATCCTTTCTTAGCCAACGACTGATTGCTCAGGCAGCTTATTTGAACATTCATAAGGAAGCGATGCAAAATCCGTTTGAGACCGATATGGAGATTGCATGCGCTCGCCTCTCTTTTGAAGACTGCACGATCAAATCCTATGAACTGCTCAGGGCTTTGAAGCAGAATGAGAACGGACAGTTCTATCCTGATGAGACGCAAATCATTTATTCGGGAGATGAAGGGAAGGAACATTTTATAGAACAACTGAAAAAAGGAATTACAGTTTTTGATTTTGGTAAAAAAGATGATGAAACCTTCTATCTTGACGTATCTTCACAACCGGGTTTCACGGTTTGTTTTTCATTCGAAGATGTCTTGATAGAGTGGAACGATTACGAAAAACCTGCTTGGTATATTCATTAAAAGCGAACAGAGAATGTCTTTTACGCGTTTTTTCTATTGTCAATCCCAAATTTCGCGGCTTTTTTGGAATCTGTCTTGTCCGTTTTGATTTCATGGACACCGACGCCGTTTCCGGCATTCCGGATCGCAAGCGGATTGAGGGTGCTGACGAAGTGGCCATCCTGCTGGAGGTAGTTTGCGACCGGCTCGTGGTAACGGCAGGTACACTCCATTCCATGACCACCTTTACCTCGCCCGGCTGCGCCCTGACCAGCTCGGACAGGGCTGCAAGGCCGGTGAGGGTGTGGGGAATGTCGATCGGCTTTACAACCATTTCCTTGCGCTGGTCGAACACGGACACCGTGCTCTTACCCTTTGAAACGTCAATTCCGACTGCGTACATCTCTTTCGTCTCCTGTCATCATGATTTCTGTAATGGACGAACCATCCTTTACCCATTGCCGATTCTATCTGTTTGGTGACACGGACGCACGATGAATGCGGCACTACCTGCACAAATCGAACGCTGCTAATGGGAGAATGGTTGAGCTGACTTTCCTACGGGCGTTTCGCCCTGGGAGTATTCGGTCAGACCATTGCTCTCCCATTATGCAGCTAAGGCAATGAGATGTCCCCGGCCGATGGCTGGTTGCCATGAACTTGGGGGCAAATAAATTGTAACAGGAGTGGAGCAAATGCGCGATACACAAGAATTTGACGAGTTGATCTTCTTCGCGGATGTGAAGAAAAGACCGGGTATGTACTTCGGCCAACCGTCTTTACTCTCCTTTCGGGATGTGCTGGCTGGCATGGAGTATGCCTTTTCATTTTTCACTGACGAAACTCCGCTGCGATATTTCTGAACCTTTGTGACATGGTATCAGAATGAAAAAATTGATGACCAGAACGGATATGCCTGCTGGTGGAATCATCTGTTATATACTTGCGGCAATGATGATCGATATGCTTTTGAGTGCTTCTTTGCCATGTTTGAACGATATCTACATGATGTGCACCACATAAGCATTCCTCTTGTATGACCGCTTCTGTATTTCTATCACGCCTTGAATTTTTTTGGGCGTTCTTTCTATGGCTTGGTACACTTTTGCGCGCTCTTTCACACAAAAAACGGTCACCCGAAGGGTGGCCTTTTTTTGTGGTATCCGGGGCCCGGCAGAAGAATCCGTCCCGAGCGAAGCGCGGCAAGCGGCGACGGAAAGGCGAAGCCCTTCCCAGTCCCGAAGGGAGTTCAGCTCCAGCCTCGCGCACCAAAGAAAACCCCACGCTGGGCGTGGGTGGGAAGCACGAAAAGAAGGTAAAATAATTTGAATCAGAACACACTGAATGACAGACATAGTTTATCACAACATACGAAAAGGAATTGTAAAGAAACAAGCGCTGTCTTTGACGTTTCAATGGACAAGCGGCGGGAATTGTGGTATGCTATATTCGCATTTGCGGGATTTTTCCCCGCGGAAAGATCGACGGATGCCGTTTTGATGCCGAACGGATGTATACTTGCCCCGGAGGTGGAATCATGATCCATATTCTGATCGTTGAAGACGAAAAGCCCATTTCCAATCTGATCCGATTGAGCCTGAAAAAAGCGGGCTATGCCTGCACCTGCGTCTACGACGGGGCGGAGGCCGCCGATGTACTGGAGACCCAGAGCTTTGATTTGATCCTGCTGGACGTGATGCTGCCGGAGATCGACGGCTT
The DNA here is from genome assembly GCA_016282135.1 of Oscillospiraceae bacterium. Taxonomy (GTDB): domain Bacteria; phylum Bacillota; class Clostridia; order Oscillospirales; family Oscillospiraceae; genus JAFRPC01. The sequence continues at coordinate 118,006 of JAEEKA010000074.1, forward strand.
TTCGTTGATGGAATATATCCGCCCCATGGAGATCCCTGTAATCTTCCTCACAGCCAAGAACACCGTTTCCGACCGGGTGAAGGGGCTGGAGCTGGGCGCGGAGGACTACATCGTCAAGCCCTTTGAGGTGCTTGAGCTGCTGGCCCGGGTGAACGTAGTGCTGCGCCGCTACAACAAGACCGCCTCAGAGCTTCGCATCGGCGGGCTGGTGATCGACACAAAGGGAATGCTTGTCTATAAGGACGGAGCGGAAATAGCCCTGACGCCCAAGGAATACGAGCTTTTGCTGCTGTTTGCCCGGAACCCGGGCATCGCCCTCTACCGGGAGATGATCTATGAGCGGGTCTGGAATGAGGAGTACCCCTTCGGCAGCAAGACGGTGGACCTGCACGTCCAGCGGCTGCGGAAGAAGTTGGGCTGGGAGGAGATTTTGCACGCAGTGCCAAAGGTGGGTTACCGGCTGGAGGCTTCCCGATGAAATTCCGACAGAAAATGCTGTTGGCGATGGTCTGGCTGCTCACCCTGGGCTATGGCGTGGGAGGCATGCTGCTGATCTCCCAGAGCTTTCAGTCTGGCCTGGCCCAGGAGCAGGCCAACGCCGTTTCCTCCTACGAAATGACGCTGCAGACGGTGCAGTTGGTGAATCTGGTGGACATCCGTCAGGATTTTTCCAGCATTCGCACCGCTCTGGAGCGGATGGACCGGGTCTCCAACCAGGCCGGCGTGCTGTTGAGCCGGGACGGCGAGGCAATTTATCAGGCGGGGGAGCCCGTAAACAGTCTGCCGGAGACGGAGGGCAGCAAAATGCTGCTCTTTGCCCGGGATGACCGACGATACCTGCAGATCAGCGGCCCGGTCCAGACCAACGATCTGCCCCTGCGGCTGAGTATTCTCTATGAGATCACCCCGATTTATTCGGCAAGAAGCGAACAGATCTCTACGTACCACCGGGTGTTTCTCCTGATGTTGGGTTTGGGCGGCGCGGCGGCCTGGGCGATCGCGTGGATTCTGACCAGGCCTTTGGGGAGACTGTCCGCTGCTGCCCGGCGTCTTGCGGCCGGACGGCTGGAAACAAGGGCAAAGCTCCCGGCCAGGGACGAGATCGGCCTGTTGGGAGCGGAGTTTGACCGCATGGCGGATCAGCTTTCGGAGACCATCACTGCCCAACAGCAGGAGATGGAACGGCAGGAGCAGTTTATGGGCAGCTTTGCCCACGAGCTAAAGACCCCCATGACCTCCATCATCGGCTACGCGGACCTGCTCCGAGGGCAGAGTCTGGATGAGGAGGAGGCGCAGGAGGCTGCCAATTATATTTTCTCGGAGGGAAAGCGGCTGGAGTCTCTGTCTTTGAAGCTGTTGGACCTGCTGCTGGTCAAGCACCAGGAGCTTATGCTGACCGACGCCGACCCTGCCGTACAGATCGAACGGCTGGTGACCCATCTGCAGCCGGTCTATCGGGAAAACGGAATCGTTCTGCAATGCCGCTGCGAGCCGGGCTTTTGTAAGCTGGAGCCGGATCTGTTTGCCTCCGTACTGACCAACCTGCTGGATAACGCCCGCAAGGCGCTGACCAAGGGCGGTAATATCTATGTGCTGGGCAAGCAGGAGGCGGACGGCTATCAGATTCGGGTGCTGGACAACGGCCGGGGCATGCCGGAGGAAGCCATCCGCCATCTGACGGAGGCATTCTATCGGGTGGATAAGTCCCGCTCCCGGGCCCAGGGGGGCGTCGGGCTGGGGCTGACTCTTTGCAGCCGGATCCTGGATCTGCACAACGGAACCATAAGCTTCACCTCCCGGGAGGGCAAGGGCACCTGCGTCACCGTGACCCTCCCCAGGGCAGAGCTTGGAGAGGGGGATGCGCGATGAAGGGAAAGCACGTCGTCCTGTTTGTCTTGTTGCTTGCCGCAGCGGGGGTGATTGGATGGTTTTTGCCGGTGCTTGCCGCTGCGCAGAAGGATCAAGATCTGGAGGGAAAAGCGGAGACGATTTCCGTGCGGCAGATCGATCTCAGCTACCAGTTCGATCTGAGTATAGAGGATAAGCTGCTTTTGATCCGGGACGGCCTGGTTGACGTGGAGAGTGTGCAGCTGGAGCGGGGAATCCTCCTTACGGATCGGGATGCCCGGGCTGTGACGGAACGCTTCCTGCGGGATTTGACCGGAAATGCCGTGCAATTGACCGAAGATAATTGCGCCGCCCAGCCTGAACTGCTCCGTTTCGAAGAGGACGGTTCCTTCCTGGTATGGAATCTGACCGCAGAGATGGACGAGACTTGGTATTTTGAAGCGACACTGGATGATCAGACGGGGATGATCCTGCGCTGCGTGATCGCCTGTTCCTCCTCGGATTTTGGAACCTTGTTTCGGGGCTTTGCAGAAGCGGTGGATATTTGGGAGTTTATCAGTTCCTCCGCTGCAAACGCGCTGGCCGCCTGCTGCAATCGGCAGCTCTACGACGGCTGGTCCGTGCGGGTGGAGAATATGGATCTCGCTTTTTCCAACGGCAGCTTCCAACTCCTGCTGACCGGGGAAGGCGGGGATTCGATGACCGTGCCGTTCCTGCTGGAATTATCGGGAGGCTATCTTGCTTTGAATCCCTGAAATTGATGCCAAAATGATGCCGATTGATAGGCAAAAAGAAGCGCTCCTCTGCTACTGTAATGACAAACAGAGCAAAGGAGTGCTTTTCTATGACGTCACAGCAACAAAAACGGCGGAACGTGCGCCGCAGGATTTTTTACCTCAAGCGTGCCGCTGCCCTGGGCACGGTCATCCTTCTGACCGGGATTCTGGCGCTGCTGCTGCTTTCCTGCATGGCCGACAAATCGACGGAACCGGCGGCGCAAAAGACGCAAGCCGGACAGCCCCGACCGGCCAATGCGGCAATGCCGGTTTCCCGCGGGGAAGCGCCCGCTGCGCCAACGGTACCGACTGTGCAGAACGTGCCGGATGGATGGAAACAGATCGATTTGTCGGAATCCGCGTTGAGGGAGGGCACCCTGGTCTTGGTCAACAATCAAATTGCCTTCGATGATTCAATCCCGGAGACGGTCACTGTCTATGATCAAAAGGACGGAAGCTATCTGGTCAAGGACATCTATCTCAGCGTGACCCAGGAAACCATGGACGCGCTGAATGAATGGATGGACGCCTTTGCCGCCGAAACCGGAATCCGGGATGTGAACATTGTGGCCGGTTGGCGGAGCTTCCAGGATCAGACCGGCCTGTATGAAAACGCCGTTTCCAACCGGGGCCAGGCTTACGCGGACGCCTATATCGCCCTGCCCGGCCACAGCGAGCACCACACCGGCCTGGCCGTAGACCTGGACACCTATGACGTGGAAAGCGGCGCCAGCGGCGGCTTTGACGGGGAAGAAGACTATGCCTGGGCCGTGGAGCACGCCTGGGAATTCGGCTTCATTCAGCGATACCCGGAAGCCAAGAGCGAAATTACCGGCATCAATTTTGAGTCCTGGCACTTCCGCTACGTGGGGCTGCCCCACGCCTATGTGATGAGGTCGGAAAACCTCTGCCTGGAGGAATACATCGATTACCTCCGCGGTTATCCTTTCTCCGGCCGGCACCTCAATGTGACATGTTTCGATAACAACTACGAGATCTATTTCTGTCCCAAGGACCAGGTAGTCGTTCCATCCTCCGGTGATTACAGGGTTTCAGGCAACAACGTGGACGGATTCATCGTGGTGATCGAACTTCCTTAATTTGAAAGCCCGGGCGGAGTCCTTCCGTCCGGGTAATTTATTTTGTTAATTTTCATTCGTCAAAAGTTACAAAACTATGAATTATTACAAACGTATTAATATTCTATTAATGGATAACAGGCGGTCAAATCCAGGAGAGCAGAGAAAGTAAAACAGACAAATTGCGAACTTTTATTTCGAATATTCAAATTTGCATTCGAAATTGTAAACTTTTAACAAATTGTTTGTAAAAATTACGGCACAATCGCAATGAATAAGTTGGAAAAACATTCTGTACAAAACGACGATAAAATGCTATAATCATTCACGGTGCACCGGTTCGTTATCAACCCAAACCTGTTAACAAATTGGAAAAGGAGATTGACTACAAACATGAGTAAACAGTTTAAACGCCTGTTCGCGCTCCTGCTTGTGCTGGCTATGGTTGTCGGCCTTCTGCCCACCATGGCTGCCGCGGGGGGAAGTGCCGCCATTTCCGGCGAGGCCGAAATGGCTCGTTCCTACACCGAGGAAGACAATGCCATCCTGGATAACGACGTATTCGCAAAAATCGCGGAGGTTGAAGCCGGCGCTGCTACCCGTATGGGCGGTATCAGCCGGATGACTGAGGAAGACTACATCCGCATCGTCCCTCAGGTTGTCGATGCCATCAAGTCCTCCGAGACTTATGTGCCCGGCACGCTGCAGCGGAACGGCAGCTTCCTGGTCTGGCAGACCACCACCGGCATGCCCTGCTGCTACGACCCCAGAATGGAAGCAGAGCTTCACAATACGGTCAATGACCCCACTCCCGAGGAGATTGCCCGGGCGGAGGCTGAGGCCGAAGCGCTGAAGGAGCTTGTCACCAACACCCGCGGCGGCAGCGCTGCCTCCACCAAGATTGGCCTGATTCAGCCCTACTGGGAGTCCAGCTCTTCCTACGCCGACTCCTCCTTTACCAGTTACTCTCCTGCCTACAAGACCATGTGGCAGAACCTTTACGCTGCCACCGGCGGCACCGGCATGCGGTACTCCATGACCAACGCCACCGTTGACAATATTGCCCGGACCATCGAAGAGTGCGGCCTGGTCATTTTCGACTCCCACGGCACCACCGACTACTCCGGCTCCAACGGCGACTACACCTCCCGTGCCAACTGCTCCTACCTCTGCCTGACCACCAACTCCGGCGTCACCACCGCCGATACCCAGGCCAAGAGCGGCCCCTACGGCACCTACTACGAGTGCATGAAGGGTTCCGGCTACGCTTACGTTTCCGGCACCTGCATCGCCAACCACATGACCAAGAACGCGCCGCACTCCCTGATCTACATGGGCATCTGCCTGGGCATGGCCACCGACGGCATGTTCAAGGGCCTGCGCAACAAGGGCGTTGAGGTCGTTTACGGCTACTCCCAGTCCGTCACCTTCACCGGTGAGAAGCAGTACATGCAGACCATCCTGGGCTACGTCAAGGACGGCGACAACTTCGGTACTGCGCTGAACAAGGCGAAGAACTCCCTGGGCAAGTGGGATCCCGCCTACTCCAACTACAGCCAGTCTCAGGCTGTTGCCAACCACGCGGCGTTCCCCATCACTGTCTCCTCTGAAGACAGCTATCCCGGCCACGGCAACGTGGACGCCGTCCAGAACGTGTACTCCACCTGGAACCTCTACGGCGGCTCCTCCACCAACTACACCGTGACCGCTACCTCCAACAACACCAGCTACGGTACTGTCTCCGTCAGCGGCAATGTAATCACTGCCTCCCCGAAGACCGGCTACTACGCTGCCAGCTATACTGTCACCAGCGGCACCGCCACCGTGACCCAGAACGGCAACACCTTCACGGTGAATCCCTCCTCTGACTGCACGGTCCGCATCAACTTTGCCGCCAAGACCCAGTACACCGTGACCCTGAAGGCCAACGGCTCCACCTACAATACCCTGACCTGCTACTCCGGCGAGTCCGTGACTCTGCCCAGCTCCGCTACGGCTGTCAGCGGCTACAGCTTCGCCGGCTGGACTGCCAATACCGTGTCCGAAACCACTGTCCGGCCCAACATCCTGACCGGCTCCTACACGCCCAGCGGCAACGTCACCCTCTACGCGGTCTACACCCGTACTGAGGGCAGCAGCGGCCCCGTGAGCTATCAGCTGGTTACCTCCACGCCCTCCAACTGGGCCGGTGACTACGTTATCACCAACGGCAACTCCACCAGCATGTACGTGCTGAAGGGCGTCACTCCCAGCTCCAACGGCGCGCAGATCGAGGATTCCTCCAATGCCGTGGCTTACTCCGGCACCGGCATGAGCCTGTCCAACAACGCGCTGTCCAACGTGAGCAGCAGCTATGTCTTCACCCTGGCCGCCACCGGCAGCTACTACACCCTGCAGAGCGCCTCCACCGGCACCTACATGGGCATGGATTCCTCTTCCTACCTGTCCGGCTACACCTCCTACAACTCCTCCTACTGCAGATGGACCCCCGCTGTCAACTCCAGC
>JAEEKA010000075.1 GCA_016282135.1 Oscillospiraceae bacterium
CCCATGAACTCCTGGAGCGTGTAGATATCCTTCACCTCCAAGAGCTGATCCAGGAACATGATCCACTCCGGCGGGTAACAGGCGTCGGGATCATAGCGCACGGGCAGCCGATTCCGGCAGTATTCCTTTTCCTCTGTGAAGCTGCCGTCCAGGAACAGGGTGCCGTTGGCAACGTGGATGCGATCCGTCTGGATCGGAAGCTCCCGACAATAGGCCTCAGAACGGAGGACGGACAGCAGATTTTCCACTTTCTTGGAAACACCTGTATGGGCATGTTTGCTGAGCTTTTCGTAGATCTCTTTTCGCAGATCGTCCTCGTTCGTGATCCGCCCATCCACGGTGAAGAAGCTTCCTTTGACACAGATCATAGGGTGTTCCTGTAAAAACTCCCGGCAGAAAACGATCTCGTCAACGTTCTTTCCGTCAAACCACTCCGGAAAATCCATAGCAATTACAGAGGATTCTTGCTGTTCATTCATGGGCTTCGCCTCCTTCCTGTTTGGTACGGGTGTGAATGCCCTGCGCCTTTCCGCTCTTGCGAAGCTGCTGTTTCCGTTCTTCCGAGTACGGAGCGGTCAGACGGAAGGCACAGCGGTTTTTGTCAATCTCGAAGCTCATGCGGCCATCGCCGTCGTCGGATACGATCCGGCACAGATCCGGGTACTGCTGTGCGAAGACGGTCAGACGATGCTTGAGATTGGTATTGTGGGTGTCGATCTCCATCACGGGATCGGCCTCGTTGAAATAAATCTGCGTGAACTTCTCTTTCTTTTTCATGGTTGTATTCTCCTGAAATTTCATTGTTTTTTCGGCTTTCTGCGTCCGGGTCAAGACCCGGAAAACAGAAGCGTTTTTTCGATAGAAGCAGTCCGAGTGGGGTACTGTATCACTGGAAATGCTTCTGTAGCATGTTTTGTTGTTTCTACAGGTCAACACGGGATTATCTGGCGTCCCATTCATACCGGGCACGGGCGGCACGTTTGGCTGCTTTCTGTGCCTCCTGTTCAGCAGCCTTGCGCTCCCGTTCCGCCGCTTCCTTCGCTTTGGAACGGGCAATCACGTTCTGAACCTGGTCGGGGCCAAGTTCCCGCTTCACGCGGTCAAAGTCCTGCAATTCTGTTTTCAGTTGGTTGTTCTCCTCGAGGGCAGCGTCCCAGCCCTGCATATAATAGTCCCGGTCATAGCAGACGGTATCATACCGGCTTCTCAAGGCACGATACTCCCGACGAAGCTCTTGCAGCTTGTGATACAGGGACAGCGCCGCCTGCCAGAGCTTTTTCAGAATCGGCATGGCCTTCTCCTCTCGGTAACGGGTGCCGCGTTCAATGACACCGGATTCCGGGAGCAAGGCTTCCGGCTTTCCAAGATGCTCTTCAATGAACGCTTCCGCGTCCTCGATTTGCGGCGTCAGATCATTCAGGCGCTCCTGGGCGGCATGGACCTCTTTCTCCGTATCATGCAGTTCATCTTCGGCCTGGACTTTCTTTTCCTCCAAACAGGCAATTTCCATCTGGCGTTCCGTGTTCTCTTTGACCAAGGCGGAAAGGCGCTGTTTCTCTTTTTCCACCTTGAACTGCGTGACGGTCAGGTGCTCTTCGCTGCTGCCGCGTTCGCCGCGTTCCACGTCCGTGTAACCGGCCTCCCGGATGAATTGGAAGAAAGCATCCTGGAGATCGGAATAGGAGTGGTGCAGTACGGGCTTGCCTTTTGCGTCATACATGGGCTTCCCGTTTTCATCGACAGCCTGCGCGGAGTACCATTTCTTTACGCGGGAGACCTGCGGGACGACCTTTTTCACCGTGCCGACCAAGGCCGGGTCCTTGCAGCGCTTGCTCCAGAGGATTTCCTTCTGCACCACGGGAACGTAGACCACGTGCAGATGGTAATGGTAAACGTCTTCGCCCAGCGCCTCCGACATTCCACGGTTGCGCTCGTCGGCGTGCATGACGGCAGAGAGGATATACTGCTCGCCGCCAACAATCTTCACTGCGGCTTGATAGGCGTCGGCATAGAACTGTTTCGCAAAATCATAGCCGCCGTGGTTGTAGAAGTAAGCGGAGTTGACGTCGAAGATCAGCTCGCACATTTTGGTGGAGTTGGGCTTCATGCCCCAGGTGGAAATGACATCTTCCCGTTCCAGAACGTCGAAGCATTCCTCGTAGGTGCCGACAGGCGTTTTATAATGGACGTTCAGGGGCGTGCGTTCGGGGACGATATCCGCGTTGGAATAGGATTCCTTTGTCCGCTCATTGTGTTCATAGGCGCTTTGCGGCGTCGCTTTTTTGTCAAGACGCAGGTCGCGGTTTCGGGCAAACGTGCGATCCACGCCGTCGTTTCTTGCCATTGGTTCTCACTACCTTTTGCGTTGGTAATTGGTTGTTTTTGAAGGTTATCCGGACAGACGGAAGTTCGTTCGGAGGACGGAAGTCCCCCGGAGAGCACTTCTGCGGAAGTGTATTAACCCACTATGGTACTTTCATCCGCAGGCTGCAAAGTACCGTGGGCTCTCCGAGGGGGATGCGGCCTCTGCGGAGGCCTACGGGAGCTTGGATGCGGCTGTTGCGACAGCCTACGCCGGAGACATGGAGCATTTTTCGCTCCACATCCCCGGCGCGGGCAGCCTGGATTTGCGGCTGCCCTGTGCGGGAAGACCGCGCCGTGGTCTTCCCGCAGCCTCCCTCGGAAGCACAGCCTCCGTCGTCCGGGCGATTGGTTTGCGTGAGAAAAAGCGCAGCCCTGTTTTTCAAATTTTGTAAAACAAGGGCTTGTTTTTTCTCGCGGGATCGGTTATACTGCGAGTAGGTTCAAAAAGAAAAGCGACTGTTTCCCGCCTGTTGCAGCAGGCGATTCGGAAACGGTCGTTTTTTACTGCACACCATTCACAGTGTCGGTGTTCTGCTCCATCCAAGCAAGGAGCTTGTCCTTCGCAACCAACATGCGGGAGGCAATGTGCAGGGTCGGGAAGTCTTCCCGATGCAGAAGCTGATATGCTCCGGCGCGGGAAATACCCAGGAAATCCTTCAGCTCTTTCACGCTCAGGACGCTGGGAAGATCATCGTAGCTCTTATACATACTGTTCTCCTTTCTCTCAAATTTGGCCTGGTTGCTTCTCGGCGCGGCAGGCCACTTGCCACGCTGCCTGTCATGCCGTTTCCTTTTCAGCGGCATCACGAAGGCGTCTCAGTCGTTCTTCCAATTGATCGATCTTGCCGTCCGCCAGCAGCAAATCCACGGCGCGGACCCGCTGTTCCAGAGTGCCGACGATCAGAAGGTCCGTCAGATAGTCGATGGTCTCGATCATCTGACAGGCCTCCACGTAGCGGTCATCCGGTTCGGCGTCCGGATCAGTCGGCTCGTACCATTCCTTCCAGCCAGTCAGCAGCCGCAGGTACTCGCTCAGTACCCGCTGACAACGGAGCTGATCCTCGCGGAAGATTTTCAGTTCCTCCCGTGCCGGCTGGCGGACAACTGCTGCGCTGTCGCCCACGCCAAAATCATCCGCCAGCTTACAGGCGGCATCATAGGGCGGAATACAGAACAGCTCCGCCGTCAGATCAACAACGTCGCCATGTCTGCCGCAGCCAAAGCAATAGAAATGATCGTCATACAGCTTCATGCTGGGCGTGTGATCTTCGTGGAACGGGCAGCGAACCATTCCTGCATAATTCACCTCCAATCCGAATCGTTCCGCTGCCGCTCGCATCGGCACCGCCGCTTTCACGGCCTCAAAAACGCTTGACATTTGCATCACCTCCTTTCGTCGTCAAGCAAACTACCTCAAAAAGTGAAAGCAGTTATTTAATAATGCAGAAACCCGGCGAAGCAGCCTTTTGGGGCTGTAGCCGGGTTTGCTGTATTTATCCTGTTTATGGGACAGAAAATGTTTATAATGGGAGCATGGGTCGCATTCTCGCAAAAAGTGAAAGCAGTTATTTAATATTCTGGCTTTCATGAAAAGGAGGCAAAAACCATGCTTTTGAAGCGTTACAGCATCTATCAGTTTTCCGCTCGCACGCTGCTCTCTGAAGCCACGAAAACGGAAGATGGCTTCAAGTTCCATTTTGATATTGAAGCAGCGTCCAACAGCCATGCGATCACCAAAACGATTCAAAGTGACTGTGGTATGTATCGTCAGCTTTACCTCGTGCTCTATGGCAAAGAGCCGGGCAATTCCTTTGATGAGTCCGACGCGCTTTTGCAGGCAATCATCTACCTGGACTTCACCGGCGTTTTTGACCGTCACCCTGTCGGCTGGGTCAAAGAGCTACAGCGGCGGGCCGAGTGGATGTTTCGCCCGGAGGGTATCCAGATAGATTTTGGAAAAAAGACCTTCCGCTTCGTGGCCTTTGAGCGCTCTGCCAGCATGAGCCGGGAGAACAAGCTTTCCTTCGTTCGGGCTGATCTGTTTGAACCCATGTGGGAACGGATGACGCTGGGGATGGAAATTCGCCAGTGCCAGCTTTCCAAGCTCTACGCTTACAACGGTCTGCTGTTCAGCGACGGAAGAAGAATCGAAGCCGGAGATTATAA
>JAEEKA010000076.1 GCA_016282135.1 Oscillospiraceae bacterium
CTCCCCTGCCAAGGGGAGGGGGACCGGCCTCAAGGCCGGTGGAGGGGTCCGTCCCGGAACCCGCTCACAAGTCTGTCATCCTGAGCGGAGCGTTAGCGGAGTCGAAGGATCCGTTCTCCTATGGAAATCCTTCCTTTCTGCTCGTGCAGAAAGGAAGCAAAGACACGCCAGAGGGGGAAGATTCCGAATCTCTTCCCCCTCTGGACTCCCCTAATTCAAACGGCCAAAAGGGAGTGCCCTTTTGGATATCCCCGTGCAGGCGGCCAGCCCGGCAGGTTCGCCGACAGGCAAAAATCCGCACAATTCCTGTAGCGCGGTGCAATTTGCCGGAGGCAAATCCAAAGCCTTCCCCTTGAGGGGAAGGTGCCTCCGTAGGAGGCGGATGAGGTGGAGTCCCGGCGTTCAGCACGAACGCGATTTGCCCCAGTCAAATCAATCACCGATCCCCGTGCCGCAAAACGAAACACCGGCGGGCTGAAACCAGCCCGCCGGTTACGTGAATTGTTTTCTCCCCCGGGAGAGCAATCGCCCTCCCGGGTTTTGAGTTTTACGATGATCGCGAACTACCGCAGTTCTTCAATGCAATCTATGGTTTGGGTCAAAGAAGAATGCAATCCAGCTTATTTGCAAAGATAAGGCTCGATATGAGGGGCTGCGTCGCCGTCAAAGTTGAAGTCTTCGAGGTAATCGAAGGATTCAAAAGTAATGCCGTTTTCGCTGCCAATGTCAACAACACGGAACTGCAGTCTCATGGTGTCGCCAACAGCGTAATCATTTGTCAGGTCTCCGTAGAATTCCAGAGCGCGGAAATCTTCCGTTGTGCTGAGGAACTTGAACTCCGTGACGTTCCGGTCGGCATTATACTTTACACTCTTGATTGTATCCAGGAACTGAACCGTATCACCGACATTGAAATGTCTGATGAGATCCACTTCGCACTTCGATGCGTAATCAGCCTTTTCATCAATCAGGTCCTGGAGCGTCAAATTCTGCTTTTTGGACAGAGTCTTTACAGAATAAGCCTCTTTGCTTGCTTCGTTGGGAAGCCGGTACATTCTCGAGGGAGTCTCCGTGCGGACATTTTCCGGGACATCCATGCTTTCGGCAACAGGCGTGCCCGGAATGATATCTTGCGGATAACTCGGCACATCTGGGTAGCGAAGATCGTTGAAAGAAACCCTCAAATCCCAAGTTTCTTCGTCGTTATAAATAAAGATGAAATCATAAGTGCCAAGTGTTTTTTGGTTGCCGTATGCTTCATAATAGCGGCTGCGTCCGGACTGCAGTCTCGCCAAACCTTCGAGCGTTCCGTTCGGCTTCTTAACCATTAACGAGATGTAATTGGAACCGGAGGAAAAGCTTCTCTTAGTGCCATACATCGTAACATTTGTTCTCGTTCTGGATTGCTTCCAGGTTGTCGCAATGTTTGTCTGATAGGCTGCAAAGGAACCGGTATTAGCTGAGTCCTTATTGAATTGTACCGAACCCAGACTTGCGGACCACCCGTGGTCGTCATATTGCGTGAAGGAGGGCTGCTTCAGATTGCAGTTGTTGAGGTAGTAGTTAATAACATTCGTGAAGCCCTTTTTTGCAACCGCGTAAAATCCTTTGAGTGCCCAAGCGGGCAGAGCAGCCTGGGCGGGGCTAACGGCGCACGAGGTGATAATGACCAGTGCTAAGGCGAGTGAAATAACGGGTTTGAATAATTTGTGAATTCTCTGTTTCATACTTTTTTCCTTTCTTTTTGGTTTGTGGAGCCGGCACGTCAAGCATTCGCCTCCTTCCGTTTTGCCGCTCCAACCGCCTTTTCTTTCTGCCTGACGATAAGAGAAGACCATTCTTCTCAGGAGTCCTTTTTGGATGCCGCCCGTACCGTTACCGGTGTGGGGCGGCGTTTTCTGTTGGAATGATCCAGCGATAGAAGACTGAAGCTTGATTGTTATCTGATTCTGCCAAAGCCGACGACATAGCTCAAATCGCTTGAAGGATTGTCATTGTTATTACCGATTATCCCGGTTCTCATGTTGAACGTGTATTCTCTATAGTCAACGCAATTACCTGTTGTGTTTCCTTCGACCGTAAAAATCTTCATAAGATTATTTCCCGACGGCTGTGCTTTCGTCACAATTCCAACATGATAAGAATTTGGAAAGTCAAAGAACACGAAGTCCCCGCGTTTGGGCGTGAAGTTTTTGCCTGTGATGATTATCGCACCGCGGATGTCCACGGAATTGTCATTCTTGAGGTGGTTATAGGAGTAAGACGAGATATAGAAGTTATTATTTTTACAGAAATGCTCCATCAGTCTAAAACAGGAAGGAGTTTTTTGCACCGGATTGTCATTGTAGGTCAGTGCGTACTTTTGAGCGCAATAGGTTGCGAAATCGGCACACCACGCATCCGCATATTCGGAATATAATCCGTAGCCATTGTACCGTTGGGATACGGCAAACTGCACCATTTTCTCGATGGCAACGCCATAGTGGTACGTTCCTGTGCTCATTTCCCAAAGAAGGTAAATCGCGGTTGCCGAGGGGGTATTCTGGTCCGGCAGAAACGCATTCGCATTGCCGAAGTCAGGAACAGAGGAGAGATACCCGTTGTCATTTGCCCACTTGGCGGGCGTTTCATAGTATTCATCTTCAGAATTAAGATTATCGATTTTCATAGCATGAGTCTCATATGCGCGAAGAGCGCTCCTTTTTGTCGCGGCAGCCCACAAAAAAGTGATGGCTTCCTTGTTTGTCATGGTATCGTTTGGAGCAAAAACTCCATTACCCCGTCCAGCCGTGACATTATTTGATACAGCCCAACCGACTGCGTATGCAAGGGTACCGTCACCAGTGTTGTGGACATCGTGAAACTTTTCCAGAGCAAGATCTATATAACGAGGCAACTTCGGACTGCCTGCTGCTTTCCACATGTACGTAACCATCTCGGCACGGGTGACAGCCGTATTGGGCGAAAAGTTTCCGCTGATGATTCCATTGTTTTTTGCCCAATTTACTGCTTGTTGAAAATAGATGTCACCGTCAAAGACAGCGGAGGCCTTCATCGGTACCATGCCGATCATCAGAATGACGGCCAGTAATGCGCATACGATTCGTTTCATTTTTCTTTTTTCCTTTCGTTTCTGTTGTTTTGAATTTTTGCCTCAGGTGGGGGAGCGTGAAAGGACATAACGGTATCAACGCGTTCTGAGAGCTGAATCTCGATGGGGGCGCAGAGAGCGGTGTGCTCCGCAATCATTGCAATCATCGAGATCAAAGTTGTGTGGCGATTGATACCTTTATTATCCTTTCTTGTGTGTTTTTTGCGGCGCTCCCTGTGCCCTGAAAAGGTTATATCATAAAACAATATTTTTGTCAAGCATTATTTATGTAACATAGGTATTGATTTTATTAAAACTATATGTTATGCTTGCAACGCAAAGTTGAGATACGGCGTAGGCGATGTGCTGCCAAGGTGTTCGCATGAAGAATCAAGAGAGCCAGGTTAACTTTCAGCGAGGCGTTGCCTCCCTGGTGCTCCTGGGCTTGCTGAAGCAGGGCGATATGTACGGCTATCAGCTGACCCAGGAGATGGAGAGGCAGTCTTTTGGTGCGCTTTCTATGCAGGAAGGCGCCCTGTACCCGGTGCTGTACAAGCTGCAGGACGCGGGATACATCTCCGCGGAGAAGGTTCTTGTGGGCAAGCGGATGACCCGGGTTTACTATCATCTGGAGTCGGCAGGGGAGGCCTACCTGGAAACTCTGGCCGCAGAATATAAGGCCGTAGCCGACGGCGTACTTCGGATTGTGGAGGGCAGTTACCGTGGAGAAACAGAGGGAGAAGCTGAAGAATAAAACCGCCCGGCGGTATTTGCGAAAGGTCCGGGGGCTGCTCCCGTGTTCCCGCAAGATGAAGGACGAGATCACCGCTCCGCTGCGCAGAAGCATGGCCGAGTATCTTCTTGAGCGGCCGGACGCATCCGCGGAGGACTTCCGGGCCCGCTTCGGTACGCCAGAGGTAATTGCCGCCTCCTGCCTGGAGGACGTGGAGACGACGGATCTGCTGCGCAGACTTCGCCTGAGACGGCGGGTCACCGCCATTTTGGTTTCGACCGCCTTTGCTGCTTTGCTGGTCTGGGTGGGTTTTATAATCCGCAGCTATTACGAAGTGAAAAATCAGGTAATCAATGGACCCGAGGTCACAACTCCGATTGTCGAAGAGACTTTTGATCCCTTCGGAGCTTAATTCCATTGAAACCGGTTTTCAATATTTTACACAAACAAGAAATCGAGGAGCAAAAAATGAAACATCGAGTATCCCGCCTGTTCGCAATTCTTCTTTCCCTGATCACCGTTTTTTCCGTGCTTACCCCCGTCGCGTTTTGTAAATTCGGCGTTCCGGATCTTGGCGACTTAATAGATGATCCGATAGATGATTTTTCCAGGAACGATTGGACGAATGATATAAGCTCCGAATTAGGGGGAACGGATACAATCACAGCAATCACAGAAATAGTTGTTGAGTCGGACCCGTCTACGATTGGGCAAGCAGGTCAAGTCGGAACCGCCAAGAAAATCGGTACGATTCAGAAACTGCACTATACGGAAGACGGAAGGCTTGCGTGGCGTGTGACACTGACGGCGACGTTTAAGTACAACGGCGTTTATTCTACCTGCGAATCCGCCAGTACAAAAGTCGAAACCTTTTTGTCGGGCTGGTCGAAACTCTCTGAAAACACCAGCAAGAGCGGGAGCAGCGCTTCTACCTCAGTCAAAATGAAATTCAGCTCGATCTTGTTGACTGGGTATGCGGGATCTGCCGACCTGAAGATTTCCTGCGATGCCGATGGAAACCTGAAATAAAAACAACATCGAGCCTGCGGCGATTCAGCCGGGGCTCGATGTTGTTTTTCGCATTCTTCGCTTGGACAATCTTATTATTCGTACTCCGCAATAGAGGTCCACCGGCGGAGCAGCTCCTGCTCCTCGGGGATGCCCTTGACGGACTGGGAGGCGGCCAGAATGGGCAGCCAGCGCTGAACCTCCTGGCGCGCGGTGTCGCCCAGGTCGCACATGAGCTTCAGATATTTCTCCGCCCACTGGAAGTTGCCCTGGAGGCAGAACACCAGGTAGGTCCGGGCCACGTCCGCTTCCGGGCTGCCCTGGGTGGCGTGGGCCCAGTCGATGATATAGGCCTCATCGTCGGGGGTGATGATGACGTTGCTGGGGCAGTAGTCCCCGTGGCAGACCTTGGCCTTTCGCTCCATGCCGTTGAGCCGGGTGCGGAGCTCGTAGCGGGTGGTGGCGTCCAGCTTGGTTTCCCGGATCTTCCGGTGCATCTTGTCCGTCAGGTTGGTGAGCATGGGGCACTCTGCCCGGTGAATCTCAATCTGAATCCGGACCAGCCGTTCCAAATATTCGTCCACCCGATCCGGGTTTTCCTTCATCAGCTGGGACATGCTCTTGCCGGGGATATACTCGTTGATGATGGTCCACTTGCCCTCGTGGGTGGTGACCTCCCGCAGTCTGGGGACCTTGATGCCGGTGGTCTCGATCTTGGCCAGATTCAGAGCTTCGTTGAGGACGGCCACCTTGGCGTCGTCGCCGTTGAACACCTTGGCTACGCAGTCGCCCTCCCGATAGACCGTCTTATTGGCGCGGACGGCAATCACTTGATCCATTTTCATCGTTTTCCCTCCTTAAACCGGGTCGTCGCTGCCGTAATAGGCGTTCAGATACATCTGTTTCAGCTCACTCATCAGCGGATAGCGGGGGTTGGCGCCGGTGCACTGGTCGTCGAAGGCCTGCTCCACCATGGCGTCCAGGCGGCTCAGGAAGTCCTGCTCGTCGATGCCGTAGTCCCGGATGGTCTTCTTAATGCCTACCCGCTCTTCCAGAGCCCTGACGGCGGCAATCAGCTTTTCCAGAGACTCGGCGTCGTCCTTGCCGCCGAAGCCCAGGGCTTCTGCCACCTCCGCGTAGCGCCGCAGGGTGTGGGGGTGATCATACTGGGGGAAGGTGCCCATCTTGGTGGGGACCTCGCTGGCGTTGAAGCGGAGCACCTGGCAGATCAGCAGGGCGTTGGCGACGCCGTGGGGCAGGTGGTGGAAGGCACCCAGCTTGTGAGCCATGGAGTGGCAGACCCCCAGGAAGGCGTTGGCGAAGGCCATGCCCGCCATGGTGGCGGCGTTGGCCATCTTTTCTCTGGCTTCCACGTCGGTCTGGCCGTTGTCGTAGGCCCGGGGCAGGTAGGCGAACACGTCCTTCAGAGCCTGAATCGCCAGACCGTCGGTGTAGGGGGTAGCCATCATGGAGGCGTAGGCCTCCAGGGCGTGAGTCACGGCGTCGATGCCGGAGGCGGCGGTGAGGCCCTTGGGGGCGGTCATGTGGAAGTCGGTGTCGATGATCGCCATTTTGGGCAGGAGCTCATAGTCCGCCAGGGGATACTTCACGCCGGTCTTCTCGTCGGTGATCACGGCGAAGGGGGTCACCTCGGAGCCGGTGCCCGCGGAGGTGGGGACGGCGATAAAGTATGCCTTTTCGCCCATCTTCGGGAAGCTGTAGACCCGCTTGCGGATGTCCATGAAGCGCATGGCCATGTCCATGAAGTCCACCTCGGGATGCTCGTAGAGCACCCACATGATCTTGCCTGCGTCCATGGCGGAGCCGCCGCCCAGGGCGATGATGCAGTCGGGCTTAAAGACCTTCATCTGCTCCGCGCCGGCCTTGGCGGAGGCCAGGGTGGGGTCGGGGGCCACGTCGAAGAAGCAGCTGTGGGCAATTCCCATTTTCTCCAGCTTATCAGTGATGGGCTTGGTGTGGCCGTTCTCATAGAGGAAACGGTCCGTGACCACAAAGCAGCGTTTCTTGTGCATCACGGTTTTCAGCTCGTCCAGAGCCACCGGCAGGCAGCCCTTTTTCAGATATACCTTCTCCGGGGCGCGGAACCAAAGCATATTCTCTCTCCTTTCGGCCACGGTTTTGATGTTCAGCAGGTGCTTGCAGCCCACGTTCTCGCTGACGGAGTTGCCGCCCCAGGAGCCGCAGCCCAGGGTCAGGGAGGGAGTGAGCATGAAATTGTACAGGTCTCCCAGACCGCCGTGGGAGGAGGGGGTGTTCACCAGAATTCGGCAGGTCTTCATCCGTTCGGAGAACTCCGCCAGCTTCTCCTGCTCCGTCTGCACGTTCAGATAGATGGCGGAGGTGTGGCCGAAGCCGCCGTCCGCGATAAGCCGCTCCGCCTTGGCGAAGGCGTCCTGGATGTCCGCTGCCCGGTACATGGCCAGCACGGGAGACAGCTTTTCATGGGCGAATTCCTCGGAGAGCTCCACGCTCTCCACCTCGCCGATAAGAATCTTGGTGGTCTCGGGAACGGTGACGCCGGCCAGAGCGGCAATCGTCGCGGCCCGCTGGCCCACGATTTTGGCGTTCAGGGCGCCGTTGATCAGGATCGTCTTGCGGACCTTCTCGGTCTCCTCCGGCTTCAGGAAATAGCAGCCTCTGGCGGCAAACTCCGCCTTGACCTGCTCGTAAACCCCGTCCAGGACAATGACGGACTGCTCCGAAGCGCAGATCATGCCGTTGTCAAAGGTCTTGGAGTGGATGATGGAGTTGACGGCCAGCACCAGATCCGCCGTGTCGTCAATGATGGCGGGGGTGTTGCCCGCGCCCACGCCCAGGGCGGGCTTGCCGCTGGAGTAGGCGGCCTTCACCATGCCGGGGCCGCCGGTGGCCAGGATGATATCCGATTCCTTCATCAGCAGGTTGGTCATTTCCAGGCTGGGCACGTCGATCCAGGCGATGATACCTTCCGGAGCGCCGGCCTTGACGGCGGCCTCCAGCACGATTTTCGCTGCCGCGGCGGTGGAGGCCTTGGCTCTGGGGTGGGGGCTGATGATCATGCCGTTGCGGGTTTTCAGGGCCAGCAGGGTTTTGAAGATGGCGGTGGAGGTGGGATTGGTGGTGGGAATGACGGCGCCAACAAGGCCAATGGGCTCCGCAATGGTCTTGATGCCGTAGGCCTTGTCCTCGGAGATCACCCCGCAGGTCTTCATATCCCGGTAGTGGTTGTAGATATACTCCGCGGCATAGTGGTTTTTGATGACCTTGTCCTCCACCACGCCCATGCCGGTCTCCTCCACGGCCATGCGGGCCAGAGGGATCCGGGCCTGGTTGGCCGCGGTTGCCGCGGCCAGGAAGATGGCGTCCACCTGCTCCTGGGTATAGGCGGCAAAGCGCTGCTGGGCGGCCCGTACCCGGGCGATAGCCTCTTTGAGCGCCTCGACGCTGTCAACGATTGGGTAGTTTTGTTCCATCATCTTGTGTTCCTTTCTGTTCGGGTGGTATTCTGCATAAAATTATAGCATATATGTTTGCGCCTTACAAGGGCTCCACCGAAATTTTACAATTGCGCTGCGCTTCCCGCTCTTTTTCCTTGCGGGCCGTGTCGCTCTATGGTATACTCTATTTAACCGGGATGTATTCATCCGAATCTGATTTTACGTGCTGCCAAACAGAGATCGCAGGTGACAGAGATGAAAAACGACGCCCTGATGCTTCGAAAGCTCTTCTTTCGGCTGATCCCCGTGCAGATACTTCTTGTGGCCATCGGCAGCCTCAATTCCGTCATTGACGGAGTGATGGCCAGCCGGTTCATCGGCCCGGAGGCGATGACGGTCACCGGCCTGTATATGCCCTTGATTAAAATTATTGAAACCGTCAACGCGGTGCTTCTGGGGGGCTCCCAGATCCTCTGCGGTCAATTCCTGGGAAAGAACCAGGTGCGCAGGACCAGAAGCGTCTTCTCCCTGGATATGCTGGTGGTCTTCGGGTTCTCCGCCCTTGCCTCCGCCGCCTGTTTCTTCTTTCCCGCAGGGGTGGCGAACTGTCTCGGGGCGGACGGCGTCTCCGCCGGGGGTCTTCGGGCCTATATTCTGGGCACCGCCGCCGGGATTCTGCCCCAGATGCTTTGCGCCCAGCTCTCCGCCTTTTTGCAGTTGGAGCAGCAGAACAAGCGGGTGTATGCGGGAATTCTGGTGATGATGTTTGTCAACGCGGCCCTGGACTATCTCTTTATCGTTGTGTTCCGCTGGGAGCTCTTCGGCCTTGGCCTTGCCACGGCCCTGAGCTATTGGGCCTTTTTCCTGGTTCTCGCTTCCTATTATCTTCAAAAGCGGGCCGTGCTCCGGTTCAGCTTCCGGGGGATCGATGCCGGGGACCTGTGGCCCATTCTCCGCATCGGCTTCCCCGGGGCCCTGGTGGTGCTCTGCCTGGCCCTGCGGGGATTTGCGGTCAACGCCCTGCTGCTGGACTGCGCCGGACGGGACGGCGTTGCCGCACTGGCGGCCTTGAATACCTTTGGCGGTCTGCTTTACGCTGCCACCGCCGGCGTCGCGTCGGCCACCCGGTTGCTGGTGAGCGTCTACATCGGCGAGGAGGACCGGGTGGGCATCGTGCAGATCATGAAAACCGCTCTCTTCCGGGGCGTGCCCATCGTGGCGGGGGTGGCGGCGGCTGTGGCGTTGGCAGCGGTTCCGCTGACAAAGGTTTTCTTCCCGGACGCGGCCTCCAACGTCTTCCGGCTGACGAAGCAGCTCTTCCGCATCTACCCCCTGTGTATGCCGCTTTCGGCGATTTGCGGTATTTTCATCAACTATTACCAGAGCAGTAACCGGATGCCGATTGTCAACGTGCTTTCCGTGATGGACGGCGCCGCGGGAGTGTGCCTGTCCGCCCTGGTGCTGGCCCCGGCCTTCGGAGCGGGAGGCGTCTGGACTGCCCATGTGCTGAACGGGGTCTATACCACCCTGGTCGTGGGGATTTATGCCTGGATCAGGAACCGCCGCTTTCCCCGGAGTGTGGAAGAGCTGCTCACCATAGAAGAAGGCTTTGGCGTACCGCAGGATCGGCGGCTTGCCATTACGGTCCGCAGTCCGGAGGACATTACCGCGGTCTCGGCTCACATCATCGACTTCTGCCGGGATATGGGCTTTGACGAAAAACGGGCCTTCCACGCAGGACTCTGCATGGAGGAGCTTACCGCCAACGTGGTGGAGCACGGCTTTGGAGACGGCAAACGGCATAGCGTGGAGCTCCGAGTGGTCAAAAAGGCTGACACCCTGCTGCTTCGGGTGAAGGACGACTGCCGCCGCTTCAACCCCAAGGAGGTGGTGGAGATGATGGACCCGGCCGACGTCACCCACAACGTGGGCCTGCGGATCGTCAGCCGCTATGCCAGGGAGATGCACTACAACAGCGCCCTGGGCCTGAACGTGCTGTCCATCGAGGTATAAAACATTCGTATAAACGATACTGCCGCAGCAGCAGAAAGAGAGAAAAAATGAGCAAAAAGAAACAAGAAAAAGAACGGAAAAAGGAAAAACAGGACCGAAAGAAGCGGTCCGGGCTGGGGAAGCTGTTTCGCCGCCTGCTGCTTCTGATTCTGATCGGCGCGCTGCTCTGCGTGGCGGCCCACATGTTCGTGGTGTTTCGCGGCCAGTCGTTCATTCTGGACTTACAGTATTCTGACGGGGAGATCAGCGCAGGACTGCCTGCGAAGAAGGCGGACTGCATTCTGATCCTTGGCGCGGGCGTGTCGGGCGGGGAACCCAGCCCCATCCTGCGGGAGCGGCTGGACCTGGGCGCGGCCCTGTACCGGGCCGGGGCGTCGGACCGGATTCTGGTGTCCGGGGATAACGGCAGAAACGAATACAACGAGGTTCAGACCATGGAGGACTATCTGGTGGACAAGCAGGGGATTCCCCGGGAGCATATTGTCCGGGACCACGCGGGCTTCTGCACTTATGACAGCATCGTCCGGGCCAAGGAGATTTTCTGCGTGAACAGCGTGATTGTCGTCACGCAGAAGTACCACCTGTTCCGGGCGGCCTATATCGCCGACGCCATCGGCTTGGAGACCTACGGGGCTGACGCCCGCCGGACCGATTACGCCGGCAGATACGCCCGGGAGGCCCGGGAGTGCCTGGCCCGGGCCAAGGACTTCTTCCTGTGCATCCTCCGGCCGGACCCCCGTTTCCTGGGAGAACAGCTCCCGATTACACAGTAGGGATTGACACGACGCGGAATGTGGAGGGGATAAACACCATGGGGAGAGCCGAAGCCTCCTGGAGCGGGATGCGGAAGTATCTGGAACAGGAAATGATCGCCCCGGCCTGGAAGGGGAGAGTGCGCTATCACTGCTCCACCGGGGCGGGGATGGACGGCTGCCGCTTTTTTGAAATGTACCTGGACGGCGTCCTGTTTAAGCGTTTTTCCTGGGAGACGGTGAATTCCTGGTTTATCGGGCAGGGACTTGCCGAGAAGCCGGAACAGATGAGCATCCGAGACTATTGGGCGGATTTTTGGGCGCTGATGGACCGATACCCTCCGGAAACCCGGACGGAATACACCGACGGCGAGTTCTGCCGGGCCCTGGAGGCGTACAGAAGCGAAGACATACGCAAAAGCATCCGTTCCGAGAATCCCTTGGTTGCCATGTTTGCCCTCTTTGACCGCAGGGTGGGAAAAAGAACCCTGGAGAAGCTGAGGGACGAATGGAGAGAGCAACCGGAATGGCTGCGGGAACTGTACATAATTCGGACGGGCTGTGAAATACCAGACACAAACAAGGAAAAAGGCGGGGAGGAAGCAACCGAAATACAGCCGGAATTCTGGGAAACCTGCTGGCAAAACGAGGACAGAGAAAGCCTGTTTCAATACCTGGCGAGCTACCGCGGCCTGGCCCTCCCGGAGTTTGCGCTTTTCCGGCAGCAGGGGGTGAAAACCGTCTGCGACGCCGCCTGCGGCTTCGGGGCCTACACCCTGGCCCTGCTGTCCAACGGCTTTGCGGTGAAAGGCTTCGACATTTCCGAAACCGCCGTGGAGATCACGGCGGAGGGCCTGAAAGCCTTTGGCTACGCGCCGGAGCTGAAGCGGGCCTCTGTGCTGGATACCGGCTACCCGGACGGGGCCTTTGACGCTGCCCTGGCCTACTCGGTGCTGGACCACATGCGCTTCTCCGACGCCCAAAGCGCGGTGG
This sequence comes from Oscillospiraceae bacterium, assembly GCA_016282135.1. GTDB lineage: Bacteria > Bacillota > Clostridia > Oscillospirales > Oscillospiraceae > JAFRPC01. The sequence continues at coordinate 12,028 of JAEEKA010000076.1, forward strand.
AGGAGCTGTTCCGCATCATCCGTCCCGGTGGCCTGGTGATGCTCTCCTTCGATACCGCGGAAGCGGAGGACTACGCCCATCCCCACGAGGTCCTGCCTGACGGCAGCCTGCGCTATACCGAGGGCTCCAAGCGGGCGGGCATGATCTTCTGCCCCTATGACGATGCTTTGATCCGCCGCCTGACGGAGGGCAGGGAAGTGCTCTCCCGGCGAACCAACCAAAAGGGAAATCAGATCATTGTGCTGAAAAAGCCCTGAAAGCGGCGCGGGAGGCCGACGCAACAGCAGGTTGCTTTTCATTCGGGCGCTTTTGTGCTATCATGGGATACAGGAGGTGTTTCAAATGACGACAAAAGACGTACTTCTGGAGCTTCGCACCAAAAACGGCTACTCCCAGGATGAACTGGCAGAGAAGGTCTTTGTGACCCGGCAGGCGGTGTCCCGCTGGGAAACCGGCGATACCGTGCCAAATACCGAGACGCTGAAGCTGCTGTCCAGGCTGTACGACGTTTCCATCAACACCCTGCTGGGAGCGCCCCGGCAGTTGATCTGCCAGTGCTGCGGAATGCCCCTGGACGACGCCATCATCAGCCGGGAGCAGGACGGAACCCGCAACGAGGAATTCTGCAAGTGGTGCTACGCCGATGGGACCTTCACCTACAGCGACATGGACGAGCTGATCAACGTCTGCATTCCCCACATGGCCAAGGAGGGCTTCACCGAGGACCAGGCCAGAGCCTACATGAAGGAGAGCCTGCCCAGGCTGGACTACTGGAAGCGCTTTGAGGAATACAGCGACGGCGGGAAATTTGAGGCTTTCAAGAAGCAGCTGATCGAGGAGATCAACGCCCTGCACATTCCGGGGATGCCGAAGCTGGAAAGGCTGAACGCCCTGGTGGGGGCCTATGTGAACCTGGCCTATCCGCTGCCCAGCGGAATCCGTGTGAAATTCCTGCAGGACGAGACGACCTATCTGGGGAACCAACTGGAGACGACGGACGGGCAGGAACGCTGCTTCGGCGTCCTGGCCAACCGGGACTTTATCCTGATCTGTACCTACGGCGCGGAAGGGGCGAACCCGGAGCTGGTGCTGTACAAGAAACGATAACGAATCGGAGGAGGAAGGAGAATCGGATGAACATTATCCGACTGGATGAAACACTGGCGGAGCAGGCCGCGCCCATGGCTGCGGCGTTTCGGGTGACGCTGAGCGCCTTCCGGGGCGTGGAGGCGAAGCCAAACGTGGAGGATGGGAAAGCGGAGCTTCTGGATTTTCTGCGATCCGGCTATCCCGTCTTTGCCGCCGAGGAAGGCGGCAGCCTGGCGGGCTACCTGGTGTGCAGGATCGACGGCGGCTGCCTTTGGGTGGAGCAGCTCTACGTGCGGGAGGAATACCGGCGAAGGGGCGTGGGCTCCCTGCTGTTCCGCAAGGCGGAGGAGCTGGCGGCGTCTATGGGAGAGGAAACGGTGTACAACTACGTGCATCCCAATAACGAAGCCGTGATCCGATTCCTCCGCTCTATGGGCTATCAGGTGCTGAACCTGATCGAGATTCGGAAGCCCTATCGGGGCGAAGCGCCCGTCGCCAGGATCCGGGTGGGCAACAATGAGTTTGACTATTGATGAAACGCCTCCGTCAGGAGGCGTTTTCTCTGCCTTTTCGATTGCTTTTCCCGGTGAAAGCTGGTATAATATTCTCCGCGAAATCATCCGGGAAGGAGGGGCGGCCATGTGGGAGCGGGTCAAACATTTCTACCGCAACGTGCAGCGGCTGGAGATTCACATCTTTGCGGCCTATGCCGCGTATTTCTGGATTCTGGCGATATTCCCGGCTATGATGCTGCTGATCAGCATCCTCCAGCTCACCCCCATCTCCCCGGACAGCCTGCGGAGTCTGCTGCAAAACGTGGTTCCCGCCAGCCTGAATTCTCTGACGGATTACATGATCGACGAGCTTTTTGCCGTGAATTCTTCCGCGTTCCTGTCGATCTCTGCGGTGACGGCCCTGTGGATGACCTCCAAGGGGGTCATGAGCCTCCAGAGGGGGCTGAACCGGATCTATGTGGCCCGGGAGACCCGCAACCCCATCTGGCTCCGGCTCCGGGCCCTGCTGTTCTCCCTGGCAGGGGTGCTGGCCCTGGTGCTGCTCCTGGCACTGGGCCTGCTGAGCGATAAGCTGATTACCAAGCTGCTGTCCAGAGGCAGCGAGCTGGGGGAGCTGCTGCTGCAGCTGGGCCGACTGCGCCACGTGCTGTCGGTGCTGGTGCTGACCCTTTTGTTTGCCGCCCTGTATGCGGTGCTGCCGAACCGGAAGGTGTCCTTTTCCGCCTCTCTTCCCGGGGCCCTGGCCACGGCGGTTCTCTGGACGGCTTTTTCCTGGGTTTTCACCATTTACGCGGACAAATTCTCCAACTATTCCATTTACTACGGAAGCCTTTCCGTAATAGCCATGGCCATGCTCTGGCTTTACGTGTGCCTCTTCCTCTTCTTCTGCGGCGGGATTTTGAACCGCGAGCTGGAACGACGAAAGCTGAACGCGCCCAGGCGGCGCGCACCAAAAGAAAGCGACCCGAAACAAAAGGAATCGTAATATGAACGAACAACAGAAAGAAAGATTCTTACAGCTCCGACGGGAGCTGATCGGCCGGGAATTTTCCGCTCTGAACGAGATGCAGCGCCAGGCGGTCCTGACCACCGAGGGGCCCCTGCTTCTGCTGGCTGGCGCCGGCAGCGGCAAGACCACGGTGCTGATCCACCGGATTGCCAATTTGATCCGCTTCGGCTGTGCTTCGGATTCTCCGGAGCTTCCGGAGGGCTTCGGCCAGTCGGAGCTTGACGCTCTTGAGGCGGCAGCGGCTAAGGATGGCCCAATGGACGACGAGACCGCCGCCCTTTGCGCCCTGCGTCCCGTGGAGCCCTGGCGGATCATTGCCATCACCTTCACCAACAAGGCGGCCAATCAGCTGAAAGACCGGCTGGCGGCCATGCTGGGGCCGGAGGCCGCCGAGATCTGGGCCATGACCTTCCACGCTGCCTGCTGCCGCATCCTGCGCCGGGAGATCGACCGCTTGGGCTATGACCGGCAGTTCACCATCTACGACACCGCGGACTCCGAGCGGGTCATGAAGGACGTGATGAAGGACCTTCGGGTGGATGAAAAGGAGCTGCCCGCCCGGCTTGTCCTTTCCCATATCAGCCGGGCCAAGGACGCCATGCAGTTTCCCCAGGACTACGCGGAAAAGGCCCAAACTGCCGGGGACGCCCGCCTGGATACGGTTTCCGCCTGCTATACGGCCTACCAGCGGAAGCTCCGGGAGGCCAATGCCCTGGACTTCGACGACATCATCCTGCTGACGGTACAGCTGCTGCAGGAATACGAGGAGGTCCGGACCTTCTGGCAAAACCGGTTCCGCTACGTGCTCATCGACGAGTACCAGGACACCAACCGCCTGCAATACCGCCTGGCCGCCCTGCTGGCCGGGGGCAGGAAGAATATCTGCGTGGTGGGCGACGACGACCAGAGCATCTACAAATTCCGGGGCGCCACCATCGAGAACATTCTGAACTTCGAGGAGAATTTCCCCGGGGCCCGGCTGATCCGGCTGGAACAGAATTACCGCTCCACCCCCCAGATTCTGGACGCGGCCAACGCCGTCATCCGGCAGAACAAGGGCCGCAAGGGCAAAAAGCTCTGGACCCGGAACCCCGCCGGCACGGGGATCACGGTCAAGGAGACCGCCGACGAGAACGAAGAGGCCAACTGCGTAGCGGCGCGGATCTTCGCCCTCTCCCCCCCCGCGAAATTCCGGGATTTCGCCGTCCTCTACCGGACCAACGCCCAGTCCAACGCCCTGGAGCGTTCCTTCAAATTCAACGCCATTCCCTATCGGATTATCGGCGGCACCCGCTTCTTCGACCGGGCGGAGGTCAAGGACATGCTGGCCTATTTGCAGCTCATCAACAACCGGGCCGACGATCTGCGGCTGAACCGGATTGTCAACAACCCGCCCCGGGGGATTGGAGCCAAAACCCTGGAGACGGTGCGGCGGCTGGCGGAAAACCAGAACCTTCCCCTGTATCTGGTGCTGGCGGACGCCTATCACTATCCGGCCCTGGAGAAGGCCGCGGCTAAGCTGACCGCCTTTTCGGTGCTGATCGAGGACTGCGCCGCTCTGCTGGACAGCCTGCCTCTGCCGGAGTTTTACGACGCCCTGGTGGAGAAGGTGGGCTACGCCGCCATGCTGGAGGCCCACAACGACGTGGAGAGCCGGACCCGGCTGGAGAACGTCCGGGAGCTTCGCTCCTCTCTGGTGGGCTATGTGGAAAACCACCCGGAGGACGCCTCTCTCCACGGCTTTTTGGAGGAAATCGCCCTGTATACCGACATTGAACAGTATGACGCCGAGGCGGATGCTGTGGTGATGATGACCATTCACACCGCCAAGGGCCTGGAATTCCCCCACGTTTTCCTGGTGGGGGCCGAGGACGGCCTCTTCCCCAGCCTTCGGAGCATCGGCGATGCCGACGATCTGGAGGAGGAACGGCGGCTTTGCTACGTGGCCATCACCCGGGCCAAGCAAACCCTGACCATCACCCACGCGCGCCAGCGAATGCTATACGGCAGGACCACGGTGAACCGCCTGTCCCGCTTTGTCAGGGACATCCCGCCCGAGCTGCTGGATCGGCCTCTGAAGCCTGCCCGGCCCGCCCAAGAGGTGCGAATAGTCTACGACGACCTTCCATTTTCCGAGCGGGGGAGCCGCTGGGAGCCGGGACCTTCCCGGGGAAACGGATTCCAAAGCACCAAGTCCCGGTATGCGCCGCCTGCTGCCTCCAAGGCAGCGGTCCCTGTGCCGGAGTACCGGGCAGGGGACACGGTGCTCCACAATGCCTTTGGCCGGGGCATGGTTCTCACGGTGACCAAGATGGGCAGCGACGCCCTGCTGGAGGTGGCCTTTGACGAGAAGGGAACCAAGAAGCTGCTGGCCAAAACCGCTTCCGCCCACATGAAAAAGCTGTAAATATAATAATTTCGCGGCAGTTGACGGAGTTCGTCAACTGCCGCGGTTTCTTGTTGTTATCGGGACACGGCTTCGTCGCTGCCCGGACGAATTCGAACCAGGCTTCGGAAGGTTGCCGGCTCCCAGAGCCCCAGCCCCTGGAGCAGCTTGGTAAACTGCATGAACATCACGGCAACCTGCGCTCTGGACGCGCTGTTGCGGGGCAGAAGATTGACGGCTCCGTCCACCGGGCTGCCGCTCAGAATGCCGTTCTCCACGGCCCAGGCCATGCCGGAAACCGCAAAGCCGCTGACGCGGTCCACGTCCGGATAAGTGTCCAGGATATCCTCATGGATTTCCGGGTTCTCGCCCATGGAACGCAGGAAGCCGAGCAGCATCACAGCCACCTGTTCCCGGGTGACGGGGGCGGTGGGGGAGAAGCTGTCCGTCCCGGTACCGCCGGCCACGCCGTTTTGGTAGGCCCAAAGAATCGGCTTGTAGTAATAGGCCCTGGGTTTTACATCCCGGAAGGGAAGCGTGCCCTCCACCTCGGGCCGTCCGGCGATGCTGTAAAGCACTGTCACCAGCATGGCCCGGTCCATGGTCATGTCCAGACCAAAACGGTTTTCGGAGATGCCCCGGAACAGACCGTTGAAGAAGGCCCAGTCAATGGCGTCATGGGCCCAGTGGCTCTTCTTGGGCATGTCGATGAATATTTCCCTGGCGCAAAGCTCTGCCTCTTCGGTCTCGCCGCAGCGGGAGCAGGTGAATTGGCCGATGCTCTCATGGGGCGTCTCGCCCTCCGACAGGAATCCGGTCAGCTCCCAGGCATGGCCCAGCGGCTCCATGGGAATGACCAGCCGGCTGGAAATTTCCCCACAGACGGCGCAGTAGGTGACTTCCTCATAGACGCCGGTTTCGGTGCAGGTGGGCTCCAACTCATTGACGATTTCCGTACTGCCGGGGCTGTGGCCCGCGCCGCGAATGGGCAGCTCCTGCACCAGATCACATTTGACGCAGGTGGAGACAAGCTTGCCGTCCAGGCAGCGGGGCGCGGTTAATTGAGCAGTGGAGGGATGCTCCGTGTTACCCAGAGTGCCGATCCAGTAGTTCATGTCTACTTCTCCGGAAACGCCCGCGATTTTTCCACCGTTGGTGTACTGCCAGAGGCTTGCACCGGGGGCGGCTGTCAGCGCACCGGTTTCCCAGTGAGCCACCCAATGGGCCATCCGGTCGTAAGCTTCGCCGGTGAGCCGATTATCCCAAAGGCTGGCGCTGGCGTAGACGCCGGAACGGATGCCGACGTCCCCAAAGTGGTCACAGAAGGCTGCAATTACCTGGGCGAGGTCGGAATCGGAAAGAGTGAGAATATTCCGTGGCTCCTCCACGTCGTAGAAGATTGGGAGCGAGGGGGTGACGCCGAGCTCCAGCAGCCAGCCCAGCACGGCGTCCGCCTCCTCCATGGCCTTCTCCGGGGTGGTGGCACCGGCATAGTAGTAGAGGCCGAAGGGGATGTCGTTTTCCACGCAGCCCTGAATGTTGGCGGCTGCGGTGTTGTCCTTGTAAATGCCGCCCTCGGTGTTGCCGGTGTAGCCGATGCGCAGGATGGCAAAGTCGATCTGGGTCGCCGCCACGTTCCAGTCAATGGCGCCGTTATGGGCGCTCACGTCGATGCCCACGGGGACGTAGGGATCTTCCTGCCCGGAACCGGAGCCGTAGCCGCAGACGGAGCACACGTCTCCCTCAACGGGCACCATGCAGTCGTGGGTGTAGGTGACGTCATTCCGCTTGGTGTTGCGGTAGATGGAGTAGCTGCCTCGCATGAAATAGGAGTTGTTCAGGCTCTGCAGGGCCGCCGTTCCGGTGTAGCGGGTGGAATAGCAGCAGCCGTTGTAGGTGCTGGTGGGGTTCGCCTGGGACAGTTCAATGGAGGTAATCTCCTTGCCGTCCATGGTGTAGGTCACGTCGGTGACCAGTACGGCGTGGGCTCTGCTGATCAGCGCGTCGCCCAGCCTGATGTCCGTGTAGGAGCGGCCGACCTTCACCGTGTTTTCCCAGCTCATCAGGGTGGTGCAGACCTTCCGGCTGGGGGTTTGCCATGCCCAGGAGACAAAGGCGGAGCAGTCGGTGCCATAGTATTGGGAGCCCCGTTCGTACGTAACGCGCTCCGTGTACATCTTGCTGTTGATTTCGTTGACGGAGTTGATGAAGCCCGCGTAGGAGGTGTTCCAGGGCACATAGCTCAGGGCCTGGCCGTAGGGCAGACCCGTGTAGGTAACCTCGGGCTCATAGACAATCTCCAGACCGTAGGAAGGGTCGGTGTAGCCCCAGCCGCCGATGAGGTCCACCGGGGTCCACTGAATGTTCAGCATCTGGCGGGCCCGACGGACAATGTTCATGGTGCCGTCATTCTGGGGCTGCCGGACCGAATCCTTGGGCAACCCGGAATAGGCCCCGGTGTATTTGGTGCGGCCGTCGGTGACGGCACCGGTGTACCACAGTGAGGTGCCAACAGGATTGGGAACATATCCCTCCGGATCGGCGTCCTCCGCGTCCGGGTCAATGGGAAGGCCTTCAAAGTCCTGGAGCCGGAACACACCGGCAAAGAGCTCGGCCAGATTCATCTGAACGTCTTTTCCGTCGCAGGTGTAGACCAGCAGGCCGTCCTCCAGGTCAAAGCGAACGGTGTAATCCTCCACATGCCGGGACACAAGCTTTCCGTTGGCATAGAGGGTGTAGTCAAAGAGCCCGCCCGTGGCGTAGATCAGGCCGCTGCCGGTGGGGACAAAGCTCCGAAGTTCCTGGGTGGTCAGAATCACAGTGCATTCGCCGCCCTGGAGGGGGAACTGCCATACGGTGTCACCGCAGGAGAAGTCCAGATACTTGCCGTTGACCAGGTAGAGCATGTCAATGCTGCCGGGGAAAGCCTCCAGCAGGATGCGCTCCGTGCCGGTTTCCAGGTCCAGGGCGCACAAATCAAAGTCTGCTTCCCGGGGCCGGGCAAAATAGAGGACGCCGTCGGCATAGTTCAGCGCCGCCGCGGGGCCGTCTGCAACGAATTCGGATATGTACGGGCGGCTCAGTGTGTATATGTTTCCGTCAGTTTCGTTGACGTAGTACACGCATCCGTCGGCCTGGACCCGATGGCCGCCGCCGGCCAGCATGTCCGACGGAGTGGTGCCCAGCGTGCAGGCGGGAGAGGGGAGCGTGTAAACGGCAAAGGCGGACTCCGCCGCGCCGAAGCACAGTAAAACAGCCAGGCAAACAGCGGTAATACGTTGAAACAGTGCTTTCATGATAATCCTCACTATGCTTGAAAATGATTAGCCGTCATCCTCCGGAACCTCCACGTCCAGACCCAGCTCGCTGGGCAGGAAGCGGGGACATACGTTTTCGGAGGTCATAATCACGGAGGCTGCCAGGAAGGAGCCGATCTCGCAGGATTCAGCCAAGGTCTTGCCGTAGGTCAGACCCACAGCCACACCGGCACAGAAAGCGTCACCGGCACCGGTGGTGTCTTTCACAATGACGTTTCGGGCGGGGCAGTATCCCTTATAGCCGAACATATCGGCATAGACGGCGCCCTTGTCGCCCAGGGTGATAATCATGCTGGGAATCCTGGCCCGACGGACCTTTTCCGCCAGGATGGTTTCCATCTCCGGGATGGTGGCCTGGGAATAGTCGTCGGAGAAGAGGATGCCGGCCTCCTGCCGGTTGCAGATGAAGCAGGCGCAGTCCTGGAGGAAGTCCCGGCGCTGAACCGCGATGGACATGTTTGCCACCACGGCATAGACCGGCTTGGCATACTGCTTGGCCAGGCGGAAGACTTTTTTGACAATTTCCTTATCCAGGCAGATCTCCACCACGATGGAGTCAGCCTGGGAGAAGATCTCATCGCCCTTTTCCTCCAGCAGATCCAGCAAGGGGGTCATGTCGGGGCGCTGGGAGATGGAGCCCACCACGTCGCCGGTGTGGTCAAAGACGGCCAGCCAGGTGCCCATGCCGTTGCGGACAGAGAGAATATAGTCGGTGTTGACCTTGTGGCTCCGCAGCTTTCGGATGACCTCCTCGCCTGCACCGTTGTTGTCCACCAGACTGACGTAGGTGGGGCGAAGCTCCACGTTGGCGATGTCCTCCGCCACGTTTCGGCTGACGCCGCCGTGGACCTGTTCAATCCAGCCCACGTTCCGCCCCTGGGGAATGTATTGCCCGGAGGGAAATCCTTTGATGTCCACAAACACAGCGCCGATCACAACGATACCCATGGTTGAACCCCTCCTGTGACAGAGAATCTGATAACTAATCTATTGTATTGTACCATTATTTTACGAAATTTTCAACAGGGTTTTACAAAATTTTCAACGGTAAGTTTTACAAAAAGTTCAGCGGCAAGTATTTCTTTTTGGCGGAAGATATGGTATGATAACAAAAAACACGGGAGGTTTCAGCTATGGAGCCGTCAATTTGCGAAACCTGCTGGCACTACGACTATGACGAGGAGCTGGACGAATACTACTGCCGCATGGAGTTGGATGAGGACGAATTTGAGCGGGCCTTTGCCAGACACGGCGGCCGCTGTCCCTTCTACCAAAAGGGCGACGACTATTATCTGCCCAGACATCAGTAAATCTATTCCGCATTTTGCGCTGTGCATTGTGCGTTCAGGGTGATTGCATGTATTTTTCTATTGTAACCATGGGCTGCAAGGTTAATCAATACGAATCCCAGGCCATGGAGCAATGGCTGAAGGCCCGGGGCCATACCGAGGTTGGCCCCGGGGAAGATTTTGAGCTGGCAATTGTCAACACCTGCACCGTCACCGCCGTGGCGGACAAGAAAAACCGAAACGTGATCCGGCGGCTGCGAAAGCAGTGCCCGGCGGCAGTGCTGGCGGTCTGCGGCTGTTATTCCCAGGTGAAGCCGGAGGACGTCCGGGCCCTGGGGGTGGACGTAATCTCCGGCTCCGCCGGGCGGGAGGCCTTCCTGGAGCTGGCCCTGGCCGCTGTGACGGATCGGCAGAAGCGGGAGTCCCTGGACGAAGCCCTTCGGCGGCGGGCCTTTGAAATTCTTCCCCCCGGCGGTCTGGCCGCCCGGACCCGGGCCATGCTGAAGGTTCAGGACGGCTGTTCCAACTTCTGCACCTACTGCATTATCCCTTACGCCCGGGGGCCGGTGCGGAGTCTGCCCCTGGAGGAGGCGCTGGCCCAGGTGCGGGAGTTGGTGGAGGCCGGTTATCGGGAGATCGTGGTGACGGGCATCGAGATTGCCTCCTGGGGCGTGGACCTGGATAAAACCGGGGCCCTTCGGCTGCCCCAGCTTCTGGACGCGGTCTGCCGGGCGGCGGGGGAGGTCCGGATCCGCCTGGGCTCTCTGGAGCCCCGGATCATCGACGAGACCTTCTGCGCCCTGCTGGAGGGCCACAAAAATCTCTGCCCCCATTTCCACCTGTCCATGCAGTCCGGCTCGGATACGGTTCTGGTCCGGATGCACCGGCGCTATGACACCGCCCGCTATCATGAGAGCGTGGCACTGCTGAAGGCCCATTTCCCCGGCTGCGCCGTTACGACGGATATGATCGTGGGTTTCCCCGGGGAAACGGAGGCGGAGTTTGCCGAGAGCCTGGCCTTCATTCGCAAATGCGGCTTTGCCTCCATGCACGTCTTCCCCTATTCCCGCCGCCCCGGCACCCCGGCGGACAAGCTCCCCGGCCAGCTGGGCAACGCCGTGAAGGAGGCCCGCTCCGCCGCCGCCATCGCAGTGGCCGCGGAAATGAACCGAGCCTACCGGGAGAACATGATCGGCACCGTACAGGCCGTGTTGTTTGAAGAGACCGTATCAAACCTGCCTGCAGGGACAAGCATTGCTTGCCCGCAAGCCCCCGAACAGACCGCCCTCTGGACTGGCCACGCGCCCAACTCCATCCGGGTATACGCTTCTGGCACGGAGCTTCACAACCGGGTCCTCCCTGTGCGGATCACGGAGCTGTGCGAGGACGGAGTTGCCGGGAGAATAGAATACTGAGAGAAAAGGAAAAACGGAGGAAAACGAATGAACTGTCCGAAATGTCACAAGCCCTTGCCCAAGGGGGCGCCGAGAGCCTGCCCGAACTGCAAAATGGAACTCACAAACTTCTACAAGATGAAGGAAACCCGGACGCAGCTGGAGAAAGAGAATTCCAAATCCGCAAAAATCAGGAAGCTCATGGTAATCTGCGCGACTGCCGCCGTGCTCTGCGTGCTGGCCCTGATTGCCGTGCTGGTGTTTTCCCACAAGGACGAGGAGCCTGAAGCGCCTGTTTCCGAAGCCCTGAGCATGGAGCAGGTGCAGGCTGAAATCAACAGCAAGTCCGTCTCCGATTTTACGCCCAGCGATACCCCCACCGACTACGTGAAGCTGACGGTACGGGATTTCGGTGAGATTGTGGTTCGGCTCCGTCCCGATGTTGCTCCCATCTCCGTCCGGAACTTCAAAGACTTGGTAGGCAGGGGTTTCTACACCCTCAAGACCTTCCACCGCGTCTACCCCGGCTTTATGATCCAGGGCGGCATGGGAGAGGAGGTACTGACCCCCATCAAGGGCGAATTCCAGTCCAACGGTGTAGCAAACCCCCTGCGCCACGTCCGGGGCGTGCTCTCCATGGCCCGGACCACCGTAAAGGATTCCGCCACCAGTCAGTTTTTCCTGATGCACGCCGACAACCCCTCTCTGGACGGCAATTACGCCGCTTTCGGCTACATCATGGCGGGCCTGGAGACGGTGGATAAGATCTGCGAGATTCCCCTTGGCACAAATGATCGCGGCGAGCAGTCCGTCCCGATGGTGGGCGTCATCATAGAATCCGCGGTATTCGTAACCCCAAATTAATCTTTTTTGAAGGAGGACAACCCCATGGCATTCGACATCAAAAAAACAATTGAGGAAATCGTAAACAAGGTCAAGAACGACAAGGACATCGGCGATAAGTTCAAGAAGAACCCCACCGGAACCGTGGAAGGCCTGATTGGCGTGGACCTGCCGGACGACCAGATCAACGCGGTGGTGGAGGGCGTCAAGGCCAAGGTCAACGTGGACGGCATCACCAGCAAGCTGGGCGGCCTGTTCGGAAAGTAAATTGATCTGAAAAGTGCAAAAAAGGCCTGCCGATCGGCAGGCCCTTTTTGTATGGGATTGCTGTTTTATTCGTCCAGCTCGTTTCCGGTGAAGTAGCGGTAGAGGTAGGTCACCACGTAGCCGCGGGTGCAGGGCGTCTTGGCTTGGAACTTGCCGTCCTCGCCCTTTTCCAGGCCCTTTTCATAGGCCCAGATGGCCCCCTTGTAGTACCAGTGCTTGGGCTTCACGTCGCTGTAGGGGTTGACGATGCTGATTTCCGGCTTGCCCATGGCGGCGTACAGGAACTGCAGAACCTCGCTGCGCATGCAGGTCCGCTGGGGGCTGAAATAATTGCCCTCCTTGTC
>JAEEKA010000077.1 GCA_016282135.1 Oscillospiraceae bacterium
ATGCGCTTTGCAGGGCTGGAAGTACGCTTTTCGGTTAACGGAACGGAGCTGACCGTCCTGGAAATAGCAGAGCCCAGCGAATAAGAACTGCATATTTTTTCAGCGGAATCCTGTTTTCCCGTCTCTGACGGTTGACAGACAGGATTCCGATATTGTATAATAAACGATAATAGACAAAAAACGATAATGGAGTTGAACGAGATGAATAGGCTGCTTTTGGCACATGCCGATATTTTGACCTTGGAAAAAGGAGGCTGGCGCACCCTGCGGGACGCGTATCTGGGCGTGGAGGACGAGAAAATCTGTTATCTCTCCGAGACTGCGCCTATCGAACGATATGAACAGGTGAAGGATCTGCGGGGCAAGCTGCTGATTCCCGGGCTGATCAATTGTCATTGCCATGCCCCCATGGTGTTTCTCCGGGGCGTTGGCTCTGACCTGAATCTCCAGGACTGGCTGTACAATTACATTTTCCCCACCGAGGCAAAATGGACCGACAAGGGGATTCGGGTTGCCAGCGAGCTGGCGATTCTGGAGCTGCTGGCCAGTGGCGTGACCTCCTTCTCCGATATGTATTATCGGAACGTCAACACCATTGAGGCCCTGTGCCAGGCGGGCATGAAGGCCAACCTCTGCCGCTCCACCCAGGGTCGGAAGGACCTGCCCTACGAGAAGAATACGGATTGCAAGGAAGGCCTTGCCCTCTTCGATTCCTACCACAACTACAACGGCGGGAAGATCAAAATTGACCTGTGCATTCACGCGGAATACACCAACACGCCGGAGACCATTGCGGCCTACAGCGCAGCCTGTTACGAGCGGGGCGCGAGAATGCACCTTCATCTCTCGGAGACCAAGCGGGAGCAGATGGAGTGTGTGTCCAAGTACGGCATGACCCCAGCGGCTCTGTTTGAAAAGCTGGGTACCTTCCGGAACCCCACCACGGCGGCCCACTGCGTCTGGGTCACCCAGGAGGATATGGACATTCTCAAGGCCAACGGGGTCAGCCCGGTCCACTGTCCCTCCAGCAACATGAAGATCGGCAGCGGCTTCGCGCCGATTCAGCAGATGCTGGACAAGGGGATCAACGTCACCATCGGCACCGACGGCGCCGCCTCCAACAACAACCTGAATATGCTGGAGGAAATCCACCTGGCCTCCGTGATCCACAACGGCTACACCGGGGACCCCACCGTGGTGAAGCCCGCCGATCTGCTGAAAATGGCTACCGTCAACGGCGCCCGGCTCCAGGGCCGAGCCGACACAGGCCTGCTGGAGGTTGGGAGGAAGGCGGACATCGTCGCCATCGACTTTGACAAGCCCCACCTGATTCCCGCTTTGGATTATCCCGCCATGCTCTGCTACGCGGTTCAGGGCAGCGACGTGTGCATGACGATGGTGGACGGCAAAATCCTGTATGAGAACGGGGAATACAAAACCCTGGACGCGGAAAAGATTCGGGCGGAGTCCAGGACTGCCCTAAAGGAGCTTTACGCATGAGCGGTCCCATGACGGCGGGGCGGGCGGATCACGATCTGGCGTTTATGCTCCGCTATGAGAACGTGGCCTGGTACGAGGATGGGGCCGTCCGTATTCTGGACCGCAGAATCTACCCGGCCAAGATAGAATTCGTTACCTGCCATACCCATCAAGAGGTGGCCCGGGCCATCACCGACATGGTCACCCAGAGCTGCGGCCCCTTTACGGCTGCCGCAGCGGGCATGGCTCTGGCTGCCTGGGAGTGCCGGGACAGGGATGAGGCGGCCCAGCGGGCATACCTCCGCGCTGCGGCCTATACCATTTCTCATGCCCGCCCGACAACGGTGGCCCGGATGGAGCGTATTACCGGCGGCTGTTTGGCAACCGCGGACCAGGCCCTTGCGGCGGGTGTTCCCGTGGATCGGGTCATTGTGGATCACCTGGTCGCATCCAACAACCGGCGTTACGGCAAGGTGGCGAAGATGGCAAGCTTCCTGGTGGATATGTTTCCCGACGACGGAAAAATCATGACGCAGTGCTTCGGGGAGACCATTGTGGGCATGATGCTCCGGGAGGCAAAGTCCCGGGGCAAGAACCTGAAAATCTTCTGTCCAGAGACCCGGCCCTATTTCCAGGGAGCCCGGCTGACCGCCACGGTCTGTCAGGAGATGGGCTTTGATACTACCGTCATTACCGACAATATGCCGGCTTTCGTGATGGAGCGGGAGGGGATCGACGTCTTTACCTGCGCCGCGGACGCGATCTGTCTGGACGGCCATGTGGTGAACAAGATCGGAACCTTCCAAATCGCCATCGCCGCCAAGTACATGGGTATACCCTTCTTCGTCTCCGGCATCCCGGACGAGAGCCACCCCAACCGGGCGGCCATTCACATCGAGTCCCGGAACCCGGACTTCGTCCTGCAGGCCATGGGCGTGCGCACCGCAGCCCACGGCGTCCGGGGCTATTATCCATCCTTCGACATTACCCCGCCATCCCTGATCTCCGGCGTGGTCACCGACCTGGGCATCTATTCCCCCTACGACCTGCCCCGGTATCTGCAGGTTGCGGACATTGGGCCGTATGAGATGGTGATCTGAGAGTTGAGAATTGAGAATTGAGAATTGAGAATTCAACCGTAGGGATCAGGGATCAAGGATCAGGGGGTTCCCCGTCACGCGGTTCAGAGTCCGTAGGGCGGTCATTGGCCGCCCGCGCTGCGTGATTCGTGGTTCGGGCTTCAGAGCAACTATCCAATCATATTTTCACGTGCAGGTCAATGCGAAAACCGGCAGCCAACACAAGAACGTGTCGGCTGCCGTTTTCATTATTCTTTCCACTCGATCTTGTTGTAGGTTTCCGGATTTGACTTAAAGAAGTACAGTTTCGAAAAGTACTTCTTTTCCTCCATGATCTGTTTTGCCGTAGACTCGTCCAAGATGAGGCTCGGATCATCAACGAAGTAAATTGTTCCGCTTACGTCTATATCCGCAAATAAAGTCTTTACCGTTTCAAGCGTTTCTTCCTTGTCTTCGGGCTTGTAATTGACTACTGCTACAAAGCGAAAGTCCTTTTGATCCACGGAAATATATTCCTCGAATGCGGGAATCGAATCGAAGCCGACTTGTTGGTGGTAAACTGATACAACAAGGCTGTTTGTGCCAAAGCCCTTTTCAATCCGTTGAGAAATATAGTTTTTCGTCTCTTCAAGATATGCTTCTCCAACAAACCATTTCGCATAGTTATCGGATTCAGAACCATACGTGCTGATGTGGATACACATATCAGGGCGATAATCCGGACATATTGAGTCCGTGTTCATTACGTCATTCAGATCATCTGCAAAGTAAATGCTGCAATCTAATTTCAATCCTGCAAGCAGCTCCGTTACTTTTTCAAGGGTTTCTTTCCCGTCCTTTGGGCAATAATCGACGCGTGCCGAAAACTCGCAACAATATGAGGCTAAGTATTCATCAAAGGGCATATCATCACCATGACTCAGAGGGTGATAATAAGGGGATAGAGTTACGGAGCAGTTTGTATGAAACGCATTCGCAAATAGCTGCGTAAAATACTCTCGTGTCTGATCCTCGTATTTGATTCCCAAGTATGTGTCATAGTAGTCTTCGGTTTCCCCGTAGTTATAGCAGACCGCTTCTATTTCCTTGTCGGGAAATCGCTCGGAATGCGCGACGATCCGCACTCCCGATAATAATAAGGCCGTGTTATCATAATCAAAAATGAAGGTATCATCGGGATATTTTTGCGCCAGATGCTCCATGATCCGATCGATTGTCGCCCCGTGGCGGCGGCATCCGCTCAGGCCGATCACAGTCAGAAGGATCAAACATAATAAGAATACAGTTTTACGTTTCACGGATGCAAAACTCCTTTTTTCAAAAAACCGGGTATAAGACAAGGCGTTGCCTCTTGTGGCTGCTTGCCGCGTGAGACAACGCCTTGACGCGTTTCAAATCACCGGTGCCGCTTGGGTTCCGGGTGGGGCGGGTTCAGCTCCTTGGGGGCGATCTCACCGGCCTTGGTCAGGGCGATCTTGGTCAGCATGGGGCCGACCAGCTCATAGACCAGCACCGAGAAGAGGATGATGGAGCGGATCACCGCGCCGTCCGGGCCAAGCTGGGTGGCAACCGTCTGGGACATGCCAAGGGCCACGCCCGCCTGGGGCAGGAGGGTAATACCCAGCCATTTCTGAATGGTGGGGGAGCAGTGGGTCATCCTGGAGGAGATGGACGCGCCGCCGATTTTACCCGCGGAACGCAAGATAATGTAGGCTACGCCCACCAGCACCGCCACCCAGTCCTTGAAGACGGACAGGTCAAGCTCCGCGCCGCTGATGACGAAGAACAGCACGAACAGGGGAGCGGTCCAGCGGTCGGTTTTGGCCATCAGCTCCTCGGAACTGGGGCAGATATTGCAGAAGACCGTCGCCATCATCATGCACACCAGCAGAGAGGAGAAGCCAAGCTGCACCTCACTGTCGGGGAAGTCAAGGTGAATCATGGACAGGGATACCGCGAAGATGACAAAGGTGATGGCTACGCTGAGACGCTTGCTGCGGGAGTGGAAGAAGCGCTCCACCCAGGTATAGATCAGACCCAGGGCCGCGCCCAGCACCAGGGAGGCGGTGACCTCCAGCAGGGGATTCACCAAGACGGAAACAAGGCTGACGCCGGCACCGCTGATGAGACTCTTTGCTATGCCGAAGCTGACGGCAAAGACCACCAGACCTACCGCGTCGTCCAAGGCCACGATGGGCAGCAGAATGTCCACCAGGGGGCCCTTGGCCTTGTACTGGTTGACCACCATGAGGGTGGCCGCCGGGGCGGTAGCGGTAGCGATGGCGCCCAGGGTGATGCAGTCCGCCACGTTGATCTTGTCCGGCATCAGCAGGTGCAGGCCCAGTATGCCCAGATCCACCAGCAGGGTGGCGGCCAGCGCCTGGAACACGGCCACCACGACGGCCTGTTTGCCGATGGTTTTCAGTTGTTTGAGCCGGAACTCATTGCCAATTGCAAAGGCGATGAAGCCCAGGGCTACGTCGGAAATGGGCTTCAAAACGCCCACCTTTTCAAAGCTGGTAAAGCCAATGCCGTCCACGCCGAGCTTTCCCAACACAAAGGGACCCACCAGCAGACCGGCAATCAGATAGCCGGTCACGGCAGGAAGCTTCAGCGGCTTCACCACCCGGGACATTAGCAGTCCCGCCAGCAGGGCAAAGGCAATCGATAAAAGTGTTTCCATAACTTATTTTGTCCCGAAAATCCGATCTCCCGCGTCGCCCAGGCCGGGAACGATGTAGGCGTTCTCGTTAAGCTTTTCATCCACAGAGGCCACAAAAACGTCCACGTCCGGGTGATCCCTGCGGATCACGGCCACGCCCTCGGGGGCGGCGATGATGTCCATCAGCACAATGTGCTTGCAGCCAAATTTTTCCTTCAGAATGGTGATGGCAGCGGAGGCGCTGCCGCCGGTTGCCAGCATGGGGTCCACGATAAAGACCTGCCGCTCGGAGATGTCGGGGGGCATCTTGCAGTAGTATTCCACCGGCAAATGGCTTTCGGGGTCCCGATACAGGCCGATGTGGCCTACCTTGGCGGAGGGGATCAGGTCAATGATGGGGTCCACCATGCCCAGGCCTGCCCGGAGAATGGGGACGATGGCCAGCTTCTTTCCGGCCAGCACCCGGACCTTGGCCTTGGCTACGGGGGTCTCGATCTCTACCTCTTCCGTGGGAAGGCTGCGGGTTGCTTCGTAGCACATGAGTTGGGCAATTTCACCCACCAGTTCCCGAAATTCTTTGACGCCGGTATCCTTGTTCCGCAGAATGGCCAGCTTGTGCTGAATCAGCGGATGCTCTAAAACATGTAATGAAGCCATTTCGAATTCAGTCTCCTTTTTCATCTTTATCTCTTTCCAGGCGTTCTCGTTCCGCCTGAGACAGACGTAAATAGTTGGGCGTAACTTGACCGGGATCGGCCCGAACGCCTGACAACGCGGCCTCGTAAGCCGCAAGAGCCACACCGGCAGCCCGCTGCTGCCGCAGATGCTCCGCAACCAGCCTGTAGGGGCGGTCATTGGCCGCCCGCTCGACATCGGATTGCGCTTCTGTCCTGTTCAGAAAGTCCCAGGCCAGTGCCGCACCGTCTCCCACGAACCAGATTGGCTCGGAAAAGCTCTTCAAATCCGCGGCCAGCTCCTCCAGAGAGATGGCCCGGTCCGGCCGCAGCCGGAGAATCTTGCCATCCTCACCCCGGAACAGCCCGTTGTAGACTTGGCTCCGCCGGGCGTCCATGCAGCAGCAGATTACACCCTCCAGGTCCACCCCGTTCCAGGCCATAGCCTCTAAGGTGGAAACCGGCAGGCAGGGCAGCTCCGCCCCCCAGCACAGGCCCTTGGCCGCCGCCGCTCCGATGCGGACGCCGGTGAAGCTGCCGGGCCCGTTGGCCCAAGCCACGTAGTCCAGATCGGCAGGGGAGAGTCCGCAGGTATCCAGCAGATCCTTCGCCAGCTTCATCATGGTCCGGCTGTGGGTCTGGCCGTCGTTCTGATAGCTCTCCGCTGTGAGGACGCCGTCAGTCAGCAGGGCCACCGAGGCCGCCTTGGCGGAGGATTCAAAGGCTAAGATCCGCATGGTTTCGACCTCCTGTAAGGGTGATATACCGAGTGTCCTCCGATTCCGGATCCTTCCGGATGGTGACGGTAATAGGGTCCTCCAAGGCCTCTGCCACGTTTTCACTCCACTCCACAGCGCAGACGCCGCCCCGGTCCAGATAGTCCTCCCAGCCCAGGTCAAAGAGCTCCTCCGCGTCCCGAAGTCGATACATATCAAAGTGGAACAGGGGAAGCCGCCCTTGGGGATATTCATTTACGATGGTGTAGGTGGGGGAGGTCACCGGGTCTGTGATTCCCAGGCCCCGGGCCAGCCCCCGGGTAAAAGCAGTTTTCCCGGCGCCCAGGTCTCCCAGGAAGGCGATCACGTCTCCCGGCTGAAGCTTAGCGGCCAGAGCCGCCCCCAAACGCTCCGTCTCGGCGGCGGAACGGGTAATGTATTCCATAGCATTCTTCCTTATCATGACACTCTTGTTATTATATCACAGGAAAAGAGGAAATGCAATTGCATTTCGGGCATGAATATGATAAAATAAGCAAAACAAAAAAGGGGGAAACCTGCATGACCGACTACAAAGAACTCAACGCCCAACTCTTCGCCCTGGTGGACGGAATCGATCACCCCATTTCCAATTTGGCCAACGCCTCCGCGCTTTTGTGGCACGCGCTGCCGGATCTGAATTGGGCCGGATTTTATCTCCGGGAGGGGGAAAAGCTCGTCCTGGGGCCCTTCCAGGGAAAGACAGCCTGCATCGAAATCCCCATGGGTCGCGGCGTCTGCGGTACTGCTGCCGCCCAGGACAGCACGCAGCTTGTCCCGGACGTTCACTGCTTCCGGGGCCATATTGCCTGTGACAGCGCCTCCCGTTCCGAGATCGTGGTTCCGCTGCGGAAGGACGGAGCAGTCATCGGCGTCCTGGACGTGGACAGCCCCATCGCTAATCGATTCACGGGGGAAGATCGGGCGGGTCTGGAGACCTTTGCCTCCATTTTGGAACAGCATATCTGACCGGGGAGGTACGCCATGGAACTGAAGCAGGCTGCCGAGCTGTTATCGGCCATCAAGCAGAATATCAACAAGGTCATTGTGGGCCGGGAGCAGACGGTAGAACTGCTGCTCACCGCCCTTTGCTGCGGGGGCCATGTCTTGCTGGAGGACGTGCCCGGCACCGGAAAAACCATGCTGGCCAAGTCCCTGGCCCGATCCCTGGACGGAGAATTCCACCGCATTCAGTTTACTCCCGATCTGCTGCCCTCCGACGTGACGGGCCTTAACTACTACAACCAGAAGGCGGGGGAGTTTGTCTTCCGGCCCGGTCCGGTGTTCGGCAATATCCTTCTGGCGGATGAGATCAACCGCGCTACCCCCAGAACCCAGTCCAGCCTTCTGGAGTGCATGGAGGAGCGGCAGGTCACGCTGGACGGCGTCACCCGCCGCCTTCCCGCCCCCTTCCTTGTTATCGCCACCCAGAACCCGGTGGAGACCGTGGGCACCTTCCCCCTGCCGGAGGCCCAGCTTGACCGGTTTATTATGATGCTGTCCATGGGCCTGCCGGAGCGGGAGGAAGAGATTGCCATTCTGGAACGCTTCATGCGGGAGGATCCCTTGGACGAGCTCCGCCCGGTCTGCACCGGGAAGGAGCTGCTGGAGCTCCAGGCGCTGCGCAGGACGATCTACGTCCACCCTGTGATGCTTGGCTATCTGGTAGACCTGATTCAGGCTACGAGAAATCAGCAGAGCGCGGTAAGCGGAGTCAGTCCCAGAGGCTCTCTGGCGCTGCTGAACGCGGCCCGGGCCCTTGCCATGCTTCGCGGCCGGGGCTACGTGACCCCGGAGGACGTCAAGGAACTGGCCGTTCCGGTGCTGTCCCACCGCATTACCCTGGAGCACGGCAGTCTGGACCGCCGCAGCGGGGAACAGTTAATCCGGGAGATTCTGGACCAGCTTCCGGTTCCCACAGAGCGCTTCGAGCGCTGAGCCCGGATCACGGACCGAGAGGAGGTGTCAGCTTGCTGATTCTTTGGATCCTGATCGGCTCTTTGCTGTTGTTTGTAGCGCAAAGGATAATTTATTCCGGTTACTGGGACCGGGATCTGCGAATTTCCTTCCGGTTTCAGGAACGGGCGGTAACGGAGGGAGAGGCGGTGGGTCTCCTGGAACGCAGCGAGAACCGCAAGCTTCTGCCTCTGCCTACCTATGGATACAGCTATACTGTCAAGCGGAATTACGTCTCGGGAAACACCGGGGCGAAGCCGCTGGTCTTGCGGCGTAAGCTGGCCCTGCCGGCCAGACGGGCTGTGACCAACCGGGCCAGAATCAACAGCCTGGCCCGGGGCGTCTACGCCATCGGCGAGGTGACCCTCACCGCGGCGGATCTGTTTTATACCACCCGTTTGGAACGGACGGCGGACAGCGCCTCCGTGCTGACGGTCTACCCCGCCAAGATCCCGGTGCAGAAGCTGGCGCTTCCGGTGCGGATGCTCTTAGGCTCCATCGCCGCCCGGCAGGCGGCCCAGGAGGATCCCTTTGCGCTGAAGTCCATCCGGCCCTACGAAATCTATGACAGCCCCCGGCTGATTAACTGGAAGGCCAGCGCCAAAACCGCGGAACTGAAGGTCAATCAGTTTGAGCAAACCACGGATGAAGCCCTGCTCTTCCTGCTGGACATGGGAAGCGGCTCCGAGGCGGATCGGGAGGAAATGCTCCGCCTGGCTTCCTCCCTGAGTCAGCTCTTTCTCCGGCGGGGGGTCAGTGTGGCCCTGCTGGCCAACGGACGCAGCTGCGTCAGCGGGCGTCCCATCCGGATTCGGGCCGGGGCGGACGCGGGCCATTCCATCACGGTGGATGAGGCCCTGGCTCAGATTAATCTTGCCGTTCCAGTGACGGAGTCTTTCCGGAGCTTCCTGGCGGGGGTTTCCCGGGACTCCCTGCGGGGCGCCCTGCCTGTGGTGATCTCCGCCGATTCCACCGGGGAGTCCCTTCGTGCATTTCAGGATACGCCCGGCACCCGGGGCGGTTACTTCCTGGCCGTCAACGGCCAGGGCAGAATCCGGATTGACGGCGGCATTACCCTGATTAACTGGGATGCCGGGGAGGGGGAGGTGCGCCTGTGAAGGAGCTGAGAAAACTGGATCGGCGGCTCCGATGGTCTGAATGTGTCCACCTGGCCCTGCTGACTCTCTGCCTTTCCGTCACAATCTCCCTGTTCTTTACGGAGGACAGTGCCGTTTACCGGCTGCTCTGGGCCCTGGGAGCGGTGATTCCCGTACAACTGGTCCGGCTGATTTGCCTGCGGGTTGAAAAGAAGCCCCTGCGCGTACTGCTCTGTTTTGTTGTGCTTGGGCTGACCCTGGCGGCAACTCTTCGGAACTATCACTGGGTTTGCTATTGCGCCGCGCTGTTTCCGATCCTGCTCAGCGGACTGATTTTGCCGCGCAGCAGGGGAAACATGGTTTTCACGGTGCCCACGGTCTACACCCTGTTTTTTCCGCTTCCGTTCTATATTTTGGGTCAGGCTTTGAATGTGCCGCTGGTTTCCAGGCTGATGGTGGTGCTCTCTGCGCTGCTGACGCTGAATTTCCTGATTTACACGAACCTTTCTCGACTGGTTTTTGACCTTCGCGTTTCCTCCAATACGGAAATCTCTGTGGCCTCTATCGTTCGGCAGAACGACAAGGTGATCGCGGTCTTTGCGCTGATCGCCGTTTTGCTGATTGCCGCGGTGCCTTTCCTGCTGCGGACAGAGCCCGTACCGGAAGAGAAGCCGAGCTACGACTATACAGAGGCGACGGAGGAATCCACGGAGCCCTCCGAGATTCCGCTGCCCGACTATATGCCGTCGAAAAAATATGAGGAGCATCGTCTGAGCTTCATCCCGGAGGCGGCGATTGCACTGATCTTTGTGGCAGGCATCGGAGCCTTTGCGGTGATTTTGGTTGTGCTGATCCGGACTCTGGTGAACCGGATTGATCGGCGTGAAAAGAAACAGCCGCCGGATCCCGCGGAGGAATTGACCATCGAACGGCTGGAGGAGGACCCGGCTGCCAGGGAGAAAGAGAAGCTCAGCGGCTGGGAGAAGAAGATTCGCCGCCGCTATGAAAAGCTGATCCTTCGCCGGACCTCGGAAAAGAACCGGCTGCAGGTCCTGACCCCGTCTGAGCTGGAATCCGCCGCCGGACTGTCCGGGCAGCCGGAAACCGGAGAGCTCCACGAAATCTACGAGCAGACCCGCTACGGGACCGCCGCCCCCACCCGGGAGGACTATCAGCGCTTCAAGGAGCTGGAAAAGCGTATCCCATAAAGAAAAAGGACCCTCCAGGGAGGGTCCTTTCTTGGGTTCAGCCTACTTTGCCAGCTCGGCGGTGTCCTGCGCGATCATCAGCTCTTCGTTGGTGGGGATGACCCAGACCTTGACCTTGGAATCGTCGGCGGAGATGATCCGCTCGTCGCCACGCAGCTTGTTCTTCTCCTGGTCCAGCTTGACGCCCAGGAATTCCAGACCCTCGCAGATCATGGAGCGCATCATCACGCCGTTCTCACCTACGCCGGCGGTGAAGACCAGAACGTCCAGTCCGCCCAGGGCGGCGGCATAGGCGCCGATGTACTTCTTGACCTCGTAGGCGAACTTGTCCAGAGCCAGCTGGCACTTCTCGTTGCCCTCAGCCGCGCCGGCCTCCAGATCACGGAAGTCAGAGCTCACGCCGCCGGACAGACCCAGCACGCCGGACTTCTTGTTGAGGATGTTCATGACCTCGTCGATGGACTTGTTGTAATTCTTGCAGATGTACTGGGCCACGGTGGTGTCGATGTCGCCCACGCGGGTGCCCATAGGTACGCCGCAGAGAGGGGACAGACCCATAGAGGTGTCCTGGCACTTGCCGTCGTAGATGGCGGCCAGGGAGGAACCGTTGCCCAGGTGGCAGTTGACGACCTTCAGGCCCTTGCCCATGAGAGCTTCCACCCGCTTGGCGATGTAGCGGTGAGAGGTGCCGTGGAAGCCGTAGCGGCGCAGGCTGTCCTTCTCATAGTACTCGTCGGGAATGGCATAGCGGTAGGCCTTGGGAGGCATGGTCATGTGGTAGGCGGTGTCGAAGACGGCGACCTGGGGCTTGTTGGGCATGATCTTCTGGCAGGCTTCGATGCCCAGCAGGTTGGCGGGGTTGTGGAGGGGGCCCAGCGGGATGCAGGCCCGGACGGCCTCCAGGCAGGCCTCGTCGATCAGGCAGGAACCGGCGAACTTGGAGCCGCCGTGCACCACCCGGTGCCCCACAGCGTCGATCTCATCCACGGAGGAAACCACGCCGTTGACGGGGTCCATCAGGATGTCCAGCACCGCGGTGATGGCCTCGGCATGGGTGGGCATGGGGATTTCCTTGACCACCTTGACGTCCTTGGCGGGAGCCTTGTGAGTCAGGCGGCCGTCAATGCCGATGCGCTCGCAAAGACCCTTGGCGAACACGTCGCCGGAGGCGGGGTCCATGAGCTGATACTTCAGAGAAGAACTGCCTGCGTTGATGACCAGAATTTTCATAGCGTTTACTCTCCTAAATTTGTTCTATGATTTTTGGGCTATTTGTGTTACAATAACCACAGCACTTTTTTCATTTTATACCAAAACCCGAAATAAGGCAAGCAGAATTTCCGCTTTGTGGGAAAAAATGTAGCGGCACGCAGCGCGGGCCACGGTTCAGAGTTCAGAGTCCGTAGGGACGAGCATTGCTCGTCCGGCATTCGTAACGAATGCAATTTGCCGGAGGCAAATCCAGCCGTGTCCCGACAACATACCCGACTGGAGCGCCCTGCCGGACGATTGTTCGCCAATGGCGAACCGTGCGGCCGATGACCGCTCCTACGACGGACAGGACTACGCTTCGTGCAGTCCGGGCATGCGGAAAAGCTATACCCATGAAGGGCACAGGTGCTTGTCCCTACAGTTGGGTTCGTAACTCTAACCTCTTACTTTTTACTTCTTACTTCTTTACAGGAGGTCGCCCATGCGCATCGTCGGCATCATTTGTGAATACAACCCCTTTCACAACGGCCACCTGCGACAGCTCCGCCTGGCGCGGGAAAGGGCGGGGGCGGACTGCGCCCTGGTTTGCCTGATGAGCGGCAATTACGTCCAGCGGGGAGAACCCGCCGTTTTTCCCAAGCAGCTTCGGGTGGAGGCGGCTCTGCGCAGCGGGGCCGACCTGGTGCTGGAGCTGCCCCTGACCGTTGCCCTGTCCTCCGCCGAGGGCTTCGCTGCCGGCGGTGTTTCCATTCTTTCCTCCCTGGGCTGTGACCGGCTGTGCTTCGGCACGGAGTCAACCGATTTTGACGCCCTGCTTCGAACCGCCCGGGCCAACCTGGACCCTGCATTTGATGATCTGCTTCGTTCGGAGCTGGAGACCGGCTGCTCCTACGCCGCCGCCCGCCAACGGGCCCTGGAACGGCTGGGAGCCGGGGCGGGGCTGTCCTCTCCCAACGACATTTTGGCGGTGGAATATTTCAAGGCCCTGCTTCGACAAGAAAGCCCCATGGAGCCGCTGCCGGTTCTGCGCCCTAACAGCTACCACGCCGATACTTTGGACCCTGCAGCCCCCTCCGCCTCCGCTCTGCGCCGGGCACTCTGGGGGGGCAAGCAGCGCCAGTCCCTGCGGCCATCGGCTCCATGGCTCTCTGCCGTCCCGGAGGCCCTCCATGCGCTGTACGAAGCGGCCCCGATCCATAGCTGGGAGGCCGGGGAGCGGGCGGTGCTGGCCAGAGTCCGCACCCTGCCCGACGATGCCTTTGCCTCTTTGCCCTTCGGTTCAGAGGGCCTGTGGTCCAAGCTGATGAAGGCCTGCCGTACCTGCGCCTCCACGGAGGAGATTCTGGAATCGGTGAAATCCAAGCGCTATTCCAGAACCCGGATCCAACGGATGCTGCTCTGCGCCTTCCTTGGATTGACAAAGGCAGATTTGGAACTTCCCGCCCCCTACGTCCGCGTCCTGGGCTTCAACCAACGGGGGAGGGCCCTGCTCCGGGAGGTGAAGCGCCGATTCCCCCTGGTGAACGCTGGAGAGCGGCCCATTGACGAAGCATACTTCGCCCTGGAATGCCGCGCAGCCGATTTGTATTCCCTGTTTTCCACCTCTTGTCCCCGCCCCGCCGGGGAGGAGAAACGGCAGCGGGTGACGGTTTGGGAGGATAAACAGTGACCTGCCGGGGAGCGCCCACAACATCTTGCGATTTTTTTGAAAAAATTGAAAAAAACACTTGCATTTTCAAAAGCCTTGTGTTATTATATGCGGGCTGATTAAAAATCGCGGGGCAAACTGCCCTTTACCATAACAGAAAGAGGTGAACTGAAATGAAGGAAGGTATCCATCCCAAGTACGAACAGACGACCATCAGATGCGCATGCGGCGAGATCATCGAGACCGGCTCTACCAAGAAGGACATCAAGGTTGAAATCTGCTCCAAGTGCCACCCTTTCTACACCGGCAAGCAGAAGCTTGTTGACTCCGGTGGACGCGTGGACCGTTTCAACAAGAAGTACGGCCTGAAATAAGATCGTCAAAGCCCGCACCTGTCTTCGGTGCGGGCTTTTTCTATCATCTCGCCTCGCAGGGGGACGTCATTTCCTGCCCTGCGCATGAGCGTCCCGCTGACAAGGAGGATATATGGAAGAACATAAGATTGAACGAGCGGTTCTCTGCGGCCTGTATGCAGACTGCTTCAAAAAGGAAGAACAGGCAACCGAGCAGACGCTCGACGAGCTGGAAGCCCTGCTGGAAACAGCCGGAGGTGTTTGCGTTGGGAAGGTTTTGCAAAACCGTCACGCGCCGGATCCCCACAGCTTTGTGGGGGAGGGAAAGGCTGAGGAAATCCGTCAATTGGCGGAGAACCACCAGGCCGGTATGGTAATTTTTGACAATGAACTTTCCCCCAGTCAGATTCGTGCGCTGGAGGAGATCACCGGCGTCACCGTGCTGGACCGTTCCGCCCTGATCCTGGACATCTTTGCCCAGCGGGCGCAGACGGCCGAGGGCCGCCTTCAGGTAGAGCTGGCGCAGTATCGCTATCTGCTGCCCAAGCTCTCCGGCATGGGCAAGTCCATGTCCCGGCTGGGCGGCGGCATCGGCACCCGGGGCCCCGGCGAAACCAAGCTGGAAACCGATCGCCGTCATATCCGCGCCCGGATTGACCGGCTGGAGGAGGAATTGGAGCAGGTGCGGAAGCTCCGGGCGGTGGAACGCCGCCGGCGGCAGAAAAACGAAATTCCCGTGGCTGCCCTGGTGGGCTACA
This sequence comes from Oscillospiraceae bacterium, assembly GCA_016282135.1. Taxonomy (GTDB): domain Bacteria; phylum Bacillota; class Clostridia; order Oscillospirales; family Oscillospiraceae; genus JAFRPC01. Next base: position 14,882 of record JAEEKA010000077.1, read on the forward strand.
CCAACACCGGCAAATCCACCCTGCTGAACCGGCTCACCGGGGCGGGCATCCCCGCCAATGACCGGCTCTTCGACACCCTGGACACCACCACCCGGCAGCTGGAGGTCTCTGACCGGCTGACGGTTCTGATGTCGGACACCGTGGGCTTCATCGCCAAGCTGCCCCATCATCTGGTGGACGCCTTCCGGGCGACTCTGGAGGAGCTGAGCTACGCGGACCTTCTGATCCACGTGATCGACGCGGCGGACCCGGATCGAGAGGAGCATATTCAGGTGGTGGAAAAGCTGATCGGGGAGTTGGCGAACCCCGAGACCCCGGTAATCCGCTGCTACAACAAGGCGGACCTGGTGGGGCCGGAGGCGCTGCCTGTGGGTCCCAACAACGTAGCAATTTCCGCCAAAACCGGCCAGGGCATCGATCAGCTGTTTGCCGTCATGGAGCGGGAGCTCTGTAAGGACCTGCGGCGGGCAAGTTTCCTGCTGCCCTATTCCCTGGGCGGCCAGGTGGAGACCCTGCACGACAAAGCCCGGGTTTTCCGGGTGGAGTACAAGGCCGAGGGCATTGAGATCGAGGCCGAGGTGGACGAGGTCCTCTACGGCAGGCTTGCCCAATACGAGGAAAAATAATGGATGCTTATAAGATTCCCGCCCAAGACGCGGAAAGTGAATTTGTGGAGAAAAAATCCCGTTTCATCGGGCGGATCTGGATCACCGAGACCGAGGAGGAGGCCCTGGAGCACATCAAGGCCATGCGCCAGCAGCACTGGGACGCCACCCACAACGTCTACGCCTATATCATCCATGGCGGCCCCACCCGCTACACTGACGACGGGGAGCCCCAGGGAACCGCGGGCATGCCCGTGCTGGAGGTTTTGCGGGGCAGCGGGGTGGAGAACGTCTGCTGCGTCGTGACCCGTTACTTCGGCGGAACCCTCCTGGGTACCGGCGGTCTGGTTCAGGCCTACGGCAAGGCCGCCAAAGATGCCCTCCAGGAAGCGGGAATCGCCCGAAAACAGGTCTGGAAGCTGCTGGACCTGATCCTGCCCTACAATTATTTTGAGCGTTTGCGGCAGGAGGTGGAGCGTTTCGGGGGCATTGTCTCCGACACGGAATACAGCGCCGATATCTGCCTCCACGTTCTCCTGCCCGCGGAGCAGGCCGAGGCATTCTCCGCCCGGGTCACCGACCTCACCCGGGGCAGCGTGAGCCCCATGGAGATCGGCGAGGAGCTGCGGGCGGTGCCAATTGGAGATTAGCTGTTACAAGACACGATAGTATCTTTATAAAGATACTATTGACTTGACTTTATTTGAAAAAAATGGTATAATTAGGATGTCAGGGCCGATGCTTTTCCCGTCATGGAGGGCCCCGGGCCCCAAGCGCTGGGGCTTCCCTTCAGAACCGGGCATTCTCCCTGCGGCGACAGACCCCAGAACCCAGGAAATCGAACCGTTCGTGGAACAAAATACCCCTTTGCTTCGACCTTGTTCTTATTTGTTCCGATTTCGTTCTATCAAAAATCCTTGGAAAAATCAGGGGAAACTGCCTTTTTAGAACAATAGAACAAGAAAAACCCCAAAACACTTTCACAGCTTGCATAATAGTATAGAAATCGCTTGTTCTATGTTCTTTGTTCTAAAAGCTGAAAATCGAGCATGATTCAGTCTGTTTCTGTACAAGATAAAGGGTGTTTTTTATGACCATCAGAGAAGTCATCGAACAGCGGGAACGGGAAACCCTGGCCCCCTACGCCGCCCTGGCGGCGGAAAGCCGGGGACGGGGCAGGGAAGAGCCGGAACGGGACGACCGGACCTGCTATCAGCGGGACGCGGATCGGATTCTCCACAGCCGGAGCTTCCGCAGGCTGATGCATAAGACCCAGGTGTTTCTTCAGCCCGAGGGAGACCACTACCGCACCCGTATGACCCACACCTTAGAGGTGGCCCGGATCGCCCGGACCATTGCCCGGGCCCTGAATCTGAACGAGGATCTGACGGAAGCCGCCGCCATGGGGCATGACCTGGGCCACACCCCCTTCGGTCACGCAGGTGAGAAGGCCCTCACCGAGGTGATGGAGACGCCGTTTTCCCATAACGAGCAGTCTCTTCGGGTGGTGGACAAGCTGGAAAAGGCCGGTCAGGGGCTGAATCTGACCTATGAGGTCCGCCGGGGCATACTCTGCCACAGCGGCCCGGATATGGCCGAAACCCTGGAAGGGCAGATCGTCCGACTTTCGGATCGGATCGCCTACATCAACCACGACATTGACGACGCCGTCCGGGCAGGCATCCTGAGCAATGAGGATATTCCCCGGAATATTGCCGCTGTGTTGGGGGAAACCCACTCCCAGCGGATCAATACTTTGGTCTCCGACCTGGTGCGGACTTCCATGGGAAAACCGATCATCGCCATGACGCCCTCCGTGGAGGCCGCCATGCTGGAGCTGCGGGAGTTCATGTTTGAGCGGGTTTACCGCAACCCCGTGGCCAAGGGCGAGGAGGTCAAGGCCCGGCGGATCATCCAGGAGCTCTACAAGTACTATCTGGCCCATCCCGAGAAGCTTCCCGAGGACTTCCAGCCCCAGCTGGACCTGGAGGGCATGCCCCGGGTGGTCTGCGACTACGTGGCCGGTATGACGGACAAATACGCCGTCTACAAGTTCGAGGAGATCTTCGTCCCCAGCGGCTGGGCGGTTCGATAGTGCAGAATGCATTTCTGCGTTCCGACAATGAAAATATGAAGTAAAAAGTAAGAAGTAAGAATTGACGTGCCTCGTCCTTACAGTTAAATTCTCACTTCTCACTTCTCAATTCTCAATTCCAAAGGAGGTGTCCCCGTGGCATTCCCTGCGGCCTTTATTGACGAGCTGGTGGCCCGCAACCCGGTGGACGAGGTGGTGGGGCAATACGTCCAGCTCAAGCGCAGCGGCGCCAACTACTTCGGCCTCTGCCCCTTCCACGGGGAGAAGACCGCCTCCTTTTCTGTGAACCCCGGCAAGCAGATGTACTACTGCTTCGGCTGCCACAAGGGGGGCGGGGTCATCAATTTCATCATGGATATTGAGGGCCTGTCCTATCCGGACGCCGTGCGCTTCCTGGCCAAGCGGGTGAATTTGGAGGTCCCCGATGACGAACAGTACCAAAGCCAGTACAAGGAGCAGGAGCGCCTCTGGAAGCTCTGCAAGGACGCGGCCAAGTACTACCACGATATGCTGAAGTCCGACGCCGGAAAGGCTGCCCGGGCCTACCTGGTGAAGCGGGGCCTGGACTGGGCCACGGTGGTGAAATTCGGCATCGGCTTTGCACCCGACGACTTTCACGCCCTCCTGCCCGCCATGGAGCGGAAGGGCTACACCCGGCAGGAGCTGATTGCCGCAAACCTGGCCGCCGTCTCCCAGAAGAACAGCCAGAACGTCTACGACCGCTTTCGCAACCGGATCATGTTCCCCCAGATCGACCTGCGGGGCAACGTCATCGGCTTTGCGGGCCGGGCGCTGGACAAGGAGGCCAAGGCCAAGTATATCAACCCCACGGAAACTTTGATTTTCTCCAAGCGGAAGTTTTTATACGCCATGAACCTGGCAAAGAAATCCAAGCGGCCCTATATCATCCTCTGCGAGGGCCCAATGGACGCCATCGCCTGTCACCAGTTCGGCTTCGACTGCGCCGTGGCCTCCCAGGGCACCGCCCTGACGGAGGATCAGGTGAACATCATCAGCAAATACACCGACCGGGTGATTATGACCTACGACAACGACGCCGCCGGTCAGAACGCCACCCAGCGAGCCATTCAGATGTTCGGCAGGGCAGGGGTGCAGGTAAAGATCTTGCAGCTCCACGACGCCAAGGACGCCGACGAATTCCTCCACAAGTTCGGAGCCGACCCCTTCGACGTGCTGATTCAGGGCTCCGAGAATCAGGCGGATTACCGGCTGCTGTCTCTGCAAAAGCAGTTTGACCTGAGCAAGGACGATCAGCGGGTGGAGTTTACCGCCAAGGCCGCCGAGCTGATCTCCACCTTTTCCAGCGCCGTAGAACGGGAAATTTACGCGGATCGGGCCGCCAAAGCTGCGGGAATCTCCCGCGACGCCATGCTGCTGGAGGCCACGAAGGCTTACAAGAAGCGTTCGAGCAGGGAAAAGCGAAAACAGGAGCGGGAGGACCTTTCACCTGCGACGACCACCCTCCCGGAGGACAGGCACCTGCGGGCGGAATACGCCAACACCCGTTCCGCCCGTGCCGAGGAGGAGGTGGTGGGACTGGCCCTGCTGGACCCATCCCTGCTGGACCTGGCCCCGGAGCTGAGCGGCAGCGTCTTTTCCGTTCGTTTCCTGGGAAAGGCCTACGATGCCCTGCTTGCCCTGCACCGGCAGGGGCTTCGGGTCAGCCTCGCCGCCCTGCAGGATTTTACCCCCGAGGAAAGCGCCCGGCTCAGCGCTGTTTCCCAGCGCTTTGACCGGATTGCCGATGAACGGGCCTTCACCGATTGTGTTGCCGTGATTCTGGAGGAGAGCGGGAAGAAGACCGCATCCAATACAGACGCTGACCTGCTGACCGTTGCCAAGGAAATGTTAAAAAACAAAGGATACGGAGGGAATTAAGATGGAACAGAACGAACTACTCCAACAGAGACTCAGATCCCTGATCGAGACCGGAAAGAAAAACGGAAAAATCACCTCCAAGCAGCTCATGCAGACCCTGGACGATATCGACGCCGACGAGAAGCAGATTGAGCAGATCTATGATGCCCTGGAAAAGGCCGGCATTGAGATTGATGTTTCTGACGTGGCGGAGATCATCGAGGCAGCAGACGATCTGCTTCCCTCCGACTCCGAATTGATGGATCTGGACGAACAGATTCCGCTGGACTTGAATGATGTGGATGCCATTTCGGAGGAAACCACTACCACCGACCCCGTCCGGATGTACCTGAAGGAAATCGGCAAGATCCCCCTGCTCTCCTCCGAGGAGGAAATGGAACTGGCGAAGCGGATTTCCCAGGGGGATGAGGATGCCAAGAAGCGCATGGTGGAGGCCAATCTTCGACTGGTGGTGTCTGTTGCCAAGCATTATCTGGGCAGAGGGATGCAGCTTCTGGATCTGATTCAGGAGGGGAACATGGGCCTGCTGAAGGCTGTGGAGAAATTCGACTACACCAAGGGCTATAAATTTTCCACCTATGCCACCTGGTGGATTCGCCAATCCATCACCCGGGCAGTGGCCGATCAGGCCAGAACCATCCGGATTCCCGTTCACATGGTGGAGACCATCAACCGGGTTTCCCGGACTTCCAGGGCCTTGGTGCAGGAGCTGGGCCGTGAGCCCACCCTGGCAGAGATCGGCGAGCATCTTGGTATTTCCGAAGGGAAAATTGCCGAGGTCATGAAGATTGCCCAGGACCCCGTCTCTCTGGAAACTCCGGTGGGCGAGGAGGACGACAGCCACCTGGGAGATTTTATCCCCGACAGCGACGTAACAGAGCCTGCCGAATCCGCCTCCTTTAATATGCTGCGCCAGCAGCTGGCCGAGGTTATGCAGACTCTCAGCCCCAGAGAGTGCAAGGTTCTGCGGCTGCGCTTCGGCCTGGAAGACGGCAGAGCCCATACCCTGGAGGAAGTGGGACGGGAATTTGACGTCACCCGGGAGCGGGTCCGCCAGATCGAGGCCAAGGCCCTGCGTAAGCTGCGCCATCCCTCCCGATCCCGGATTTTGAAGGATTTTCTCAGTTAGGCTGGGCAATCGGGGTCAGGTAATCGGTACAGCTTTTGCAGGGAGCGGCCTCCGCGACGCCTCGCGGCTTTTCGAAACGGTTCCTTTCGGGCTGTCGAGGACGCCAGCCCCTACGGGCCGTGCCGGCGGCCTTTCCCGAAAAAATTCTTGACAAATAGAAAAAAAACTGTATGATACATGATAGTGCGTTGCCCCGCAGAGGCGGGACGCACGGATTGAATCATCAGGAGGCTGATTCCATGCTGGAAAAACTGATTCAATATCTCTCCAACGAGCTGGACATCCCCGCCGAGGAGTTGAGCCGGGACACCACCTTTGAGAGCCTGCACCTGGATTCCCTGGATACCGTCGAGATGCTGATGGATCTGGAGTCTGAGCTGGGCGTTGATCTGGAGTTGGAGGAAAAGGTCGCGACCATCGGTGAGCTAGCCGACTTTATTGAGAGCAAGCTGGATTAATACTTGCAAATTTCCGCGTTTTTGTGTACAATAGAATACAGACTTGTCACGAGCAACCGGCCTGTGACAAGGTCGCACTAGCCGGGGAGATAGCGGTGCCCTGTAACCTGCAATCCGCTACAGCAGGAGTGAATTCCTACACCCGGGCTTGCGTTGTGCTGCTGTCCGTACAAGTAGTGTTGAGGGATCGGTCTCACGCAACGGAACCCCGTGAACCATGTCAGGCGGGGAACCGAGCAGCATTAAGCGGCAAGTTCCGTGTGCCGTGGGTCAGCCGTTTCTGAGCTGGCTGTCCGGGAAACGGGGATAACGCAAGTTCAAATGTAGGTGTGCGATCTTGTCATGGGCCGGTGCATTCTGTCCCGCAGGAACAGAATGCAAGTTATGATTCGCCTGCGGCGAAGTATGGAGTGCTGCGCGCGTTATGATTCCGCTTTGCGGAAATGATGAGCGCTCCGCGCGTTTTCTCATAACTGCCGAAGGCATCATAACTTGCGAAGCAATCATAACTTGTGCGTCAGCACAATTATAACGCAAAGTTTACGCAGCACGGGGGTGGACAGATGTACCAGGCATTATACCGCAAATACCGGCCCCAGACCTTTGACGACGTGGTGGGGCAGGGGAGTATCACCCAGATTCTCCGGACCCAGGTGGTCACGGGGAAGCTGAGCCATGCCTATCTGTTCACCGGTTCCCGCGGTACCGGCAAGACCACCTGCTCCAAAATCATGGCCAAGGCGGTGAATTGCCTGAACCCGGTGGATGGAAACCCCTGCAACTGCTGCGCAGCCTGCAAGAGCATTGACAGCGGTTCCTGCATGGATGTGTTGGAAATCGACGCCGCATCCAACAACGGCGTCGACAACGTCCGGACCCTTCGGGAGGATGCCATTTACGCTCCCACGGAGGTCCGTAAGCGGGTTTATATCATCGACGAAGTCCACATGCTCTCCATGTCGGCCTTTAACGCACTGCTGAAGATCATTGAGGAGCCGCCCGCCCACCTGATGTTCATTCTGGCTACCACGGAGCTGCACAAGGTGCCCGCGACCATCCTCTCCCGGTGCCAGCGCTTCTCCTTCCGGCGGATTGACCCGGCGGACGTCGCTTCCAGGATTCATTTTGTGGCCTACGAGGAGGGCATCGACGTCACCGAGGAGGCGGCAAATCTCCTGGGGCGGCTGGCGGACGGCGCCCTGCGGGACGGCCTGTCCCTTCTGGATCAGTGCGCCGCTGCTGCTTCCGGGCAGATCACCCCGGAGACCGTCTATCAGACCCTCGGCATCGCCGGGGCCAGGTCGGCGGCGGAGTTGCTCACCGCCGTGGCGGACCGGGATTCCTCCCGGGCTTTGACCCTGCTGACGAAGCAGTATGCCGAAGGGAAGGATCTCTCGGCTTTGGTGGATGAGCTGGTCAGCCTGTGCAGAGACCTGCTGCTGCTGAAAACCGCGCCGAAGGTGGGCGCAGCCATGCTCACCGGCGTCTGCACCGACTCGGAGCTGCGGGCACTGCTGGGCAGATTTACCCCGGCGGAGCTGCTGCGGCATACCCGCCTGCTCCAGGACACGGCTTCCGGCTTCAACAAAAGCGCCAACCGCCGCATTGACGTGGAGCTTTGTCTGCTGCAAATGTGCGAGCCTGCTCTGGATCACGATTTGCAGGCTCTTAACGCCAGAGTTTCCAGGCTGGAGACCATGCTGGAGTCCGGGGTAATTCCCGCGGCGCGGCCCGCGCCGGACGCGGAACCGGAGCCGGTGACGCCCTCTTCAGAAGAGCCAGAGGCATCGGAGGCCCCTGCCCGGGAACCCCTGGAGGAGCTTCCTGTTTCCTTCTGGGCGGATCTGACCGACGCTGTTCGGAAGTGGAGGCCCTCTCTGGGCGGATACTTCAATACGAATGATTCGAATTTGCTGGTTCCAACCCTGCGAGGGGATATGTTGGAGCTGACTGCTGCCTCTCAGGTTGTCAAGAGCATTGTGGATCAGGAAGACGTTCGCCTATTTGTGGCCCAGCGGGCTGGGGCGCTGCTTCACAAGCCCATCCGTGTGCGGGTTTTGGAGCGCGGACAGCACCGGGGGGCGGAGGACCCTATTCGGAAGCTTGAGGCCCTTGGCAAAGAACACCCGGATCTGTTTCACGTTACGGATTAGGCGGCAGGAAAATGGAAACAAATTAATTTCATCATATTCAGGAGGAATATAAAATGGCAAAAGGCGGATTTCGCGGCGGCCCCATGGGCGGCGGCATTAACGCGAACATGATTAAGCAGGCCCAGAAAATGCAGCAGGACATGCTGAAAATGCAGGAGGAGATGGAGAACCAGACCTATGAAGCCACGGTAGGCGGCGGCATGGTCAAGGCCGTGGTCAACGGCAAGCACTCCGTTCTCTCCGTGGAGATCAACCCCGAGGCCGTTGACCCCGAGGACGTGGAAATGCTCCAGGATCTGGTTGTTGCGGCAGTCAATGAAGCTATGCGGAAGGCGGAGGCGGAAGCCAATGCCAGCATGAGCAAGCTCACCGGCTCCCTGAACCTGGGCGGACTGGGCGGATTGTTCTGATGCAGCGCTATTTTCCGGCCGCATTGGAGCGGCTGACAGAGGCCTTTGCCAGGCTTCCGGGCATCGGGGGAAAGACGGCCCAGCGGCTGGCCTTTCATGTGCTGAGCCTTCCGGACGAGGAGGCTGCAGACTTTGCCCGGGCCATTGTGGAGGCCAAGCAGACGGTTCACACCTGTCCCATCTGCCAGAATCTCACCGACGGGGAACGCTGCGCCATCTGCTCCGACGAGCGCCGGGACCCCGGCGTCATCTGCGTGGTGGCGGAGCCCCGGGACGTGATCGCCATGGAGCGGGCCCGGGAGTATGACGGGGTCTATCATGTGCTCCACGGAGTCATTTCGCCTCTGAACCACATCGGCCCCGACGATATTCGCATCCGGGAGCTGCTGGCCCGGGTGGCCCAGGGGGGCGTTCGGGAGGTTATTATGGCCACCAACCCCGACACAGAGGGAGAGGCTACGGCCATGTACCTGTCCCGGCTCCTGCGGCCTATGGAGGTCAAGGTCACCCGGCTTGCCTATGGCATCCCCGTGGGCAGCCAGCTGGAATATGCCGACGAGGTTACCCTGCTTCGGGCTCTGGAGGGCCGAAGAGAGATCTGAATAATTTCGGGCTGTCGGTTCAAATCTGAACCGACAGCCCGTTTTTCACGACCTCCGATATGCGCAGGAAAATGTGTTCTGCGTCCAGGCAATTTTGCCTTAGGACGTCTTTTTTTGTGCCGAAGCCTTCCGCGAAGCTGTCTCGCAGACCAATTTTCGTCAGCCGGAGGGGCAGACCGGCGGAGCCGCAGACGTCGGCGATGGCGGTGCCGATGCCCCCCAGAACATTGTGCTCCTCTACGGAGAAGAAGAGGCCTGGCCCTTTGCATTCCCGGAGAATCCCCTCGGAATCCAACGGCTTAACGGTATGCACATTGACTACCCGGGCGGAAATCCCTTCCAGTTCCAGCAGGCGGGCGGCCTTCATCACCTCGGAGAGAATGCTTCCGGCGGTGAAAACGGTCAGGTCTTTTCCTTCCCGCACCGGCAGGATTTTTCCCGGGGTAAAGGTGTAAGTCTCATCAAAGAGCTCTTCCTCGCCGCTCATGCCCATCCGGATATAGACGGGACCACGCGTCTCATAGGCGGCCTGTACCGCCCCGGTCAGTTCCCGGGGCGTGGCGGGCGTGAATACCGTCAGGTTCGGCAGGGCCCGGAGCAGGGCCAGGTCCTCCGTGGTATGGTGGGTGGCTCCCAGGGTGGACCAGGCAAGGCCTGTCCCCATGCCGATCAGCTTCACATTGCGGTTTTGCAGGCAGACGTCGTCCCGCAGAAACTCATAGGATCGGTAGACGATAAATGCCCCGGTGGTATAGACGAAGGGGATCTTCCCGGCTGCGGCCATGCCCGCGGCGGCTGAGAGTTGATTGTTCTCACTGATGCCGAAATTCACTACCTGGTCCGGAAACTCCCGGGCAATCAGCTCGTCATAGTCCGTGCCGCTGTCCGACAGGCAGGAGATCACGTTCCGATCCTTTTTCAGAATCTCATACAGTGCCGTTGCGTAAGCTCTTTGCATATTCCGCCTCCTCCTCTGAGATGCCCAGCTCCTGCATAAAGACCTTCAGCTCTTTTTTCTTGGGAAGACGCCAGTGCCAGCCGGGATCGTTCTCCATGATGGACACGCCTTTTCCTTTTACTGTGCGCAGGAGGACGGCCCGGGGCTTGCCGGAGCGGTTCTCAGCGCTGAGACAGGCCCGAATCGCGTGAATGTCGTGGCCGTCCACTTCCGCCGTCTCACAGCCGAAGACCTGAAAATGCGGGGCTAAGGATGGAATCCCCATAATGGCTTCCACTCGGTCCATTTTTTGGAGTCCGTTGCAGTCCACCAGGACGGTCAGGTTGTCAAGCCCCTGGCGGGAGGCGAACATCAGAGCCTCCCAGGTGGAGCCCTCCTGGCATTCTCCGTCTCCCACCAGACAGTAGACCTTTTCCGATCTGCCGTCCAGCTTTTTTGCGAAAGCGGCGCCCGCGGCAAAGCCGAGCCCGTGGCCCAGGGAGCCGGTGGAGCACTCCACGCCGGGGACGGCAGGGAAGCAGGGCTCGCCCCCCAGGCTGCTGCTCGGCTTGGAGAAGCTCAAAAACGTGTCCCGGTCAAAGAAGCCCCGCCGATAGAGCTCGCAGTACAGGGCAAGGCTGCCGTGTCCCTTGCTGAGAATAAACCAGTCCCGGGTCGGGTCCTGGGGATTTTGCGGATTCACATGGAGCACGCCCTGCTCATAGAGCGCATACATGGTCTCCACGATGGAAAAAGCAGAGGCGAGGTGTGCGTTGCTGGCGCTGTATGCGGCAAGAAAAATATCCTTCCGGATTTCTTTTGTGATGCAATCGTAATCCATAATTCACCTGCTATCCAAATAGCGTCAGGGTTTCCGAATCCAGACCGGACCAGCCCAGATTCGAAAGGCTGGTCAGATCGTTCATATCTGCTTCCGACAGAGAAAAATCCAAATCCAGGTTGGATCGCATCCTCTGGGGATTTGTGCTTTTCACAATGGGAATGACGCCTCGCTGCACGCACCATCGCAGAATGATCTGGGCGGGAGTCCTGCCGTAATGCTCCGCAAGGGAAATCAGCTCCTTCTTCCGCAGCAGCTTCCCCGACCGGAGGGGACTCCAGGCCTGCACCGCGATGCCGCTTCGGCGGCAGTATTCGGTCAGTTCAATCTGCGGCCAGCCCGGATGCAGCTCAATCTGATTCACCAGGGGGAAAACGGAGCAGTGGGGGAGAAGGGCCTCCAGCTGAGTTTGATTGAAATTGCTTACGCCGATATACCGAACTATTCCGGCCTGCACAAGCGATTCCATCCGGGCCCAGACGGACGCGTTAATCTCCGCCCAATCCGGGTGCAGGGCCTTGGAGGCGGGCCAGTGCATCAGATACAGGTCCAGATAATCGCACTTCAGGTTTTGAATGGTCTTTTCGCAGGCTTCCTCCACCCGGTTTCTGTCTTCGTTCCAGAGTTTTCCGGAGACCCAGAGCCCCGAACGGCTCGCTTCGGCGATGGCGCTGCCGATTGCCTCCTCATTGCCGTAGACGGAGGCAGTGTCTATCAGCCGATAGCCGGCTTGGAGGGCGTTTCGGATGATTTCAGCGGTATCAGCAGTGTTTTCCAGCTTCCAGGTTCCGAAACCGATGGATGGCAAATCACTCTTCATTGTTGGTTCGTTCCTCATAGATCTTCAGAATGGCGGCTTTTGTCTCAGCCTTCATCTTGTCCCAACCGGGCATGCGTTCATCCATGAAGGCATAATCCGGGTCGTCCTTCCGGCTGGGAATCCCGTACTGCTCCAGAAGCAGGGAGGACAGATACCGGGTGTACTTTTCTGCGCCGTAAATGGTCACATGGTCCTCATTATAGAAATCCCAGCCGTAATTCAGCCCCATTTTTTCCGTGTACTCGTTGAAATCCAGGAACGGATAGCCCCGGGATTCGACAATTTCCGACACATAGTTGAAAATGCGTTTATGGGATTCCTTCTCCGCATAGGGCGAAACCGCGAACATGCAGGGAACGTCGATGGAGTCCAGATAGCTGAGCAGCTCATTCAGAATCGCCTCAGTGTCTGCAGAGACAGGCGCTTTTTCCTCCGTGGCAAATACGTATTGCGGGATCGGCGCCTGCTTTTGCACAAAGTGGAAGCCGCAGTAGGGATGCTGATACTTTCCCAACAGCATTTCTACGTTCATTTCCGTGTAATCCGGAATATTCTGGTGGTATTTCAGAATGTCCAGATAATAGGGGAGCTTTTCCCCCTCAATCTGGGTGCCCACGTAGTCGTGGATAAATTCCGCCTTGTTTCGGGAAAATCGCATGCCGTTCAGTGTGTTGCGGTAGGGTACCTCGGCGGGCGGCTGCGCGTCTTCATTTTCCGGATCCCGGTATTGGAAGCAGCGGGCGTCCAAAATGATTAACTTCGGCTGCTGGGTTTTCAGCAGCTCTTGAATCAGAGGCTTGTAGAGCTCCGGCTGGATCGTGTTGGCGCCGTAGACATAGGAAACAATCCCAAATTCCTCCCATGCTGTCAGGGGCGAATAATACACGAAGGCGGCGCTGCCGCCGATATAGACCAAGTCCAGAGAATTCTCTTTTTCCCCGTAGAAGCCGTTGATGTTTTTCACGTCGGGAAAATTCGGCTTGGCCAGCCAGGTCAGGCAGTGAACCACCAGAACGAAAATCACAAGAAAGGCGGCGATCCGCAGGATTGGTTTGATCTTCTCCATCAGAATCCTCCGTAAATAAAGTCTTCGGGCTGGAAGCCGGGACCGTAAACGCCAAAGCAAATGATTGTGATGATCATGGAAAAGAGAATCAGCCAACGGAACCAGAGGGACTGCTTGTCAAAACGCTCTCCCACCGAAATGCCCTTGTATTTCAGTGTGTCGACAAGGGTAATTCCCAGCAACGAGGCCGCCAGTGCGAACAGCTTCCAAAAGGCGTGACGCCGGGTCAGGCTGAAAAAGCTGACCGCTCTGCAAAACTTGGTGATGGCCTCCATCGAAGGAAATGAGAAGAGATTGGAAAGGATTTTCCCGCTCTGGGAAAGGGTTGGGGACAGAGTGATGAGCCAGATAATCAGCATCAGCAGCAGAGTCCGGGCCGATTGCAGCAGGTGAAAGGAGAAACAATTCGTTTTGAGGTGAAGCTTTTCCGATGCCTTTTTCAAGCAATCGCTGAAAATTTCACTCAGGGAGAAATAGACCCAGGGCAGCATACCGGCGGCAAAGAAATACTTCCAGGTGGCGCCGTGCCAGAAGCCGATGACAGCCCACAGGATCCAGATTGCCAGAATCAGGGGCAGCTTCTTTCCGGCTTTTTTTCCGAAGCGTTTTTTTACCCGGCTTCCCAGCTTTTGGAAGCGGGTGGATTTCAGCAGGGGATAGAGGATGTAGTCCTTGCCCCAAAGGCCCAGGGTGATGTGCCACCTGCGCCAGAATTCGGAGAGGTTCCGGGAGAAGAAGGGGCTTTCAAAATTCTCCGGCAGCCTGACACCGTAGAGCCTGGAGGCGCCTAGCACAATGTCCATGCAGCCGGAAAAATCGCAGTAGATCTGCAGGGCATACATGACGACGCCCAAAAGCAGCAGCGGGCCGGAGAATTTCTCCGTGTCGGAAAAGACAAGCTTTACATGGGCGGCCAGTGTGTCTGCCACAAACATCTTTTTCAGCAGGCCGTAGACAATCCGGTGAAAGCCCTGAAAGACGTTCTCCCAGCGCAGGGGACGGGGCTCGAAAAGCTCCGTTTTCAATTCCGGGTAACGGAGGATAGGGCCGGATACCAGACAGGGATAGTAGCAGGCGAACAGGGCAAGCTTGCAATAATTCCGCTCCGCCTGGGCGGTGGTACGGTATACGTCCACCAGATAGCCCCAGAGGGACAGAGAGTAATAGGAAATCCCGATGGGGGCGATCAGGTCCACGGTTCCAAGCTGAAGATTCAGATGGAACAGAGCGCCGAACGCGTTGATGGAGTTGGGAAAGACGTTGACGTATTTGAGCAGAAAGAGCACGCCGATAATCAGGCCGATGCTTGCGGTCACGACGATCCGCTTTTGACGCTCCGTTCTGCACTTCTCCTGCATCAGTCTGGCGCCCACGTAGGCGACAAGGGTGCCGAAGAGAAAATAATAAAAGACCCTCCAACTGTTCAGCAGGAAGAACACGGCGCTGAACAGCAGCAGGAAAACCCACCGGACCTTCTTCGGACAGAGATAGAAGACAAGGACGGTGAGCGCCAGAAATACGAAGAAATTGATGGATGTAATGGTCATTCCGCCGCCTCTTTCGTCAAAAAGCCGACCCGCAGTTTTCCCTTGCAGACCTTCTGCCCGTCGGTGTTGAAGATCTCAAATTTCAAGACCATGGTTTGAAAACGTTCGTCCATTTCCCGGACGGTGCCTACCACCCGCAGCGGACATTTGGAGAGAAAGACGGGCCGCAGGAAATCGGTCTCAACGCTGTGAATGATGCAGAACTTCCCCGGCAGGTACATGCCCGCCAGGGTGGAAAGCGCGGCAGCAGTAAGCTGCCCATAGACCACGGGCTCCGGAAAACCGGCTCCGCAGGCATAGTCCGGGTCACAGTGCAGGGGATTCCGGTCGCCGGAGATTGCCCGGAAGGCCTCCATCTTCGCCTCGTCCAGAGAAAAGAGAAACTCCTCGCTGTGACCCACAGAAAGGTCGGAAAACTTATATTCGTTCATTGAGCTTCAAACGCGCTGCAGGATCACGTCCACCATCTCGCCGACGTTTTTGAAGCTGACAACCTCATTCATGTTGAATTTGATGCCGAACTTTGCCTCAATTGCCACCACCAGGTTGATGTGCTCCAGGCTGTCCCAGTCCTCAATGTCATTGGCGGTGGTTTCCGCATTCACATGGATCTCCTCGTCGTCAAAAACGTCCTGAAATACCTCGTCCAGCTGGGCGTAAATCTCTTCCTTTGTCATAAGTCAGTCCTCCACACTGATAAATCTGTTTTTGTTTTGATAGCCTTCCAAATCCAACTGCCAGACGGTGTTTCCTTCCGTGTCCTCGGAAAGCTTCGTGAACCCCTGCAGCTGGTAGAAATCCCGGACCATTCCGTTCTTCGCGGTGGGATAGTAGTAGCCGTATACGGTCTTGACGCCCATCGCCCGGCATTTTGCCGCCAGCGCGTCCATCATAGCGAATTCCATGTCCCGTTTCAGGACTCGGCAGCTCATGATCCAGAGCTCCAAGTGCAGCGCTTCCCCGCGCCTGCGGCCGATCACGACGGATACAACGCCGTTGTCGCCGAATTTATCCGCCAGCTTTCCGTACAGGGTGACGCAGTTCGGGTCATTGGCTGCCGCTTCAATCTCCGCTTGGGTGTAGCGCTTTGTGGTGAGATTGAATTGGTTGCTCTTGTTGGTGAGTTGCGCGATCCGCTGCATATACAGGGGAATGAAGCCCTCGATCCGGGCAGTCATGTGCAGGGAACGCAGATATTCGTCGTAGTCGGTGAAGCTCTGCAGCAGATCGGCCCGTTTGGCGTTCTGCTGATAGAGCTTTTGCTTGTTCAGGTCTTCCGTCGAGATTCCGACGCACTCAAAATAGCCGCTTCGGTCCAGAATGCGAATGAATTTTTCCGGTTCGTCTCCGATGTCCGGCACGGAGACGTTGGGGAAGCTCTGCCGGATGATCTCCCGTTCGGCGGGATTGTCGTCTACAAAGACGATGCTGTCGACCCCGATGTTCAGCGCTGCGGCGATTTCCGCTAGGTTCTGAGACTTGGGCAGCCAGTTGGCCTTGATGACGATGAAATCCTCCTGTTTCAGAACGCCCTCCGGATGTCCCAGTCCGGCCAGAGCGCTGCACATTTCGTTCTTGCTGTCAATATTCAGAAGAATTCCGAGCTGTTGCTGTTCTTTCAGATATGACTGAAAGGCGGTAAAGGCCTCGCTTCGGGCGGTCTCCTGTCCGATGGAGAGATTCTCCACACCGTCGTCTCCGACAATTCCGCCCCAAAGGGTGTTGTCCAGGTCCAGGGCGAAGGCCTTCTTGTTTTTGCCGTAGACAGCCTTGATAATGTTGGCAACACTGTTGGCCAGGCAGGGAATCGCCTGCACAGCCAGGGCGTATTTGTACAGATACCAGGCAGATTCATCGTGCCACCGATCCAGACCGTACTGGGCGGAGAGATAATTCAGATCATGGATCAGAAAGGCGCTGTGGGACTCCGCGTACTCCGCGAATTTCAGGTTGAGCCTTGTAAGAAAGTTCACCCGGCCGTGAATGTCCGCGGCGTCTTTGCTTCCCAACAGCCGATAAAAGGGATAGTCGAAGTTGTTCTGGATGATCGTGCAGTGATATTTTTCCGCAAGGGCTTCCCAAACGGAAACGAAACGTTGATATTCAGATTCCAGCTTCTCCTGAACGGCTTCCGGCGAATCGGTGAGCTCCGGAAAGCGGCGAATATTCCGCCAGGAGGTGTGGATAAATACAAGATCCGGACCCAACTCGTCCAACTCCGGGTTCCCGAAAACCGCGTCCTCGTAGAACCGGTTGTATTCCGACTCGAAAAACGTCGGCTTTATCCCATGATGCAGGAGAAAGAGCTCCAAAAGCTGTTTGATGTCGCTGGTGGTGGAACCGCCCAATATCGCCGCTTTGATTTCCAGAAATTGTTCCGACGCGGCGAGCAGTTCTCGTTTGAGCCGCTTTTTTTTGCTCAGGAGATACTCCGCGTCAAAGGGATACTCGAATTCCTTCATAATGCCTCCTACGGGCCGAAACCACGCATATAATCCATACTATAATACAAGGGAAGCGCGCAGAAATCAAGAATAAATCTTGGAGTGCTGTGTTTTTATGGACATGATTGGGTGAATTTTAGCGGCAGGACCGCAGAGAAAGTAAATCAGCCAGATCCGGGAAATTACGTTCTGTAAGCGGGACTTCTTTCAGCGGCAGCTCAACGCTGCAAAGCGCGTATTCATAATCAGCGCCATAGAAGCTCCGAAAGAAGAAAGAGCGGGGGTCAAGCTGCTGCCGAACGGAGACCGCGTCCTGCCGGATCTGAATGCAGAACGCGTTTGGAGGCAGCCGGAACCCCAGACCGATGGCCTTCAAAAAGCTTTCCTTCAAGGTCCAAAGCCGGAAAAACAGACGATCCCGTTCTGGCTCGTTTTTGCAGTCCAGAAGAGCCTGATACTCTTCGGAACAAAAATATCGCCGGGCAACCCTCAGCGGGGCCGCCCGAACCTTCTCCACGTCGCAGCCGATTTCATGATCAGAGACAGCGCAAAGAACCCTTGTGCCGGAGTGGGAAATGTTAAAAAAGTGATTATCGTTCGGAAGATAAGGTTTGCCGTTTTCATCCTGCTCCAAGCGCGGGGCGGGCAGTCCGAGCTCTGCCAGGGCGGCCTCCAGGAGGACTCCGGCGCCAAGGGACAAAAGTTTCCCCCTGGGTGGGCGTACCCGGTCAACTTTTTCCCTGCGCGTCTCGGAAACGCATTGATACAGCCGCAGGAATAATTCAGGATCCTCCAGCGGGCCAACATCGGCGGTATAAAGACTGATTTCATTTGACGGCATTGCGTTAAATCCTTTTTTCGTTATTTTTTATTACCTACTGCACGACCTGGTTTTTGCCGCTGCGTTTGCCGAGGTAAAGCTTTTTGTCGGCCAGGCTGATCCAGTCTGTGAGCTCGGTTTCGCCGTCATAGGGGGCAAGTCCCAGGGTCACTGTAAGAAAGACAGGATTCTCGTCGGGCCCAAATCGGTGCTGCTCAATGGCGTGACGTACATTGTCCAGAAGCACCTGCGCGTCCAGTGTGGTTTCCGCGTTGCCCATCAGCAGGAACTCCTCTCCGCCCCAGCGGCATATTGCGGCCTCCGATGCATTTTGCCGCATCAGATCGGCAATCGTGACCAGCACTTCATCGCCGAAGTTGTGCCCATAGGTGTCGTTGATCTGTTTGAAATCGTCAATGTCCATCATGGCCAGCCAGCCGCCCTTGTGCATATATTCCTGACCGGCGTGATTGACATAATATCGGTTTGGGAGACCTGTAAGATTGTCCGTGCCTGCCTGGCGTGAAAGAAGCTGGTCTGCATGAAAGGTAATCATGGTGAACGCGGAAAGCGCGGCAATGTTGATGCTGAAGGTCACGATTCCCCATCCGATTTGCAGCCAATTGCTCAGATTCTTGGGGAGAATATAGCTTGGCTTGACGTAAAAGCAGGCGATAAAGCAGCCCAGATAGCTGAGCGCTCCCACCACACACAGCGGAACCGCCCGGACAAAGGGCATCTTGAGACTGCGTCCCAAAAACTCCGCAAAAAAGGCCAGCACACTCATGCCGATCAGCGTAATCTGAAAGCCGTTTTCCCAGCCTGTGAACAAGGCGGCCAGCGTCATGTGCAGAAGCACCTCTATGTAGGTGGCGTCCACAAAAAAGCGGAACCATTCCCGATGGATTGCATAGGTCATCCCGATATAGAAGGCAATGCTGAAAACATTGAACCAGGCCATTGGCTTGACGCCGCAAACTGAGAACATGACCAGCAAGAGAATATGAATGAGGAGAAAGAGCGCTGTGATGGTCCAGGACAAAAGCTTTTCCTGGCGAACGGTCATAAATTGATTCATAGGAAGGCTCCTTTATGAGAGCGGGCAAAATCAATCCATCTTTAGAAAGCGTCTGAATCTCTTTTTCTGTCTGATTATAACACGGAATAATTCCTTTTTCAAGAGAATATATATTCAGAGACCCAGAGGGCGAGAGATATCTTTCTTAAAAATTTTTGTTATATTCCAACAAAATTTTTTAAGAAATCAGAATTGGAATGGGCAAAATGCCCTGCTTTTTCGCAGCATGAACAGAAAGAAACAGACGCTTTTCACAAATATCAGACAAGATCTCGTTCTTGGATTGACGAAACGGGGAAGATGTGGTATTGTAAGGCCGGTTGTTTCAAGTGTGACGAGACCGGATCCGGAGCGTCGGCGCTGCCGCAAGGGGCGCGGAAATCGGATCAGCTGTCAAAGATTCTGAGAGGTACGCTATATGGCTGCTTGCTTTGAGTTCCACCATTCTGTCTTTCCTTTCGACGTTCTCACTCCGCTTGTATCTGCGGGCGCAGTGCCCGCATCTGAATCTGTCGTACTGCCTGGTTTTTGCGGTGCCTGAGTGCACCCGCACAAACCGGGCTTTTTCTATCCACAAACCAAAAATGAAAAGAAATGAAGGAGAACGCAACCATGGGAAACAAGCTCGTATACACCGGCAAGACCAAGAATGTCTACGCCCTCGACAACGGTAACTACCTGTTGAAATTCAAGGATGACTGCACCGGCAAGGACGGCGTGTTCGATCCGGGCGAGAACTCCGTGGGCCTGACCATTGACGGTGTGGGCGACGTGAATCTGCGCATGTCCATCTACTTCTTTGAAAAGATCAACGCGGCAGGCATCCGTACCCATTATGTGTCCGCGAACCTGGCGGATACCACCATGGAAGTTCTGCCCGCAAAGGTTTTCGGCAAGGGCTTGGAGGTTATCTGCCGCTACAAGGCGGTGGGAAGCTTCTTCCGCCGCTATGGGGAGTACATTGCAGAGGGTGCCGATCTGCCTGCCTATGTGGAAACGACCTTTAAGAACGACGAAAAGGGCGATCCTCTGGTTACGAAGGACGGCCTTGTGGTTCTGGGCGTAATGACCGCGGAGCAGTATGACGATATCAAGGCCATGACCCAGAAGATCACAAAGATTGTGGCCGACGAGATGTCCGCCAAGGGCATGGTGCTCTATGACATCAAGTTTGAGTTCGGCTATGACGCGGACGGAAAGGTCATGCTCATTGACGAAATCGCTTCCGGCAATATGCGGGTCTATAAGGACGGCAAGTACATCGATCCCATGACCCTCTCCAAGCTTTTCTTCGCGTAAAGCGCAGGGATAAAACGATTAATCAGGAGGTCCTCTTATGGGAGGCTTTTTCGGAATCACTTCCAAAACCGACTGTATGGCCGATGTTTTTTTCGGCACGGATTACCATTCTCACCTGGGTACCCGCAGGGCAGGCATGGCTGCCTGGGACAGAGAGATCGGCTTGCAGCGGAAGATCCATAACATTGAAAACGCGCCCTTCCGAACTCGGTTTGAGACCATTTTTGACGAGATGCAGGGCAGCTCGGCCATCGGCTGCATCAGCGACGCGGAACCCCAGCCCCTTTTGATCCGCTCCAATCATGGCACCTATGCCATTTGCATCATTGGACGAATCAACAACGCGGACGAGCTGATCGATCAATATCTTTCTTTCTCCGGCGGCCATTTCGACGCAAAGACCGGCGGTGAGGTCAACGTGGTGGAGCTTCTGGCCGCCTTGATCGATCAGAAGACCAGCTTTGCCGAAGGAATCCGATTTGCCCAGAAGTCCATCTCCGGCACCGCCTCCATTCTGATTCTGGAGGAGAACGGCACGATTATTGCTGCCAGAGACAGGCTGGGCCGGCTGCCCGTTACCATCGGGCGCCGGGAGGATGGATATGCTGTCAGCATGGAATCCTTTGCCTATGAAAAGTTGGGCTTCAGCTTTGAACGGGAGCTTGGACCCGGGGAAATCGTCTCTGTGACGCCGGACGCTGTGACCCAGCTTTCTCCTCCGGGCAAAGAGAAACGGGTCTGTTCCTTCCTTTGGAGCTACTACGGCTATCCCACTTCCAACTATGAGGGAGTCAACGTGGAGGCCATGCGCTACCGCAACGGCGCGATTATGGCCCAGGCAGACCGGGAACGAGGCGATTTCAACATTGACTATGTGGGCGGCGTTCCGGATTCCGGTACGCCTCACGCCATCGGTTACGCCAATGAAAGCGGCAAGCATTTTGCCCGGGCCTTTATCAAGTATACTCCAACCTGGTCCAGAAGCTTTATGCCTCCCGCGCAGGTGGACCGGGATAAGATCGCCAAGATGAAGCAGATTCCTGTAAAGGAATTGATCAAGGACAAGGATCTGCTTTTTGTGGATGATTCCATTGTCCGGGGCACCCAGCTTCGGGAAACGGTGGAATTCCTCTATGAAAATGGCGCCCGTTCCGTCCACATGCGTTCCGCCTGCCCACCCATTATGTTCGGATGCAAATATCTGAATTTCTCCCGGTCCACTTCGGAAATGGAGTTGATCTCCCGCCGGGTCATCATGGAGCTGGAGGGGGAGGAGGGATTCGCGCACCTGGAGGAATACGCTGACGGCAATACCGAGCGGGGCAAACGCCTCCGGGAGTCCATCTGTGAGCGCTTCCAATTTGCCTCGCTGGACTTTCAGTCTCTGGAGGGCGTGATCGAGGCCATCGGCCTGCCGGAATGTGAGCTTTGCACATACTGCTGGAACGGAAAGGAATAAGCCATGAACGAGTTTTCCAAATCTGAGGCCTATGCGGCTGCCGGCGTGGACATTACTGCCGGTTACCGGGCCGTTGCGTTGATGAAGCGCCATATTGCCGCCACCATGACCGCCGGCGTTTGCTCCGACGTTGGCGGCTTTGGCGGCCTCTTTGAGCTGGATCTGACCGGAATGCAGCATCCGGTTCTGGTTTCCGGTACCGACGGTGTGGGAACCAAACTAAAGATTGCTTTCCTGATGGATAAGCATGATACAGTGGGCATCGACTGTGTGGCAATGTGCGTCAACGACGTCATCTGCTGCGGTGCAAAGCCCCTGTTCTTTCTGGACTATATCGCCTGCGGCAAGAATGTCCCGGAGCGGATTGAGCAGATCGTTAAGGGCGTCTGCGACGGCTGTGTTCAGGCGGGCAGCGCCCTGATCGGCGGAGAGACTGCAGAAATGCCCGGCTTCTATCCCGTGGACGAATATGATCTGGCCGGCTTCTCCGTTGGCGCCGTGGAGAAAACAAAGATTCTCAACAACGCGGAAATGAAGCCCGGCGACGTGCTGATCGCCCTGCCCTCCAGCGGCGTTCATTCCAACGGCTTCTCCCTGGTTCGCAAGGTCTTCGACGTGGAGCACGCGGACCTGAGCGCCCCCGTGGCTGCCCTGGGCGGACGCTCTCTGGGCGAGACCCTGCTGACTCCCACGAAGATCTATGTCAAACCTGTTTTGGCCGTCATGGATCGGGTTCGTGTCAAGGGCGTCAGCCATATTACCGGTGGCGGCTTCTATGAAAACATTCCCCGCATGATCCCCGAGGGACTCTGTGCCAGGATCAAAGAGAGCGACGTTCGAGTGCTTCCCATCTTTGACCTGATTGCGGAAACAGGTCAGGTTTCCCGGCGGGACATGTTCAACACCTTCAACATGGGCGTTGGCATGTGCCTGACGGTTGCTCCTGCTGATGCCCAGACGGTGCTTTCTATTCTGCATGACCAGGGTGAGGACGCCTATGTGATGGGTGAGATTGTCTCCGGCGAGCGGAGGATTGAGTTATGCTGAATCGGCCCGAAAAGCTTCGGGTTGCGGTTCTGGTCTCCGGCGGAGGCACCAATCTTCAGGCGATTCTGGACGCCCGCGGAACCGTGATCCAAAACGCGGAAATCGTCCTGGTGGTATCCAGCCAGCCCAACGCCTACGCGCTGGAACGGGCCGGTCTGGCCGGTATCCCTGCCGTGACGCTTTCCAAAAAAGAATTGGGCGGCCAGGAGGCCTTCGAGGCGGCCCTGATCCGAGTGCTTGCAGATTATCGAGTGGACCTGATCGTGCTGGCGGGCTTCCTGACCATTCTCTCTCCGGAATTTGCCCGAAAATACGACCGGCGGATCATTAACGTCCATCCATCCCTGATTCCCTCCTTTTGCGGCAAGGGCTTCTACGGCCTGCGGGTCCATGAGGCCGCCTTGGAGCGGGGGGTCAAGGTCACCGGCGCCACGGTTCACTACGTCAACGAAATCCCCGACGGGGGAGAGATCCTCCTGCAAAAGCCCGTCCCTGTTCTTCTGGAGGATACGCCCCAGACCCTCCAGCGTCGGGTCATGGAGCAGGCTGAATGGATTCTGCTTCCCCAGGCAATTGAACAGATTGCTTTGCAGAAATCAGATCATAAACAAAAATAATTGTATCAAGGAGCAGCGTATGAATATCTATGAAAACCTTCCGATTTCCGCGTTGATCAAGGGCAATTCCTACGTGGGCCGGGGCATCGTCCTGGGGCTGACAGAGGACGGGACAAAGGCTGTTTCCGCCTATTTCATCATGGGCCGCAGCGCCAATTCCCGGAACCGTGTGTTTACAGTTCGGAACGGCGAGCTGTTTACCGAGCCTTTCGACGCCGCCAAGGTTGAAGACCCCAGCCTGATTATTTACGCCGCCGTCCGCCAGTACGGTAGTTGTCTTATCGTTACCAACGGCAATCAGACGGATACGATCTATGATGGACTCGTTGCCGGAAAGAGCTTTTCTGAGTCGCTGGAATCCCGCTGTTTTGAGCCGGACGCTCCCAACTTTACCCCCAGAATCAGCGGTATGTTGACCCTTTGCGCAAAACGTCCCCGCTACGAGATGAGCATTCTAAAGAGCATTGACGCAGCGGGAAGCGACTGCGCCAGATATACCTTCGCATACCCTGCAAAGCCCGGTTTGGGGCATTTTCTCCACACCTACGTTTGCGACGGCAGCCCCATTCCCACCTTCCAGGGGGAGCCCGAGCGCGTCTGTCTTGGCAACGATATTGACGCTTTTACCCGGGAACTGTGGGAGAATCTGGACGCGGACAACAAGATTTCTCTCTACGTCCGGTTTACTGACCTGAACACGAAGGAAGTTTCAGAGAGACTCATCAATAAGAACAAGTGAGGGTTTTCAGAATGAAAGAATTTGAACTGAAATACGGCTGCAATCCCAACCAAAAGCCCGCAAGGATCTACATGGAAGACGGCAGCGAGCTTCCTGTGGAGATTCTGAATGGACGCCCGGGCTATATCAACTTCCTGGATGCACTGAACTCCTGGCAGCTGGTCAAGGAATTGAAGGAAGCGCTTGGCCTGCCCGCCGCCGCGTCCTTCAAGCACGTCAGCCCCACCTCGGCCGCTGTGGGTCTGCCCATGAACGAGCGGCTGAAGAAGGCCTGCTTTGTGGACGACGTTCCAAATCTCGACGAGCATCCTCTGGCCTGCGCCTATGCCAGGGCCCGGGGCACGGATCGGATGTGCTCCTTTGGAGACTGGGTGGCCCTTTCCGATGAATGCGACGCCCTGACCGCTTCTCTCATCAAGCGGGAGGTTTCCGACGGCGTGATTGCCCCCGGCTACACCCCGGAGGCTCTGGAGATTTTGAAGACCAAGCGCAAGGGCGGCTACAACGTGGTCAAAATTGATCCGAACTACGTTCCCGCCGTCCTGGAAAAGAAGCAGGTCTTCGGCGTCACCTTTGAGCAGGGCAGAAACAACTTCCGGATCGACCGGGCGCTGCTGAACAACCTGGTGACGGAGAACAAGAACCTTCCAGAGAGTGCCGCCCGGGACCTGATTGTTTCCCTGATTACCCTGAAATATACCCAGTCCAATTCCGTCTGCTTTGCCGTGGACGGACAGGCGATCGGTGTGGGCGCCGGCCAGCAATCCCGTATCCACTGCACCCGTCTGGCGGGCTCCAAGGCGGATACCTGGTTCCTGCGTCAGTCCGACAAGGTTCTGAATCTGCCCTTCCGGGCTGATTTAGGCCGCCCGGACCGGGATAACGTGATCGACGGCTATATCAACCAGAATGAAGAGGATGTCTGTGCCGACGGCGTTTGGCAGCGCTACTTCACCCGCCGGCCGGAGCCCTTTACCCGTGCCGAACAGCGGGCCTGGCTGGACACGGTCCACGACGTGGCGCTTGGCTCTGACGCCTTCTTCCCGTTCTTTGACAACATCGAGCGGGCCTTCCGTTCCGGCGTCCGCTACATTGCCGAGCCCGGCGGCTCCATCCGGGACGACGCTGTGATCGATTGCTGTAACCGGCACGATATGGTCATGGCCTTTACCGGCATGCGACTGTTCCACCATTGATTCATACACGCAGCCGCTATGACGCAGGATATGCGTCATAGCGGCATACGAAAAGGGAGAGAAAAATGAAAGTCATGGTCATTGGCGGCGGTGGACGCGAGCATGCCATCGTCAAAAAGCTAAAAGAGAACAAAACCATTACGGAGCTCTACTGTTTGCCCGGTAATGGCGGCATTGCCCGGGATGCAGTCTGCGTCCCGATTGCCGCGGTGGATTTGGACGGAATCGTTTCCTTTGCCCTGGAGCACCGGATCGACTACGCGGTGGTTGCCCCGGACGACCCCCTGGCCCTTGGCGCAGTGGACCGACTGGAGGCGATCGGCGTGGATTGCTTCGGCCCCCGGAAGAACGCCGCCGTCATCGAGGCCAGCAAGGTTTTTGCCAAGGACCTGATGAAGCGCTACGGCATCCCTACGGCCCGATATGAGACCTTTGACCGGATGGAAAAGGCGCTTGCATATCTGAAAACTGTCCCCATGCCCGCCGTCATCAAGGCGGACGGACTGGCGCTGGGAAAAGGAGTTATCATTGCCAAAACTTTGTCGGAGGCAGAAGAGGCGGTTCACTCCATGATGGCGGAGAAGCGCTTCGGCAGGAGCGGAGAGCGGATCGTCATTGAGGAATTCCTGGAGGGACCGGAGATTTCCGTCCTTTCCTTTACCGACGGAAAAACGATTGTTCCCATGGTCTCCTCCATGGATCACAAGCGGGCATGGGAAGGGAACACCGGTCCCAACACCGGCGGCATGGGCGCTGTTGCGCCGAATCCCTATTACACGCCTGAAGTCGCCAAACGCTGCATGGAGGCCATCTTCCTGCCTACCATCCGCGCTATGGCGCAGGAAGGCAGAAGCTTCAAGGGCTGCCTCTATTTCGGCCTGATGCTGACCAAAGACGGACCGAAGGTGATCGAATACAACTGCCGTTTCGGTGACCCGGAGACCCAGGTGGTTTTGCCCCTGCTGGAAAGCGATTTGTTTACCGTTATGCGGGCTGTTTCGGAAGAACAGCTTGCCGAGTGCCCGGTGCGCTTCTCCAAGGCTTCCGCTGCCTGCGTTATCCTGGCATCCAAGGGCTATCCCGGCGCCTATGAAAAGGGCTTTCCCATTTCCATCCCCGCCGGCTTGGACGCCGAAGTCTTTGTGGCCGGCGCAAAGGAGAAGGACGGCGGACTTGTCACCTCCGGCGGACGGGTTTTGGGCGTGACAGCCTTGGGAAAGAAGCTCTCGGATGCGCTGGATCGTGCCTACAAGGCAGTGAAGCAGATTGATTTTGAAAATGCTTATTATCGCCGGGACATCGGCGCGCTGGCCCTTGCGGCGAAGGAGGACTAATGGTCTATCGTGTTTTTGTGGAAAAGAAAGCTGCCTACGCCCAGGAGGCGGAGGCCCTTTACCTGGAACTGACGGAGTTCCTGGGGGTCCGGAGTCTTGACCGCCTTCGCGTTTTGAACCGCTATGATGCGGAGGAAATCAGCCCGGATCGGTTTGCGGCAGCCATTCCCACGGTTTTTTCGGAGCCCCAGGTGGATGTTGCCTCCCGGGAAGTGAATCTGTCCGACGCTGACGCTGTTTTTGCTGTGGAGTTTCTTCCCGGGCAGTTCGATCAGCGGGCGGATTCCGCCGCCCAGTGCGTCCAGCTGATGTTCCAGTCCGAGCGGCCGCTGATTCGTTCCGCAAAGATCTATGCGCTTTACGGTTCTCTCACTGAGCAAGACCTTTCCAGGATCAAACGCTACGTCATCAACCCCGTGGAGGCACGGGAAGCTTCCCTTGCTTTGCCCGAGACGCTGCGGATAAACTACCAGATACCCACCAGCGTCAAAACCCTGGATGGCTTCCGGGATTGTTCCGAAGCAGAGCTCTCGCGCATGATCGCGGAATACGGCCTTGCCATGGACAAGGACGACCTGGCCTTTTGCCAGCGGTATTTCCGGAATGAGGGGCGGGATCCCTCCATTACCGAGATTCGGATGATCGACACCTATTGGTCCGATCACTGCCGGCATACCACCTTTCACACGATCATCGATCAGGCCAGCTTTGCGGATGCCGAGATTCAGAAGACCTATGAGGAATACATGAATCTCCGGGCCAGGCTGGGCCGTACCAAGCCGCCCTGTCTGATGGACCTTGCTACCATTGCCGCCCGATACCTGAAACAGACCGGACGGCTGGACAAGCTGGACGAGTCTGAGGAGATCAACGCCTGCACGGTGAAGATCGACGTGGAGGTGGACGGAAAGCGGGAGCCCTGGCTGCTGCTGTTCAAAAACGAGACGCATAACCATCCCACGGAGATCGAGCCCTTCGGCGGAGCCGCCACCTGCATCGGCGGCGCAATCCGCGATCCTCTTTCCGGCCGTGCCTACGTCTACGGAGCTATGCGGCTGACCGGCGCGGCGGATCCCCGGACACCGGTTTCCGAGACCATCCCCGGGAAGCTTCCCCAGCGGAAGCTGGTTACCACTGCAGCCGCCGGCTACTCTTCCTACGGCAATCAGATCGGGCTTGCCACCGGACTGGTGGAGGAGCTCTATCATCCGGGCTATGCCGCCAAGCGCATGGAGATCGGCGCGGTTATCGCCGCGGCGCCTCAGGCCAACGTTCGGCGGGAGCGTCCGGTTCCCGGCGATGTGGTGATTCTGATCGGCGGACGTACGGGGCGAGACGGCATCGGCGGCGCTACCGGTTCCTCCAAAGCCCACACCTCGCACTCTGTAGAGACCTGCGGCGCGGAGGTTCAGAAGGGCAACGCGCCGGAGGAGCGTAAGCTTCAGCGCCTCTTCCGCAATCCTGAGGCTGCCAGACTGATCAAGCGCTGCAATGACTTCGGCGCGGGCGGTGTCAGCGTCGCCATCGGCGAGCTTGCCGACGGATTGCGCATCGATCTCAATGCCGTGCCCCGGAAATATGAGGGTTTGGACGGAACCGAGCTCGCAATCTCCGAATCTCAGGAGCGCATGGCTGTGGTGGTTGCGGCCTCCGATGCAGACAGGTTCCTATCCCTCGCCGAGTCAGAAAACCTCCTGGCCTGTCCTGTGGCTGTCGTCACTGAGTCCCCCCGCCTGGTCATGGACTGGAACGGAAAGCAAATCGTGAATATTTCACGGGAATTCCTGGACTCGAACGGTGCGGAAAAGCATATTTCCATTGAAGCAGCCAGACCTGAAAAGGAACCTGCCGTCCCTGTGACGGATTTCAGAACGGCCTGCGAGGCTGTGGCGGACGATATCAATCTCTGCTCTCATCGCGGTCTGTCGGAGCGTTTTGACGCTTCCATCGGCGCAGGAACCGTTCTGATGCCCTTCGGCGGCAACCGCCAGCTGACCCCCATTCAGGCGATGGTACACAAGATCTCCCTGGAACGCGGAAACACGGACGACTGTTCGCTTATGGCCTGGGGCTTTGATCCCTGGCTTTCTTCCCGGAGTCCCTACCACGCGGCATATCTGGCGGTGGTGGATTCTGTTTCCAAGCTTGTTGCTGTCGGCGCAAGCTTCCGGGACGTTTATCTGACTTTCCAGGAATACTACGAGAAACCTGGCCGGGATCCCAAGCGCTGGGGCAAGCCCCTGTCGGCGCTCCTTGGCGCGTTCCGGGCTCAGATGGAGCTGGGAATTGCTGCCATCGGCGGCAAGGATTCCATGAGCGGAAGCTTTGAAAAGCTGGACGTTCCGCCCACTCTGGTCAGCTTTGCTGTTACCACAGATCGGACAGAGCATATTCTTTCTCCTGAATTCAAGCGTGCGGGAAATCCGGTATATCTGCTTGCGCCTCAGCGGGAGGAAAACGGTCTGCCCAAGGCAGCGTCTATGCTTCAGCTTTTCGATCGACTGACCGCCCTTCAGAGGACGGAAAAGGTCTCTGCCTGCTGGGCCGTCGGTCCCGGCGGCGTACTGGAGGCAGTTCTCAAAATGGCCTTCGGCAACGGCCTGGGGTTCCGGTTCAACGAGGGCCTTGACCGCGCAGAGCTCCGCAGAAAGCAATACGGTTCCTTCCTGGTGGAAGCCACGGAATCTTTGAACGACGCCCGCTTGATCGGAACCGTGTCCGCCGAAAACGTGTTTCGCTTTGGCTCGGAAACCGTGGAGGGCGAGGCGCTTTGCCGCCGCTGGGAGAACTGCCTGGAAACTGTCTATCCTACCGGGATGAACCGGCCTGTGGAGCGCTATCCCGCGCTTCAGTATGAAACGAGCGGCCGGGCTGCTTCCACTGTCCGCTGCGCGAAGCCTCGGGTGCTGATTCCGGTGTTCCCCGGCACCAACTGCGAGTATGACAGCGCCAGGGCTGTTCGGGAGGCAGGAGCGGAGCCGGAGATTCTGATCGTCAACAATCTCTCTGCCGACGCGATCCGCCGTTCTGTGGACAGTTTTGCCTCTGCGTTGAAGAATTCCCAGATCGTGTTTATTCCCGGCGGTTTTTCCGGCGGCGACGAGCCGGACGGCAGCGGCAAGTTCATTACGGCCTTCTTCCGCAGCGCTGCCATCCGGGAGGGCGTTGCTGATCTTTTGGAGCGCAGGGACGGCCTGATGCTGGGAATCTGCAACGGCTTCCAGGCCTTGATCAAGCTGGGGCTGGTGCCCTACGGTCGCATTGTGGATATGGATGAAAACAGTTCAACCCTGACCTTCAACACCATCGGCAGGCATCAGTCTCGCATCGTGCGTACTCGGATCGTCTCCGACAAATCCCCCTGGTTCTCCGGTCTGCGGGTGGGCGACATTGTAAACGTCCCCATCTCTCACGGGGAGGGCCGCTTCATCGCTTCGGAAGACCAGCTCCAGAAACTGGTCCGAAATGGTCAGATTGCTACCCAGTATGTGGACCTGGAAGGGGAGCCCAGTTCTGAGCTTCGCTTCAACCCCAACGGCTCGGTTTTGGCTGTGGAGGGAATCACATCTCCCGATGGCCGGGTCCTTGGCAAGATGGGGCATTCCGAACGTGTTGGCAGCGGCCTGTATAAGAACATACCCGGAAGCTTTGAATCCAGCTTGTTTGCCTCGGCGGTGAATTATTTCCGCGGCTGATTGATTCATTTCGTACGGTGTTTGGGAGGCTGTCCATGGAACGTCAATACACAAGATTGGACGAAGCCAGAAACTTGATTGATCCAATCATTATGTCAATTGATGACGAGGAAGCAAAGCGCGGCGCCTACGTACACCTGTACGGAGTTGGGCTGATGGCGTCTCTGCTTGCCCTCAAGCGGGGCTATTCCCGGGAAATCGCTGAGCTCGCTGAAGTCGCCGGCATGCTCCACGACCTGCTGACCTACGTGGATCGGGCGGAGGATACGGACGACCATGCGCACAAATGCGCAGATTATGCCAGGACGCATGTGCTGGATCACCTGGTTCAATTTTCGGATGAAGACCTGGAAATGATTTACAGCGGAATCTATCATCACAGCGACAAGCGGGTCAAAGGGCACTGGTTTGATGAGATCATCAAGGACGCTGACGCGGTTCAGCACACCCTGAGAAATCCGATGGAAGATTACTTTTTCCAAACGCCCAGAATCCAACAGGTTTTGAATGAGTTGATCTGACAGTGAATCCTCAGATTATTGCAGGCGCGCAATAATCTGAGGATTCACTTATGCGGTGAATTTCTTTTTCGCTTCTGCCATTCACTGTTGCAAAAGCAGCTTTTTTTCTGTATAATGGTCCAGGCAGATCATAAAGGTTTTTCATATTCAGGAAAAGGAGCGTGCAATTATGAGCGATAATACAGTCAGAATCCAGGACGATCTCTATGAAGCAGTAAATGGGGAATGGCTTAAAACGGCTGTGATTCCGGAGGACAGGCCGATGACAGGAGGCTTTTCCTCTCTGGATCAGGACGTGGAAAAAACCATGATGTCTGACTTCCGGGCTTTTGCGGCCGGGGAGAAGACGTCTGACATTCCGGAGATGAAGTACGCCGTTGCCCTCTACCGAAAAGTGATGGATACCCAGCGGCGGAACCGGGAGGGTATTGCGCCTATGCTTCCGTTGCTGGAACGGCTCAGTGCAATCAAAACAGTGGATGAGCTCAACCGGCAAGCGGCAGAGCTGCTGCTGATGGAAGTGGACCTGCCTCTGCAGCTGAGCGTGGATGCCGACATGGAGAACGCCGAGAAAAACTCCTTTCTCGTGATGGGCCCGGGGATCATCCTGCCGGATACGACCTATTACGCCGCGGATAACCAACAGGGAAAGCAGCTTTTGGGGATTTGGTCAGACATGGCAGCAAAGGTACTGGCCTTCACTCCACTCTCTCAGACCGAGCGGGAGCAGTATCTTGCCGACGCCCTGGCATTCGACGCTTTGGTAGCCAAGAAGGTTAAGAGCAAACTGGAATGGTCGGAGTACTACAAGTGCCACAATCCGATGCGCGTTGACGATGTGGCCGCTTGTGTTGCACCCTTCGACATCAAAAAGCTTCTGACGGACCTGTACGGTGAGAAAATCCCTGATACGCTGATCATCTACGACCCCAAGGCCGTGAAAGAAATGAACGGCTATTTCTCTGAGGAAAACTTCCCGCTGTACATCCATTGGGCCTATGTCCGTGTTCTGCTGAAGAGTACCGCCTTCCTCTCTGAAGAGATAGCGGCTCTGGGCAAGACCTATTCCAGAGCGCTTCAAGGCGTCCCTGCCGATCCCAGCCTGGAAAAACAGGCCTATCAGCTGGTATCCAGAATCTATGCCGAGCCCATTGGCGTTTATTATGGCCGAAGCTATTTTGGGGAAGACGCCAAGCGGGACGTGGTGGAGATGGTCAGGAAGATCATCGAAACCTATAAGCTTCGTATGAAGAAGAACACCTTCCTGGCGGAGGAGACAAAGGAGAAGGCAATCCGAAAGCTCTCTACCATCGAAATCAAGATGGGCTACCCCGATGAAATCAAGCCGATCTGGTCCAAGCTTGTTTTCGACGAGAACGATTCGCTGCTCACCATCATGACGGAACTCATCTCGATCCGTGCGAGGGATCTTCTGGAACGACTGTGGAAACCGGTAGATCGCACGGAGTGGGTGATGCCGGGCCACATGGTAAATGCCTGCTACAATCCCAGCGCAAACGACATCACCTTCCCGGCGGCGATCCTTCAGAAGCCCTTCTATTCGCTGAAGCAGAGCGTCAGCGAGAACCTGGGCGGCATAGGCGCGGTGATCGGCCATGAAATTTCCCACGCCTTTGACAACAACGGCGCGAAGTTTGACGAGCACGGCAATCTGAAGAACTGGTGGAAAGACGAGGATTTCCAGGCCTTTGAAGAGCTGACAAAGGGCATGATCGAACAGTTTGACGGGATCGAATACCACGGCGGAAAGGTCAGCGGCGAGCTTACAGTCAGCGAGAATATTGCTGACAACGGCGGTATGGGCGTGACGCTTGAAATTATGCACACGCTGCCGAACCCCGATTTCAGGGCTTACTTTATCAACTGGGCTCGGGTTTGGTGCATGAAAGCCAAGGAAGAATTCATCCAGTTGCTGTTGTCCTGCGACGTTCACTCCCCCAACGTCCTGCGGGCGAATATGCCGCCCAGAAACTTCAGCGAGTGGTATGAGGCCTTTGGCGTAACGGAGCAGGACCAAATGTATATTGCGCCGGAAAAGCGCATCAGCATCTGGTAAAATCAGTTTGGAAATCGGAGCAGCCTTGGAGAACTCTGGGATATGAAAATTATGGTCAGCGCCTGTCTTGTGGGTGAAAACTGCAAATACAGCGGCGGAAACAATCGAAATGAGAAGGTTCTGTCTCTGCTTGCCGAACATACGATTATTTGTCATACGAAAACCCCACGCTAGGCGTGGGTGGTTCGGAAGCGCTTAAAGCTATACAACAGGACAAAAAAACTCCTTTTGGTGCTATAATGAGCTTGCGGTCTGGCAACTGCAAGGAAGCACCAAAAGGAGGTCAAAC
>JAEEKA010000078.1 GCA_016282135.1 Oscillospiraceae bacterium
CTATACAGTCCTGTGCTATTTGTACTCGTTCCTCTGTGCTTAACTTTTTCTTATTTGGCATAGTAATGCTCCCCCTATGATGACAGTGTTTTCTTATTTCACTGTCTCTCATAGAGGGAGCATATCACAAAGCGGCAGGGGGGATTTGAAAATCTTTTTCTTACTGCGCAAAGGGCCATAACACTCGCCGCAGGCGAATAAAGCCGAAGGACGCGGGTGA
Organism: Oscillospiraceae bacterium; assembly: GCA_016282135.1. Classification (GTDB taxonomy): domain Bacteria; phylum Bacillota; class Clostridia; order Oscillospirales; family Oscillospiraceae; genus JAFRPC01. The sequence continues at coordinate 221 of JAEEKA010000078.1, forward strand.
AGCATTCGAAGTGCCCGACGTGCTGTTTTTCCCTGTTATAGCGTGCCTTTTGGGCTGATTTTTTTCCCTTATCGCCCGTTTGACTGTTACTTTCTACCCCCTGTTGTTACCCTGTACCACCCCGTTTAAGGGAAAAAAAGGGCAGCTTTTTCTCACAGTATTCACGTCAAATATTCAAAATCAGCCGCACAGTGGGTACGATTTCAGAGATCTCTTTTTTGAAACTCCGTCCTATGGACAAACGGAGCTTTCCGTAGTATGATAGAGAATAGAGAGATGTATGTACGCAAAGCTCTGCTGGAAACATCCTGCTTATAGTAAAACGAAAAAACAGACTATCGACACTGAGGGTAGCTACATGAGCCGATTAACAATATTTGATCTGTTTCCAGACCTTTTTCAGGAGTGGGACTATGACAGAAACAGTATAGATCCGAACACAGTAATGCCTTTCTCAAATCGGCGTTATTGGTGGAAATGTAATACTTGCGGATATAATTGGGAAGCACCTCCTGCAAGCAGAAGCAACGGGTCAGGTTGTCCTGCGTGTAGTGGGAGAGTTGCTATTGTGGGAAAAACCGATTTGCAGTCACAGGCTCCCGATGTTGCTGCTGAGTGGGATTATCAAAGAAACAGTAATATACTTCCTTCTCAAGTAACTGTTCACAGCAGCAAAAAAGTATGGTGGATTTGCTCTCAATGCGGCAATTCTTGGGAGGCAAGGATTGCTGGAAGAACTACAAACCATCGGGGGTGTCCAATCTGCGCAGGTAGAAAAGTTGTTCCGGGAATTAATGATTTATCTTCTGTCAACAAAGAATTGGCAACTGAATGGGACAAAGAAAAGAACACCTTTTCGCCCAACGAAGTCACTGCTAACAGCGGAAGGAAGGCTTGGTGGGTTTGCTCCGTATGTGGTTATAGCTGGCAAGCTGTTATTGCCTCAAGAAACAGTGGAATAGGGTGTCCAAAATGTGCAAAAGCTCTCCAATCATCCTTCCCTGAACAGGCTATATTCTTTTACCTTCGCCAGTGTTTTCCCGAGGCAATAAATAGTTATCACCCTAATTGGCTTGACAGCAGAAGCGAGATTGATATTTTTCTTCCTTCCATAAATATCGGCATTGAATATGATGGTTTCAGGTGGCATTCAAATGTAGAAAAAGATAGAAAAAAGGATATAGCCGCCAAGGAAAACGGTGTTTCAATTATTCGATTCCGAGAGAAGGGGCTTCCCCTACTGCCAATGAGTGACAGTCTACATGTTGATGTTGATCAGGATGACCCATCATTCCACAGCTTAAGCTCCGCAATACAACTCTGCGCAGTAAAAATCGAGCGGCTTGCCCATATCAAAGTGGAACTGAACGTAAATGTTGAGCGAGATTATCCCACTATTCGTTCACTATGTATTAGGAACAGGGAGAAAAATACTCTTGCCCATATTGCCCCAGATTTTTTGTGCGATTGGGATAATACCAGAAATGCTCCTTTGCTGCCAACCCAGATAACAATCGGGAGCGATGCTCGAGTGTGGTGGAACTGTCAAAAATGCGGTTATTCTTGGCAAGCTACTGTGGGTGACAGAAACCGTGGTAGTGGATGTCCGAGATGCGCCGGTAAAGTTCCAACCCATGGGGTAACTGACCTTCAATCAAATAGCGCTTTTCTGTCTTTGGAATGGCTTCAAGAAAAAAACGGAAGCATTACACCTCAAACAGTGACAACAAAATCAAACAAGAAAGTTTGGTGGCGTTGCAGCAAATGCGGTTATGAGTGGCAAGCAAGAATCTCTGATCGTTTTCGCGGATCTGGTTGTCCAGCTTGTGCAGGCAGAGTAGCAGTACCAGGAAAGACTGATCTGGCAACCGTAAACCCCAGCCTTTCGTTAGAATGGGATTATGATAAAAACGATAAAAGTTTTTCACCACATTCTATAACTGGAAACAGTAACAAAAAAGTCTGGTGGATTTGCAATAAATGCGGATGGTCTTGGCAAGCGGCTGTGTATTCGAGAAACAGCGGAAGAGGTTGTCCTGAATGTGCAAAAAAGCGAAAGACATCAAGAATTAGGAGATGACATGTCAGGACGATGGACGAGCTGTTTTTCTTTGACGGGAAGCCGGAGGAGCTGGCGCTGTACGAGACGCTGCTGAATCGGATCAAAGCGCTCGGGGAGGTTTCTGTTGTCGTCCATAAGACGCAGATCTCCTTGAAAAACCGGCGGGTCTTTGCCTGCGTGTCGATCTTCCGGGTATTGCCGAAACGACTGCTGCCGACCCATTATATTGTACTGACCCTGGGCCTGCCGTACCCGCTGGATTCCCCGCGCATCGCCGTGAAAACCGAGGCGCAGCCCGGGCGCTGGACCCATCATATCGTTCTGGGCAGTGCGTCGGAGCTGGACGCCGAGCTGCTGAAATGGATCAGGCAGGCCTATGAATTTGGAAACAGAATCCAATGAATCTTTGCGCTTTGGTATATGCGGATACAAATCTCAATGACAAAAAACGCGGAATACAGAGAGGTAACAGCCTATGATCCTGAATCTCGGCACGCGCGTGGTCAACAACTGGCTGATCTCCTCGGAGGCGGGGCTGATCCTGATCGACACCGGTTACGCCGGAGGCTTCCCGCGGCTTCGGAAGCGGCTGGAACAAAACGGGATTCGGCCGGAGGCGATCAGCTTCGTCTTCCTGACCCACGCCCATGACGATCACGCGGGCTTTCTGAATGAAGTCCTGGCGGCCACAGAGGCCGCCGTGATCCTGCACCCGAAGGCGATCCGGGGGCTGCAGCGCGGGCAGAACTCCTTTGCGGGCGGCTGCTCGTCGGGCCTCGCCTGGCTGTTCTGCCAGGTGTTGGCGCTGTTCGGCCACGGCACGCACAAATATCCCCCCATCCGGGAGGAATATCTGGACCGGCTGATCCCCGTGGATTCCGAGCGATTCCGGGCCCTGGGCTTCCCCTGTGAGATCGTCCGGACGCCGGGCCACACGGAAGACCATATTGCCCTGCTGACAGGGGACGCGATGTTCTGCGGCGACGCAGCCATGAACGGCTTTCCCAGCCGCAGGCGAACGATCATCTGGATCGAAAACCCGGCGCAGTACCGGCAGTCCTGGCAGACGATCCTGGAAAAGGCGCCGCGGATGCTTTATCCTGGCCACGGAAAACCCTTCCCGGCGGAGGACCTGAAAAAGTTCCTTGCGTCTTTGGACAAAATCAGACTCCGCCCTCTGCACGGCAGAGGAAAAAGCAAAAAGCCTGTTCGGGAAGACTGAAATAATACCGGCAGCCGCCGGGGTGCGCAAAAACGCGCACCCCGGCGGCTGCATCTGTTTTACACGATTCACGGAACAAAACGGAGAAATCAGCGCTTTTTGCAGAGAACAAGCTCCGACCGGCCCCCCCTGCTGCGCAGGTGCAGATCCGGATGAAATCCGTATTTGCCAGGACGCCGAAGCGTCTGTCGGAGTGGCGCTCGGATTCCGGCAGCTTGCCCGCACAGGTCGTCCGGAAACCAGACTTTCATCCCACCGGGAAGCGGATACTCCAGATTGACGTAAGCGCCGAGCGCGTTCAGTCCTTTTTCAGCGGCACCCAAATGGCGACCGTCATATCCTCCTTGCCGTCCATCGGCGGGAGATAGACCTCGACGTCATAATCTCCGGCGAGGGAATAGCCCTGCAGGGCCGGCAGCCACTCCGACCAGATTTTCGTGTTGGTATTCTGCAGCGTCTTGAGCGTACAGGGGAACTGGGCCCAGACGCCGGCGGGGATCACCCGGGTCTCACAGCCCGCCGGGATCTCCTCCCAGGGGAAGTACAGGTCCGCGATCCAGTAGTCAAACTCCTTCCCGTCCATATCCAGGCACAGGCCGAAGGTCCCCATAATGGAGCGCTTTTCCCCCTGGGCCATCCATTCGTCCCAGAACTTCGGGATCTCCTGATAACTGGTGTCGGAATGAAATCGTCTTCTTACGCCGATGATGGTAAAGCTTGCCTTTTTCACAATCTGATAATCTAACATGGTTCCACCCTCCATTGTGATTTTGATATGCAGCGGCGCAAAGGAGCGCAGCGGCGCGCCCGGTTCCCTGGCCTGGGACGGCGTGATCCTGTGAAACTTCTGAAAGGCCTTCGCAAAGCTGTCCGGCGCGTCATAGCCGTATTTCATGGCGACGTCGATCACCTTCGCGTCCTTGCGGCTGAGCTCCTGGGCGGCCAGCGTCATCCTGCGGGCGCGGACGTATTCGCCGACGGTCATGCCGCACAGGGCCCCGAAGATACGCTGAAAATAAAACGGGGACAAGGCCGCTTTCCCGGCAATCGCTTCGATTTCCAGCTCCTCCGTCAAATTCTGTTCCATGAAGTCAATGGATTCCTGAATCCCTTCGATCCATCCGCGCATCCGAAGCACCCCCTCGCTCTGTGCAGGATCAATATATCAGACTGACAACATTTTTTCCCGACATTTTGTGCGCGCTTGATCCGGTAGAATTTCGTTCTGTGTCAATTGCGTTTTAATCCCATTCGCTGCGCAGTATCCGCATCATGACAAAATCGCTGTATTCGCCGTTGTAGAAATAGCCCTGCTCCTGAATGCCCTCCTGCCGGAATCCGATTTTCCGGTAGAAGGCCAGGGCGTCCGTGTTCTGTCCCACGACGCCGATGGCGACGCGGTTCATGTCATAGCTGTGAAACGCCAGATCGAGCATCATGCGGATCGCTTCCGTTCCATAGCCCTTGTGCTGCTTGTTGGGATCGGGAATGATAATGGAAAGATCGGTGCAGTGCCAGGCCGGCCACATGCGGAGCAGGCCGGTTTCCCCGAGGATGCCGCCGTTCAAATCCGTGATCGTAAACCAGAGCGAGTCCTCCGATTTGTGACTGTTTTCAATGGTGAAGCGCTCGTGCGCTTCATCCGTCTGTTCCGTGAAGCCGCACTGAAACATCACCCGCGGCTGATTGAACCAGTAGGCGAAAAAGGCGGCGTCTTCCGGCCTCTGTTCCCGCAAAATGACGCGGGATCCTATCATTTTCCGATTCATAAGATTTTGCCTCACAATTCCTTTTCCAACAGCAGATAGCCCGTGTCGTCGGGCTCCGGCTGCATGTATTCGTCTCTCGCGCAGGGATCGAGATAACAGGTCTTTACGTCTGTGACGAAGCCCAGGCGGCGATAAAAGGCCTCGTTGCGCGGGGCGTCGACGCCGATCGTCGCGCGTCGAAAGCCCATGGATTGCAAGTCTGAGAGCGCCACTTCCATCAGCCTGCTGCCAAACCCCCGCCCGCGGTATTCCCTCTTGACGCGGAACGCGCAGAGATAAGCCGTCGTTGTTCCGTCCGCAAAAACTTGGTCTTCCCGGATATTCAAAAACGCATACAGCTCTCCCAGCAACTCGCCGTCCCGATCAAGCGTCCAAAAGACCGCGTTTCCTGCGGCAATATTTTGAAAAAAGAACCTTGCCGTCGGCGGGGCGGTATCCAGGTCCGCATATCCCCAAAGCGCCAGCATTTCTTCGCCGCTCGCTCGTCTGATCTTCATAGGCATTCTCCTGTCAATTGGAATTTACCGTCGGTCATTGTATCATTTTGACCATCAGATAATCGTTGTCATAATTGCCATCCGGATATTTCACTCCATGCGGTCGGGTTCCGTATACCGTAAACCCATATTTCATATATAAGTTCAAGGCTCTACGGTTCTTTTGTTCAACGGTAAGCTCGATTTGCTCATAGCCGCACTGTGCAGCAAATGCGATTAACCGTTCCATCAAAGCAGAGCCAATTCCCTGATGCCAAAAGTCTTTCCGAACAGAGATGCCCAACTCCGCACGATGCCAAACACGGCTTTTCTTGCCATGAGATTGCAAATCAGCGCTGGCGATGATCTGTCCATCTTTCTCTGCGAGCAGCATAAGACTGCGTGGGGCGCTTTTCCGCCCCTCCAAAATTCGGGCTTCCTCCTCGATAGAATAATCAAATTCCTCCGGAGTACGCAGAAGGAACGGCGTTTCACCCAACATAATTTTCATGTACTGCAGCATTCGCTGTGCGTCCTCCGGTTCTGCAGAACGGATCACGCAGCATCCGCCATCCCGGAGAATTAAGGTTTCAACGCTGTGAAGCATGTCGTCATCCTCCTTTCATCGGCTGTGGGATCGGCAAATCCCTTTTCCCCTTATTGTTTTAATGCAGTAGGCGTTTCTCCATCGTCTACATAACAAATCCCGATTTGTTTCTCAAGTGGTATCTGTTCAGTAGCCCCCTTCGTCGTAGGGGCGGATGCCCACATCCGCCCTCGCTTGCAGACAAAAATCGGTAGGTAGGGCCGATGTAGGCATCGGCCCCTACGGGCGGCTGAACAATTACCTCAAGTGTATGAATTTGTGCTTGCCGTGCCGCTGATTTCCCCGCTCTCCGAGTGGACGATATTGGAAACTTCTTCCCGCTCGAAACCCCAGCGGGCAAGCAGTTCGGCCAGATCCTGATTGGAGAGATCGATTGCTCCGGTGTGCGCCATAGGCCGATCACCCTCCATGAATTCTTCTTTTTATTTCTTCTTTTTGCTGGTAAACCGATCGCTGGATTTGAAGTTGTAGATGGGGCGAATTTGCTTCTCGATGCGGACGGTGTCCCCGATGGCGGCGATGATGGTCCGGGGGTCCTTGTAGGCCATGGGGCACTCGTCCAGGGTATCCCGGCTGACGGTGGAGGTGTAGATGCCCTCCA
>JAEEKA010000079.1 GCA_016282135.1 Oscillospiraceae bacterium
CGCCGACACCGTGATCCTGGCCATGGGCGTTCGCGCCAATCGTCCTGGACTGGACGCCTTCCGGGCCGCCTTCGGCGACAGATTGATTCTGGTGGGTGATACCGCCCGTCCCGGCCAGATCTACGACGCGCTGCACAGCGGTCATGACCGCGCATTTGTCTACGACATCTGACACGGTGACAGGCACCAATTGAGATTGAACCAGTCTCATTGTTTTGCAATCCTGTTTTCCCGCGTTGCCGCATGTCATTTTATTTCTCTGCAAGGCTGACGAATCCTGCGTATACGCATAACAGAGCTAAGGTGATACAGCCCTCGTCTGGCGGGTGATATCGCCGTCAAAGGCAGCTTCGGAATTCGGAATCTTTTTTGTTCTACCCCAGCAAAACAAAGAGGCACTTGCGAAAGCAAGTGCCTCTTTGTTTTGCGGACGGCTCTCTCTTCTGTTTTCCGGCTTCTAAGGATATTAAAGCTCCAGTATGGTACTGCCCTCGATTCGCGGCTGCCGGAAGCGGAAGAAGACGCGGAGGGAGAGTTCCTGCTCCGGTTCGCTCATCCAGGCAAGGCCGCAGCCTGCGGTAATCCCTCCGGGAATGGGGACGAGTCGGCCGTTTCAGATTTTCAATCGCCGTTTCGTTATCCACCAGAGTTTCAACGGTATCCGCCCGTTCCAGCCCCTTCATGGCGCTTATCGTTTTCACCACAGGAAGCGGGCAGGCGTCTCCAATTGCGTTTCTGCGGCCTTTTTGCAACACTCTGGTTTGTTGCTCTGAAGTTTTGATGAAGCAGTGTTACAGCTCCAGCTTGTCCTCAATGTCGTTGATGACGTAGTAGACCATGTTATCCTCAGGCTTGATGTAGAGCTTACAGGAACGGATCATGGCAGACGCGTGCTTGGCCTTAAAATCCTCCTTGCAGCGCTCCACCAGCACAGCACAGTCGAACTGGCGGTTGGCATGCTGGACATAGATCTGCGGCACAATGGCAGATGCCACTTGCTTTCCGGCATTTTTGGCCGCCTCCAGGACAGGCTCGGCCATTTTAACCGCGGAGCCTGCCGCAGTCTTTGCCTTGCGGACCACCGGCTCAGCCTTCTCCAGAACTTCATCCATGACTTCCTTTATTTTGCTCTCTGCCATATCTTTGCGTCCCCTTTCGTAAAATCGTTTGCAGGGTTCCCCTGCCCTCTCATTATAGCACAATCTCAATGGAATCAACAGTCGTTTTTTCAGTTTTTCTCAATTTTTTCATTTTTATTCAAATCACGCCAGGTTTTTTTGTCGGTTTTCGGTCCATATTATAATCGGGCGCTCATAAAATTTTATTGACGGGAGGGATCGCGCATGGGAAGAAGCATTCGGGCCGCCGGGTTGGCGGTCTGGCTGACGCTGCTGCTGACCGTTCCGGCCTTTGGGGCTGAGCCGGAGAGCCTGGTCCCCGTGGGCAAAACGGTGGGCCTGGAGCTGGAAATGGACGGGGTCTATATCGTGGGCTTTAGTGAGGAGGACTCCCCTGCCCAAGCGGCGGGCCTGCAAACAGGCGACTGCATCAAGGCTGTGAACGGCTGCCCTTTGGACAAAGCGGAAACGCTCCGGGCGCTGGTATCGGAATCCGGCGGCGGAACTGTGGTTCTGGACCTGGATCGCGCCGGGCGGGCAGTCCAGGCAGCTATGCGGCCGGTGAATCGGAACGGAGAGCTTTTCCTTGGCCTCCGGGTCCGGGATCGTATCGCGGGATTGGGCACCGTGACCTTCTATGACCCGGAAACCGGGCTTTTCGGGGCTTTGGGCCACGGCGTCAGCGGGGGAAACAGACAGCCCATCGTCATCCGGGGCGGCCTTGCCGCCGAGACCTGCGTTTCCGGTATTCGACGGGGCAAGGCCGGGTCTCCGGGCTCCCTGCTGGGCCCGGCCTCCGGGGGGACCGTCCTGGGACGGATTGAGCAGAACACAGACCGGGGCCTTTTCGGTCATGCGGATGGAGCCGAATTGGAAGGCCAGTGCGCCCCGCTGGCCGCCCGGGAAGATGTTCGGACAGGTCCCGCAGAGATTTGGTGCGGTTTGGACGGCGGCCAGCCTGCGGCTTATACGGTAGAGATCGAAGCAGTCCGGCTGGACGAGGAACAGTGCCGGGATCTGCGGCTGGTGGTAACGGATCGGCGGCTGCTGGAACAGACCGGCGGCATTGTCCAGGGCATGAGCGGCTCCCCCATCCTTCAGGACGGCAAGCTGGTGGGCGCGGTCACCCACGTCCTGGTGCGGGACCCTACAAGGGGCTACGGCATTCTGATCGGTCACATGCTGGAGGGAGCGGATCAGGCGGCGAAAGCCGCCTGATCCCCAATTGAGAATTAAGAATTGAGAGTTGAGAATTAAAAATCTACTTTTCAATTCTCAATTCTCACCTCTCAATTATCATAATGTCATTGACTTTTCCGCAAAAACAAGCTAAAATACGTCTGCAACCGGGCCGGGCAGCCGCGCGGGACGGCCGAAAGGCCCACCGTGAGGAAAGTCCGGGCTCCACAGGGCAAGGATAACGGGTAACGCCCGCCGAAGGCGACTTCAGGAAAAGTGCAACAGAGATATACCGCCCCGCGCAAGCGGAGCAAGGGTGGAAAGGTGAGGTAAGAGCTCACCCGTCGGCTGGAGACTGTCCGACGCTGTAAACTCTATCCGGAGCAACACCGTGGAGGAGACATTGGCTGGCCCGGCCGTCTCCGTGGAGGTGGCATAGAGCGTATCGGCAACGGTACGACAAGATAGATGGCTGTCTAAGACAGAACCCGGCTTACAGACCCGATTGCAGTTGTAATGCAGAATGCACAATGCAGAATGCAGAATGTGATCTTCCACATTCATTTTGCATTTTGCATTCTGCATTATGCATTACGGCTTTCCCGTCCGCATATCCTGTTTGGGTGATGCGTTTTGCAAATCAAGATTACTCCGGGCTTCTTACTTTTGCTGGGGGGCTTTGGGCTGCTGGATCGTTGGGGGCTTTCCCTGCTCTTTCTGCTGGCCGCAGTCCTCCACGAGGCAGGTCACCTGACAGCACTTTGGCTGCTGGACATTTCTGTGGAAGCAATAGAACTCCGGGCAGGCGGAGCCGTAATCCGGGCCTCCCTCCGGGGAGAAGAGCGGGAGCTTTGGGCAATTGCTGCCGGGCCGGCGGTAAATCTGCTGCTGGCAGCGGTGTTTTGGCTGCCCTGGCTGGATTTCGCGCTCTGCAATCTGGCCCTGGGACTGGGAAACCTGCTGCCCCTGCCCAAGCGGGACGGCGGACGGATTCTGCATACGCTGCGGCGCTGGTAGCGGAATACGTAAAACAAACAAAGAAGCGGATCTGTCGGCAGATTGCCGACACTGCAGGATAAGAATTTTGAGCCCTGAACTCTGAACCATAAGCCACCCATACCTGAGGTACAAATATGAACAAACGCATTGAAGCTCTTCTGCCCCGGATTTTGCCCCGGGTGCAAAAACCCGCCCGATATGTGGGCGGTGAATACAACCAAACCGTGAAGGACCTGGCGCAGGTGGACACCCGCGTCGCTTTCTGCTTCCCGGACACCTACGAGATCGGCATGTCCAACCTGGGGCTGCGGATCCTCTACGGCATCGTCAACCAGATGGAGGGCGTGTGGTGCGAGCGGGTCTTCACCCCCTGGGGAGACATGGAGGAGGAAATGCGGGCCGCCGGGCTCCCTCTATTCGCCCTGGAAAGCCACGACCCGGTGGGCGAGTTCGACATGATCGCCTTCTCCGTGGGCTACGAGATGAGCTACACAAACATCCTCACCATGCTGGACCTGGCAGGGATTCCCCTCCACGCCAAAGATCGGGAAGGTTTACATAATATTATTTTCGCAGGCGGCGCCTGCACTTACAACCCGGAGCCGCTGGCTGACTTCATCGACTTCTTCTCCCTGGGCGAGGGCGAAGAGAGCACGGTAGAGATTGTAAACTGCTACCGGGACGCCAAGCGCCGGGGTCTTTCCAAGGAGGAATTTCTCTGGGAAGTGGGAAAGATTCCCGGTGTTTACGTACCCTCCCACTATGAACACAGCTACAATCCAGACGGCACCCTGGCGGCCATTACCCCCCTGGACGGGGCCCCGGAAAAGGTGACGAAGCGGATCGTGCAGGACCTGGACAAGGCCTGGTATCCCACGGAGCCCATTGTCCCCATGACGGAAATTGTCCACGACCGGATGAACCTGGAGGTTATGCGGGGCTGCATTCGGGGCTGCCGCTTCTGCCAGGCGGGCTACACCTACCGGCCCGTCCGGCCCCGAAAGCCGGAAACCCTCTACGAGCAGGCGGTGCACGCCCTGGAATTTGCCGGGGACAACGAAATCACTCTCTCCAGCCTTTCCACCTCGGACTACAAATATCTGGAGCCCCTGACGGACCGGCTGACGGAGTACTGCGCCGCCCGGAACATCAATATGTCGGTGCCCTCCCTGCGGGCGGACAACTTCTCCCGGGATCTGATGCTGAAGCTGCAAAAGGTCCGCAAGAGCGGCCTGACCTTTGCGCCCGAGGCGGGAACCCAGCGGCTCCGGGACGCCATCAACAAGAACGTCACCGAGGAGGACGTGCTCAAAACCTGCCAGATTGCCTTCGCCGGCGGCTGGAACAACGTGAAGCTCTACTTCATGCTGGGCCTGCCCACGGAGACCGACGAGGACGTGCTGGGCATCGCGGATTTGGTCTACAAAATCTACAACACCTGGAAGGACTACGCCTCCAACAAGAATCGGGGCGTCCGCATCCACGTGGCCACAGCCTTTTTCGTCCCCAAGCCCTTTACCGGTTTCCAGTGGGAACCGCAGATCGACCCGGAGGAATATCTCCGACGCTGCCGCCTGCTGAAGGAACACCTGAACAACAAGAGCGTGGAGTACAACTACCACGAGGCCAAGCTCTCGGAGCTGGAGGCCGTACTGGCCCGGGGGGACCGGCGGCTGGGGGCAGTCATCGAGGCCGCCTGGCGGCGGGGCGCCAAGCTGGACGGCTGGATGGAATACTTCGACTACGACAAGTGGATTGCCGCCCTGGACGAGTGCGGGATTGACAGAAGCTTCTACACCACTCGGGGCTTCGGTCTGGACGAGGTCCTGGCCTGGGACAGCATCGACCCCGGCGTGCGCAAGGACTTCCTGCGCCGGGAGCGAGAGCGGGCCTACCGCTCCGAGATCACCCCAGATTGCCGCCACGGCTGCGCCGGCTGCGGGGCCAATGGGCTGCTGGAATGCGGAAAGTGCGACCCGTAGGGGCAAGTGAGAATTGAAAATTGAGAATTTTCGGAGTTTTGCAAATCGCGATTTGCAAAACAGAATCGTTCTCCATTCTCCTTTCTCAATTCTCAATTCAAAAGACTGACAGAGGGAGTTACTATGTCAAGACTTCTATTTATCAAAGAGGGCGTTGCGGTCTGGTCCTCCCACCTGGACCTGATGCGGGCGCTGATGCGGAGCTTCCGGCGGGCCGGGATCGACCTGAAGCACAGCCAGGGCTTTACCCCCCACCCGGAGCTGTCCATTCTCATGCCCCTGTCCGTGGGGGTGGAAAGCCAGTGCGAGATCGCGGAGTTCAGCCTGGCGGAGGGCTGCGACGTTCCCGTTGGGGAAATTGCCGTCCGGATGGCCCCCGTTCTGCCCGCGGGGATCCGGGCCCTGGAGAGCTACGAGGACGGCCAGAAGACCGGAAAGCTGGCCTGGCTGCGGGCCAGGCTGGAGCTGACATACGATGGATCAGGGGTCGGGGAGACGGATTCTTCGGCTCCGCTTCGCTCCGCTCAGAATGACAGGATCGAGGCCCTGAGAACACTCTTCGCCCGGCCCTCGCTGACCGTGCAAAAGCACAGCAAGAAGGGGGACGTAGAGATGGACATCGCCCCGATGATCCGGGAGATCCAGGTAGGGACAGGCACTGCCTGTCCGCCGTCCGCCGTCGTCCTGGAGGCCGTGGTGGCCGCCCAGAACCCGACGCTCAATCCGTTATTGCTGGTAACGGCGATGGAGAAATATCTGCCGGAATGCAAGCCGGATCACGTGGTCTGCCGCCGCCTGGAAATCTACGATGCGGAGATGAACGTGTTTCGATAACAAAGAGGTCCTCCCGGGGGAGGACCTCTTTGTTATCAAATTGATTCCCTGTCAGTTCACTTTGTCCAGCAGCTCCGTCACTCGACGCAGGGACTGCGCCAGCTCTCCCCGCTCCGCTTCGGTCAGTCCGGCGTCCAGGCGCGCGGCAAGCCGCTCCAGCAGATCCGTTCTCCAGCCATCCAGCAGCACGCGGCCCTTGTCTGTCAGCCGGATATCCACCATCGTGCGGTTGTCCTCATTGTGTTCTCTGTATACATAGCCCTCCTCCACCAGCTGCGCCACAGCGCGGGTGGCCTGCTCCTTGGAGGAGGAGAGATAGGATGCAACCCGTGACATATTCAGCTTGCCCCGATGGGCCAGCGCCGCGAACACCAGGAGCTGCGATTTGGTAAACCCATGCTCCTTCAGATCCGCGCAGGACATGACAAGGCCGTGGAGTTGCGGCAGAATCGACAGCATCGAAGCCACATCCGCATGTTTCTCTGATTCAGACATCTGTATTCCTCCCACCGGGCATTCGTTTTATTGCAGACCAGTATAAGACCGAATTCAGAAAATGTCAACCGAAAATATTCATTTATCTATAATTGACTTTTATCAATTATATGCTATAATGAATGTGTATCCACTGACATTCTTTGAAAGGAGGCCTGTCATGACCTGGCAAGAGGAATTGCGCCACAGTATTCACACGGCGGAAGCGCTGTGTGCCGCCCTGGGACTGTCGGAGACGGAGATTCCCGTCTATCGGAGCATCGTGGAACATTATCCAATGATGATCCCTCCCTACTATCTTTCCCTAATCGACCCCCGGGACCCGGCAGACCCCATCGCGCGCATATGCGTTCCCTCCCCGGAAGAATTGGAGCCCTCCGGCGTCTTTGACACCAGCGGCGAGGGCGACAACACCAAGCAGGAGGGCGTGCAGCACAAGTACGCCCAGACCGCGCTGATTCTGTCCACCAACGTATGCGCCATGTACTGCCGTCACTGCTTCCGCAAGCGGATGGTCGGCCTGTCCGACGCGGAGCTGAACAAGCAGGTGACCGCGGCGGCGGATTACGTCCGCGCCCATCCGGAAATCAACAACGTGTTGGTAAGCGGCGGCGACGCACTGATGAATTCCAATTACATCATCCGTCGGTATCTGGAAGAGCTGTGCGCCATTGACGCCCTGGATCTGGTCCGCTTCGGCTCCCGGGTTCCGGTGGTCCTGCCCCAGCGAATCTATGAGGACAAGGAGCTGCTGGACCTGTTCACCGCCTTTGCCCGCAAGAAGGCGCTGTATCTTGTCACCCAGTTCAACCATCCCAGAGAGCTCACGGAGGAGGCCGCCCGGGCCGTGCGGGCCATGCAGAAGTGCGGCGTACAGGTGCGGAACCAGACAGTCCTGCTGCGGGGTGTGAACGACGATCCCCAGACCCTCGGCCTGCTGCTGCGCCGCCTGACCAAGGTGGGGGCTGCTCCCTATTACGTGTTCCAGTGCAGGCCCGTTACCGGTGTAAAGGGACGGTTTCAGGTGCCCCTGCAGGAGGGCGTAAAGATTGTGGACGCCGCCAAAAACCTGCAAAACGGCATCGGGAAGGGCATCCGCTTCGCCATGAGCCATCCCAGAGGGAAAATTGAAATTCTGGGAAGCCTCTCGGAGACGGAATACCTCTTCAAATTCCACCAGGCAAAAAACCCGGCGGACGCCGCCAGAATCTTCACCGCAGCCATACCGCCGGAGGCCACCTGGCTGGACGGGGAGCTGCGCGCCATCTGACCGCGGCCGGCCGCCCTTTGCCCCGAACGCGAAAAAAGCGAGTTTCATAGAACACAGACGGTTCTCTGCGACACTTGTCACAGAGAACCGTCTCGTTTTCCATTTGCGAATGCCGGCGGACAGCGGGCAGATTGCCTGCGCTGCAGGCTCCAGGACCGGAACCGGCAGGCGCACGCTGTGCGCGGCTACGGGTGCGTCCCGTGGCACACCGGTGTGCGCCGCTACTGAGTTTCCCCGTACTCTGGTGACTGGTCACTGGTCACTATTTATGGAACAAATTTTTGCTCTGGTATTTGGGGGTGCAGGTGACCCGCATACCCAGTCGGGCGTAGGTCGCCGCGTCCTGGACGCCCAGAATGACGGTGGAGTGGACCTCGCATTCCCGCAAACGGGTCAGCTTCTTCATGGCCTTGGCCGCCTGCTCGTCGGTGGCGGCGGAGATGGCCAGAGCAATCAAAATCTCGTCGGAGTGGAGCCGGGGATTCCTGCCGCCCAGATACTTGGTTTTCAGGCTCTGAATGGGCTCGATGGCCTCCCGGGTAATCAAATGGCGATGGGGCTCGATGTGGGCCAGGGATTTCACCGCGTTCAGCAGGGCAGCTGCGGCGGGGCCCATGAGCTCCGACATGCCGCCCACAACCAGCTCGCCGTTGGGCAGGTGGATACAGACGGCGGGCTCGCCGGTCTCCTCCTCCGCCTGGGCGGCCCGGGCCACCACGGGACGAATGGCGTCGGTGACGCCGGCCTGCTTCATCAGCAGTTCCAGCTTGAAGACGGTCTCGTCGGCGCCGGTGCCCTTGCGCTGGTCGCAGAGGGCGGAATAGTAGCGGCGGACAATCTCCTGGCGGGAGGCCTCGCAGACCACGTCGTCGTCCACAATGCAGTTGCCCACCATGTTCACGCCCATATCCGTGGGGGACTTATAGGGGCAGGTGCCCATAATCTTTTCGAAGATGGCCCGAAGAACCGGAAAAACCTCCACGTCCCGGTTGTAATTCACCGTGGTCTCCCCGTAGGCGGCCAGATGGAAGGGGTCGATCATATTCACATCGTTGAGATCCGCGGTGGCGGCCTCGTAGGCCAGGTTCACCGGATGATTCAACGGCAGATTCCAGATGGGGAAGGTCTCGAACTTGGCGTAGCCGGCGGCCTCCCCCCGCTCGTAGTGGTGGTAGAGCTGGGACAGGCAGGTGGCCATCTTGCCGGAGCCGGGACCAGGGGCGGTGACCACCACCAAAGGCTTGGTGGTCTCAATGTAGTCGTTTTTGCCGTAGCCCTCGGGAGAGACGATGCGGGTAATGTTGTGGGGGTAGCCCTCAATGGGATAATGGGTGTAGACCTTGATGCCCAGGTGCTCCAGCCGGCGGCGAAACACATCCGCTGCCCCTTGACCGGCGTACTGGGTGATGACAACGCTGCCCACATAGAGCTTCTCCGCCCGGAAGGCGTCGATGAGCCGGAGCACGTCCTCGTCATAAGTGATACCCAGGTCGCCCCGGACCTTGTTCTGCTCAATGGCGGAGGCGTTGATGGGGATGACGATCTCCGCGTCGTCCCGGAGCTCCAGAAGCATCCGGATCTTGCTGTCCGGCGCGAAGCCGGGCAGGACGCGGGAGGCATGGTAGTCGTCAAACAGCTTGCCGCCGAATTCCAGATAGAGCTTGCCGCCGAACTGAGAAATTCGCTCCCGGATCCGGGCGGATTGGGTGTCGAGGTACAGCTGATTATCAAAGCCGATCAGTTTCCGCATGGGACATCCCTCCTTCTTTTCACACCCGGTAATTGTACCACAATTCAGCAAAAGTGGCAAGGGTTTTCTTGTGGGAATTTGGTGTTTTTGCGAACGCTTTTGCACGCTCCGGGGGTTTACAAATCTCCGGTTATATTGTATAATAGAGCAACCGTTTTTGAAATGACGCAAAAAGAGATAGATTGACATGGACGACAAAACCTTAACTCCTCCGCCCCGCCGGGGGCGGCGCTCTGATTCCACGCTGCTGACCCAGGGTGACCCCAAGCGGGTCATCACGGCTTTCGCGTTCCCGATTTTCCTGAGCCAGCTCTTCCAGCAGCTCTACAACACTGCCGACGCCTGGATCGTCAGCGAGTATCTGGGCGATTCCGCCTTTGGCGCGGTCAAGTCCTCCACCAGTCTCATTTTCCTGATGATCTCCTTCTTCGTGGGCGCTTCCATGGGCGCTGGCGTGGTTATCAGCCGGTATTTCGGCGCCCGGGACCCGGAAAAGCTCAGCAAGGCCGTCCACACCGCTGTTCTGGTCAGCCTGATCTGCGGCGGCGCGCTGACCCTGATCGGCACCATCCTCGCCTCCTACATTCCCGTATGGATGCGGCTGGATGAGAAGCTGCGGCCCTACGCCGTCTCCTATCTGCGCTGGTATTTCCTGGGCTCCGTGGCCATGGTCATGTACAACACCTTCAAGGGAATTATGAACGCGGTGGGCGACAGCAAGCGGCCCCTGTACTTTTTGATTGTCTCCTCTGTCACCAACGTCTTCCTGGACTGGCTCTTTTTGGGTCCTCTGGGGCTGGACATCCGCTGGGCCGCCATCGCCACCACCATCTCCCAAGCCCTCTCCGCCCTGCTCTGCCTGCGCCAGCTCATGAAGAAGGGCACGGTCTACGCCCTCAACGCCAAACAGCTTCGGATCGACCGCCACGCTCTGCGGATGATCCTCCGATACGGTCTGCCCACCGGCGTACAGAACTCCGTGATCGGCCTGGCAAACGTACTGGTGCAGACCAACATCAACACCTTCGGCGACGTGGGCACCAACGCCTTCGGCGCCTACGGCACCATCGAGGGCTTTGCCTTCCTGCCCATCACCTCCTTCTCCATGGCTCTGACCACCTACATCGGTCAGAATCTGGGCGCGAAGGAATATGACCGGGCCAGGCAGGGCGCCCGCTTCGGCATTCTTTCCGCCGTCATTATGGCGGAAATCATCGGCGTAATCGTCTTCTGCTTTGCCAGGACCTTTGTTTCGGCCTTCATTGAAGAGGATGCCTCCATCGCCATCGCCGTTCGGCAGGCCCATATCGAAACGCTGTTCTTCTGTCTGCTGGCTTTCTCCCACTGTATCGCGGGAATCTGCCGGGGCGCGGGCAAAGCCTTTGTGCCCATGTTTATCATGCTGGCCATCTGGTGCGTGCTTCGCGTCACCTACATCACCGTGGCAATGTCCATCGACCATAACATCAATCTGCTGTTTTGGGCTTATCCCATCACCTGGACCATCAGCTCTGTTATCTACCTGATCTACTATCTCAAGTCCGACTGGATCCACGGGTACGAGACAAAGCAGATTTAGCCTGTGCGGCAAAACTACACCTGACTACTCACGTCTCTGAAGGGAGGGTTTCGCCAGAATGCGAATCGGCTTCTTCCACAGAAAAAACCACACCACTTCCTCCTTTCGCGTCATTCTTTTGGGCTTTTTGGGCCTGATCCTGCTGGGGGGGCTGGTACTGACCCTGCCGTTCTGCAGCCGGTCCGGGACGTCAACGCCCTTCTCTGACGCCATCTTCACCTCCGTTTCCGCAGCCTGCGTCACCGGCCTGGTGGTGCAGGACACAGCTACCCACTGGTCCGTCTGGGGGCAGATGGTCATCCTCATTCTGATCCAGATCGGCGGCCTGGGCGTTATCACGGTGGCCCTGACCTTCTTCCGGCTCTGGGGCCGCCGCATCAGCCTGGCCCAGCGCAATATGATGCAGCAGTCCATCTCCGCTCCCCAGGTAGGCGGCATCGTCCGGCGGGCGGGCTTTATCTTCCGTGGCTCGGTCTGCATCGAGCTGGGCGGCGCCGTCCTGCTGGCCCCGATATTCTGCCGGGATTTCGGCTTCCTCAAGGGGCTGTGGTACAGCGTTTTCCACGCTGTCTCCGCCTTCTGCAACGCAGGCTTCGATCTGATGGGCGTGCGGGGGCATTATTCCTCCCTCACCAGCTATGGGTCAGACCTTTGGGTAAACACCGTGATCATGCTGCTTATCATCGTGGGCGGCATCGGCTTCCTCGTCTGGGAAGACCTGCGGGAGAATAAGCTCCATCTGCACAGCTGCAAGCTCCAGACCAAGCTGGTGCTGGTGACCTCGGCGGTGCTGATCCTGCTGCCCGCGGCGCTGAATTTCCTGCTGGAGTTTCAGAGCATGCCCCTGAAGGATCGGATCCTTGCCTCTTTGTTCCAGTCCGTCACCACCCGCACCGCGGGCTTTAACACCGCCGACCTCACCAAAATGTCCGAGCCCGCCATTCTGCGGATGATCGTGCTGATGCTGGTGGGCGGCTCCCCCGGCTCCACAGCGGGCGGCATGAAGACCACAACCCTGGCTGTTCTCTTCCTGGCTGGCGCCACTGTGTTCCGCCGCCGGGACGACGTGGAATGCTTCCGACGCCGGATCGGTCAGGACGTGATCCGGAACGCCGGTACAATCCTGTTCCTGTATCTTGCCCTGTTTACCGTTGGCGCGGCGGCGCTCTCCCGCGTGGAGGGTCTGCCTCTGCTTCCCTGCATGTTTGAGACAAGCTCCGCCGTGGGCACTGTGGGTCTGAGCCTTGGCATCACCCCGGCTCTGCACCAGAGCTCCCGGCTCGTCCTGATGGTTTTGATGTTCCTGGGCCGTGTGGGCGCTCTGACCCTGGTTTTCGCCCTGCTGCCGGGTGGGAAAAATCCCCCGGGAAGAAAACCGCTGGACACGGTCACCGTCGGTTAATAAACGGCGAATCATGAAAGTGAAACAATCTGTTGTTTTGCGGATTGCCATCCGCAAATCGATACTGTACAGCGGAGGTTGACGCGATGAAATCTGTTCTGATCTTGGGGGCCGGCAACTTCGGCTCCATGCTGGCCCAGCAAATGAACGAGCAGGGCTACGAAATTATGATCGTGGACATTCGGGAATCCTTGATAAACGCCGTGATGCCCTACGTTACAGATGCCCAGATCGGCGACTGTACCAGCCCTGCCTTCCTGCAAACTCTGGGCGTGGGCAACTTCGACCTGTGCGTGGTTTCCATCAGTGAAAACTTCCAGACCTCCCTGGAAGCTACCTCCCTTCTGAAGGAGCTTGGCGCGAAAATCGTTATCTCCCGGGCCAAAAACGAGGTCCAGGAGAAATTCCTCCTGCGCAACGGAGCGGACGAGGTGGTCTACCCCGAAAAGCAGGTGGCCAAACGGCTTGCTACCAAGTATTCTTCAGAAAAGATCCTGGACTTTTTGCAGCTGGAGGGCGGCTTCTCCATCTACGAAATGGCCGTGCCCGAGGAATGGACCGGAAAAACCCTGGTGGATCTGGATCTGCGGAGAAAGTTTGAGATCAACCTGATCTGCCTGCGATCCGGCAGAGAGATCAGGGTCCCGCGGCCGGACCGGGAATTTAAGCCCGACGATGTGGCCTACGTAGTGGGCGAGCTGAGCAGCATCCGAAAGTGCTTTCATATTCGGTAAGACATGCGGTAATCGGGGACGAAAAACCCGTCGTGCAGCGTGACGCCGAAAGCATTACGCAGTGGCCGCTGACCCCAGCGGCCACTGCATCTGAAAAGCACCGCGCGCCACGGCCGCTGCGGGAGAACAAGCTTTTGTGAAATCGGGTGCATCACCCTTATCTGAGCAAGGAGCATTCAAAATGAGAATCATTCTTGTAGGCTGCGGTAAAATCGGCGTGGCGCTGATCAGCGCTCTGGTGGCCGAGGGGCACGACGTCGTGGCAATGGACAGCCGCCAGGACGTATTGGACGATCTGACCAACCAGTATGACGTTATGTGCATGACCGGAAACGGCGCCGACTGCGAAGCCCTGGAGGAGGCCGGCGTGGCAAAGACCGACCTCTTCATCGCCGTCACCGGCTCTGACGAGCTGAACATGCTGATGTGCTTCCTGGCCAAGCGCCAGGGCGCCAGTCACACCATCGCCCGCATCCGCAACCCCCAATACAACGACAAATCTCTTAGCTTTCTGCGGCAGCAGCTGGACTTGTCCATGTCCATCAACCCTGAGCTGCTCACCGCTCAGGAGATGCACCATATTCTCAAGCTCCCCGCGGCCTCCAAGGTGGAGACCTTCTCCCGGCGGAACTTTGAGATGGTGGAGCTGCGGCTGAAGGAAGACTCCCCGCTGGCGGGCCACAAGCTGGTGGATCTGCGGGAGAAGTTCAAGGCCAAGTTCTTGATCTGCGTGGTCCAGCGGGGGGATGAGGTCGTCATTCCCCGGGGCGGCTTTACCCTGGAGCCCGGCGACCGGGTAGGCATCACCGCCGACCGGGTGGAGCTCTGGAAGCTCTTTAAGCTCACGGGCCTTGCCCTGCGGCAGGCCCGAAACGTCATGCTGCTGGGCGGGAGCCGGATCGCCTACTATCTGTCCAAAATGCTGCTGAACTCCGGCTCCAACGTCAAATTGATTGACACCGACCGGACCACCTGCCACAAATTCAGCGACTGGTTCCCGGGCATCGCCACCTACTGCGGCGACGGAACCCACCCGGAGCTCCTGCAGGAGGCAGGGCTCCGGAACCAGGACGCCTTCGTCTGCCTGACCGGCATGGACGAGGAGAATATTCTGGCCGCCTACTACGCCAGATCCCAGCAGGTCGGCCAGGTTATCGCCAAGGTCAATATCGACGAGATGGCGCGGATGGCGACCCAGATGGGGCTGGAAAACGTTATATCTCCCAAGACCGTCGTGGTGAACGTGGTGCTGCGCTACGCCCGGGCCCTGCAGTCCTCCATGGGCTCCTCCATCGAAAACCTGTATCAGCTCATGGACGGCAAGGTGGAAGCTCTGGAGTTTATCGTCAGCAGTGAGGCCGCCTACACCGGTATCCCGCTGAAGGATTTGCGGCTGAAGAAGAACATTCTGATCGCGGGTCTGCTTCGGGACCGGAAGGCCATTATCCCCGCAGGTAATGACGTGATTCTTCCCGGTGACCGGGTGGTGGTCATTGCGGGCCAGCATCGGCTGAACACCCTGGCGGATATGCTGCAGTAGGAGGAAGCTCATGAACCGGAAAATGGTCTTTTCCCTGATTGGCCGGATTCTGCTGCTGGAGGGTGCTCTGCTGCTGCTCCCCCTGGCTGTCTCGCTCTACTATCAGGACGGCGGGCAGATTCCCTTTCTGCTCACCATTGTCCTCTGTGAAACGCTCGGCCTGTTGCTGAGCAGGCTTTTCCGCACCGAAAACCAGGTGATTTACGCCAAGGAGGGCTTCTTTGTCACGGCCCTGGCCTGGCTCAGCGTCTCCGCGCTTGGCGCTCTGCCCTTTGTCATCAGCGGGGAGATTCCCAGCTACGTGGACGCCTTCTTTGAGACGGTCTCCGGCTTTACTACCACCGGCGCCTCCATTCTCAACGACGTGGAGTCCATGTCCCGCTCCATGCTGATCTGGCGAAGCTTTACCCACTGGATCGGCGGTATGGGCGTGCTGGTGCTGATGGTGGCGATCATGCCAAACCTCTCCGGCCGGACCATCCACGTGCTCCGGGCAGAGATGCCCGGCCCCACCATGGGCAAGCTCTCCCCCAGGCTGCGGGATACAGCCAAGATCCTCTATCTGCTCTATATCGCCATGACGGTACTGGAGCTGATTCTTCTGGTGGCAGGGGGCATGCCCCTGTTTGACAGTGCCATCCATACCTTCGGCACCGCCGGTACCGGCGGCTTCGGCATGAAGGCCGCCAGCATTGCGGGTTACACTCCCTATCAGCAGTGGGTCATCGCCGTGTTTATGATGCTCTTCGGCGTCAACTTTAACCTCTACTTTCTGCTGGTCATGGGCCGCTTCCGCTCCGCCCTGCGCAGCGAGGAGCTGTGGACCTACCTCTTTATCGTCTTTGGGGCCACGTTGCTGATCTACGTAAACATCGCCTATCAGTTTTCAAATATGGGCGACGCGGTTCGGGCCGCCTATTTCCAGGTGACTTCGATCTCCTCTACCACGGGCTTCTCCACGGTGAACTTCGACGAATGGCCCACCCTGTCCCGGATGATTCTGGTGCTGCTGATGTTTATCGGCGCCTGCGCCGGCTCCACCGCCGGCGGGCTCAAGGTCTCCCGGGTCGTTCTCCTGTACAAGACCACCCGCCGGGAGATTCGACATCTGCTCCATCCCCGGTCTGTAACCTCCGTCCGCTTCGAAGGCAAGCCGGTGGACAGCCCCACTCTCATCAGCATTGGAACCTATTTTGCACTCTATATCGGGCTGTTTGCCGCGTTCTGGTTCATCATCTCCTTCCAGCCCAATTTTGACGGAGTATCCAACTTCACCGCTGTGGCCGCCTGCTACAACAACATTGGCCCGGGCCTGAACCTGGTGGGCCCCGCCGCCAGCTATTCCGCCTATTCCCCCTTCTGCAAGATCGTACTGTCCATCGCCATGCTCTTCGGTCGGCTGGAAATCTACCCCATGCTGATTTCCCTGTCCCCCTCCACATGGATCAAAAAGTAAGCGCAAAAAACAACCGTCGGCGTTATATAACGTCGACGGTTGTTTTTATCGGAATCACCGGGCGGCTTTCAGTTCGCCTGTACGGAGCTGGAGTTGGAGACGGTCTGCAATCAGGGCAATAAACTCGCTGTTGGTGGGTTTCCCCTTGGTGTTCGACACGGTATAGCCAAAGAATCGCTGGAGGGTGTCCAGGTCGCCCCGGTCCCAGGCTACCTCAATGGCGTGGCGGATGGCCCGTTCCACCCGGGAGGGGGTGGTGGAGAAGGTCTTTGCAACCTGCGGATACAAAACCTTGGTGATGGCGTTGATAACCTCCATGTCCCCCACGGCAATGATGATTGCCTCACGCAAATACTGATAGCCCTTGATATGGGCAGGAACGCCGATTTCATGGATGACGTTGGTGACCATGGTTTCGATATCCGGTTCCGCGCCCTTGCGGCGTTCGGCCACACGATCCGCCTCCATGATCTCGTTCATCCGTTCCGCTACGGCCTGGGGCAGGACCGGTTTCAGCATCAGGTAATCCGCCCCCATGGACGCCGCCACCCCGGAAACGTAATCCGTGGCGAAGGCTGCCAAAAGAAGCAGCTTGGGACGATTCTTCTGAGGAATACTCTTCAGAACCGTAACCCCGTCCACCTTGGGAAGCATCAAGTCCAGAATCACCACCTCCGGCTCCACAGCCTTAAGCTGCTCCATGGCGGACTGCCCGTCCGTGGCGGTTCCCACTACCTGATAGCCGCTGTTCTGCAGCGCTTTGGATAGCTGCGCGCAAAACTCCTCGCTTCCGTCCGCAACCAGGACAGTTGTGCGTTTTTCCATTGTTTCCTCTCCTTACTATGTTGGTATTGCTCTGTCTGTCTTTTGCTCCGATAACTTACCATAAAATGCCGAACTTTTCAAGGATAAAAAGTCGAAAATTCCCTGTATTTTACTTGCTTTTTCGACATTTGTTGTCTGAATGCACAGAATTATGTCAACTTGTGGAGAAGCGTGTCGAATTGTGTTTTACAATGAAATCTCCGCGGCTCCCACCGCCCGGACGGTACGGCGCTGGCACGCGCCGGGGCCCAGGAACCGTTCCATTTCCGCTCGGAAGGAATTAGCAGTTTCCAAGCAGACGTAGGCCTGGGCCGTTCCGGCGAAGCCGCCCCCGTGTACCCGGCAGGCCCCCTTCCCGGCCAACAGCTTTTCGCACAGGGCCAGCGTCAGGGCCATGGGCTGATGGTCAGCCGCGCCGGCAGGGGCAACATTTTGCAGATAGCGCCAGGATGAGAGGCCGGAAGCCCGGACCAGGCTCAGGTAGCGCTCAAAGTCTCCGGCCCGGAGGGCGTCCCGCTGGGCGGTGACCCGCCGGTTTTCGTCGTAAATATGCATGGCACGGAGCACGGCCCGATCCCCGCAGCTCTGCCGCAGCTCGGGCAGGCGGGCATAGAAGTCTTCCTCGGGCACCTGCTGCAAAACCTGCTTGCCAAAGCAGGCACAGAGGCGTTTCAGCTCCCCGGGAATCGAGGCATACTCTCCCGTCAGGTCCGCATGACCGGCGCCGCAGTTGATGATGAACAGCGCGTAGCCCGCAGCCTCCAGGTCCAGCTCCAGCTTTTCCACCACCGGCGCGTCGGGGTCGGCAAAGCTCATATAAGTGGCGCCGCCCACGGCGCTGGCGGATTGATCCAGCCTTCCGCTGGGCTTTCCGAACCAGTCGTTTTCCACCCGCTGGCCCAGCTCGGCCAGCTTCAGCGGAGAAAGCCTCCCATCACACCAGAGGACGTTGAAAATCTCCGCCAACAGAACCTCAAAGGAGGCAGAGGAAGAGAGCCCGCCCCCCGGCAGCACCGTGGAGGAGGCCCGGATGTCCAGGCCCACAGGCTGGCCCATCGCTCCGCAGAGCTCTGCCATGCCCTGGAGCAGAGACAGGGCGCTTTCCTTCGGCGCGGGGGAATTTCTTGCCAGATCAATGGAGATTTCGCAGGGCGGGAAACCCTGGGACCACAGCCGCACCAGGCCCAGGTCATTGGGGGCCACAGCGGCTACAGTATCCACGTCCACAGCGGCTGCCAGGACCAGGCCGTGCTGGTGGTCGGTGTGATTGCCGCCCAGCTCTGTCCGGCCCGGCGCCGTGAAATAACGAACCTCCCGGACAGCGTGTCCGTCGGCCAACATCATGTCCCGCAGGTCGTTCAGCCGCTTTCGATCCGAGGGACAGCCGTAGACTTGATCGTATGTGTATTTCATAGCGGGTTCCTCCGTTATCTTGCGCATGCCGAATTATTCTATCACAAGAACTTGTATTTGAAAAGAGGTTTTTTGTATTTTTTTTGAATTTGTCTGTATCCTCTCGCCGTATTATTGTATATAGCGGGTTTATTCCTTGCATTTGTGCTTTCAGATTGGTATAATAACAGAAATGCAGTACAAAGAGGAGGGATCGCTTTGCGGCGTTTGATTTGTTTCCTGCTGGCGCTTCTGCTGCTGGCGGGGCTGAGCGGCTGTATGACCGCCCCGGCGCAGCAGGAATCCGGCTATGATCTTCCCATTGTCACCCAAGGTGAAAAGCGCAGCACCGAGGCGGAGACCGCTTCAACCCTGCCTTCCACGGAGGCGTCCGGCCACTCCGCTTCGACAACAGAGCCTGCGCCCGACACGGAACCCGTTCCCGCAACGGAATCCGCCCCGCTGACGGAGCCTGCAACGGAGCCCGTCCAAACCACGGAAGCGTCTCCGGCCGTGACGGAGGACGGGGTTTACGACTCCAAGGAGGAGGTGGCCCTGTATATTCATCTCTACGGCCATCTGCCTTTCAATTACATCACCAAGAAAGCCGCTGAAAGCCTGGGCTGGCCCGGCGGATATCTGGAACCCTACGCCCCGGGCAAGTGCATCGGCGGCAGCCGCTTCGGCAACTATGAGGGCCGCCTTCCCGAGGCCAAGGGCCGGACCTGGACGGAATGCGACATCGGCACCTTGGGAGCCCGCTCCCGGGGCTCGAAGCGGATCGTCTTCTCCAACGACGGGCTGATTTACTACACGGAAGACCACTACGAGCACTTTGAGCTGCTCTACGGGAAGGAGGACTGACCATGCGGGCAACCATCAACGGCAAGCGGGTCATGGATCGGGACAGCCTCCACGCCCTGCTGCGGGCCAAACTGAGCCTGCCGGAGGACTGCGGGGCCAATCTGGACGCAGTCTACGACGTGCTGACGGAGCCGGGCAAGGACCGGATCATCACCCTCAAACACGAGAATCTGCTCCGGGAGCGGCTGGGAGACTACGCCGACCGCCTCCTGCGGATGCTGGAAGACGCAGCGGAAAGCGGACACGTGAGGGTCATTCATAAGTAAGCGCAATTCATAGTAATTATCCCCCGGCTAAGCCGGGGGATAATTACTTATCTGGCAAGCAGATTGACGGCGTCTTCCAGATCGCCGGTGTCTACGCTCTCGGCCTCGCCGGCGTCCATGAAACCGGCCACCTGGGAGTCGATGGGCAGGCGGGCCAGGACGGGCAGGTCGTACTTGGCGGCCATTTCCTCCACGTGGGACTTGCCGAAGACTTCGATCTTCTTGCCGCAGTCCGGGCAGGTCAGCCAGGCGTAGTTCTCCACAATGCCGATGATGGGCAGGTGCATGAGCTTGGCCATCTCCACGGCCTTTGCCACAATCATGGAGACCAGGTCCTGGGGAGTGGTCACCAGGATGATGCCGTCGATGGGCAGGCTCTGGAAGACCGTCAGGGGCACGTCGCCGGTGCCGGGAGGCATATCCACAAACATATAGTCCACGTTGTCCCAGAACACGTCGGTCCAGAACTGCTTCACCGCGCCGGCCAGCACGGGTCCGCGCCAGACCACGGGGGCAGTCTCGTTCTCCAGCAGGAGGTTCAGGGACATGACCTGAATGCCGGTCCGGGTGAGGGCCGGAGCCAGCAGGCCGTCCTCGTAGGCGTCGGTGGAGTCCAGGGCGAAGGCCTTGGGGATGGAGGGGCCGGTGATGTCGGCGTCCAGGATGGCAGTCCGGCAGCCCCGCTTCTGCATGGCAACCGCCAGCATGGAGGTAACGGTGGACTTACCCACGCCGCCCTTACCGGAGACCACGGCGTAGACCTTGCGGACCTTGGACTTGGGGTTCAGTTGGGCCAGCAGGCTCTCCTCGGTACGGGAGCTGCAATCCTGGCCGCAGGTGGAACAATCGTGTGTGCATTCGCTCATTGTGTTTTACCTCTTTATTTTACAAAAAATAGACTAAGATTATGAGGCCCAGAGCAATTCGGTAATATCCGAACAGCTCGAAGCCGTGCTTGCGGATGTAGTTCATCAGGAAGCGGATCACCGCCAGGGAGACCAGGAAGGCCACTGCCATGCCCAACAGCAGGATCAGCAACTCGGACCCGACAAAATGGAAGCCAAATTTCAACAGCTTCAAAAAGCTCAGGCCGAACATCACCGGCACCGCCAAATGAAAGGTGAAGGACGCGGCAGCAGGACGGGCCACACCCAGGATCAGAGCCCCGATGATGCAGGCCCCGGAACGGGAGGTGCCGGGGATGATGGACAGAACCTGAAACAGGCCGATGCCCAGAGCCAGGGGATACGTAATCTCCTCCACCTGGCTGACCTTGGGCTCTCTGCCCCGGTTCCAGCGTTCTACCGCCAGGAAGCCCGCGCCGTAGAGGATCAGGGCTCCCGCGATCACGGCGGGGGTGGAGAGATGGGCGTCGATGTAGTCGTCCAGCAGAAGGGCTGCAACTGTACCCGGAATACAGGCCACCACTACCTTGCACCAGAGGGAAAGCGTCTTCTGCTTGAGCGTAACGCCCCCCTGGGGCTTTTTCGCAAAGGGCCAGAGCTGATTCCAAAACAGGACCACCACCGCCAGAATGGCGCCCAGCTGGATCACTACGAAAAACATTTCCTTAAAGGCGTCGGAGGCGTCCAACCGGAGAAATTCGTCCACCAGAAGCATGTGGCCCGTGGAGCTCACAGGCAGCCATTCGGTGATTCCCTCTACGATGCCGAGAAAAATCACCTTCAGCAGTTCCAGCACAGAAAGTCCCCTTTCGATTTCATGTTTGGTTATTATACCACAGGTTTTTTGGTTTTACAACCACCATTTTCCGCGGTTGCGTTTCCCGGCGCGATATGTTAGAATGACAAAAACAGACAGAATGGAGGCGCGCAAAATGAAGTTTATCTCCTGGAACGTCAACGGACTCCGGGCCTGCGTGGAGAAAGGCTTTTTGGAGGCCTTTCAGCGCCTGGACGCGGATTTCTTCTCCTTGCAGGAGACCAAGATGCAGCCCGGCCAATTGGAGCTGGAGCTGCCGGGCTACCGTCAGTACTGGTACTCCGCCGAAAAGAAGGGCTACTCCGGCACGGCAGTCTTTACCCGGCACGAGCCGATTTCCGTGACTTACGGCGTGGGCGTGGAGGAGCTGGACCACGAGGGAAGGCTCATCACCCTGGAATACCCGGACTTTTACCTGCTCACCTGCTACACTCCCAACGCTCAGGACGGGCTGAAGCGCATTGACTTCCGCATGCAGTGGGAGGACGCCATTCGGGCCTATATGCAAAAGCTGGACGCCGCCAAACCTGTGATCTACTGCGGAGACCTGAACGTGGCCCACCAGGAGATCGACCTGAAAAATCCCAAGCAAAACCGGGGCAACGCGGGTTTCTCCGACGAGGAGCGCGGAAAATTCTCGGAGCTGCTGGCGGCGGGCTTCACGGATTCCTGGCGTTTCCAGCACCCGGAGGCCGTGGATCAATACTCCTGGTGGAGCTATCGGATGCGGGCCCGGGAAAAGAACGTGGGCTGGCGCATCGACTACTTTGTGATCTCCGACCGGCTGCGGGAAAAGCTGATTTCCACCGACATTCACCAGGAGATTTTCGGCTCCGACCACTGCCCGGTGGAATTGCAATTGGGAATTGAAAAGTGAGAATTGAGAATGAAATGTGTTTTTCAAATTGCAATTTGAAAACCTCCGACAATTCTCAATTCTGAACTCTCAATTCTCAATTTCCAGCAGCAGGCAGGGTCTGCCGTCCAGCTCCCCTTCCCGCATTTCGGACACCCGCTCCGCCAGAGGAACGGGGCCCTCAGGCGGGGCGAAAATGGCAAGGGTATGCTTGCCGTCCCCGTTCTCCCGCAGCAGCGCGTCAGGGATTTCCTGATCCTCGACCGTCCCCTGCCAGGGCCGGAAGCCATCGATCTCCCGGCCCAGCACAAAAGCATTCGGCAGAGCGGGCCAGTTCCGGCGGGAGACCCGCTTTTCCAGCTCCAGACCATCGGACGCCGGAATGCAGACTCCCAGGCAGCGGCTCTCCAAGCCGAAGCAGCCCCAGAGCCGCCAGATCCCCGGCCCGGGCTCGGCACAGCGGGCGCAAAGCGCGTGATAGAGCCCGTCCTCCGCAAGCGTGATTCGTCCGATTTCCGTTCCCTGATACAAAATTGGATAATCCAAAATGAACACTCCCTTTCGCATCAGTCTATGCGGGAGGGAGTGTTGGTTATTCTTAACGCTCTAATCCAAAAGAGACCGCAATGGCAGTATCAACTTTGGTCATCTGTTCATCCGAGAGGCGGCCCATGTGCTCCCGGAGGCGGCGCTTATCCAGGGTGCGAATCTGCTCCAAAAGAATCACGGAATCCTTGGCCAGCCCGACTTCCCGGCCCGGCACCGTAATGTGGGTGGGCAGGCGGGCCTTGCCCAGCTGGCTGGTGATGGCCGCGGCAATCACCGTGGGGGAATGACGGTTGCCGGTGTCGTTCTGCACGATCAGCACAGGCCGGGTCCCCCCCTGCTCGCTGCCCACCACCGGGCTCAGGTCCGCGTAATAGATATCGCCCCGTCTGACATTGCTTTCCATACGACTCACGCTCCGGTTTTTGTTCTTGCCCATATTCTTCCACGTTGGAGCGGGAATTATACGGCTGTTCCAGTTTATGCGCGTGTGTCGAATTATGTCATTATATAAGGCAACAGGCAACGAGAGATGCACACGTTCCCCTGTTGCCTGTTGCCTGTTCGACGGTTGCCCAATATTCAGACAATGTACTGCAATACCTCCATCCGCTGCTCGCCGTCCAGATAGAAGCGGGGAGTGCGCTTATTGATGGAGCAGAGAATCTCATAGGGAATGGTGCCGGTGAGACGAGCCAGGTCGTCCACGGGAATGGCGGCATCGCCGTCGGTGCCGAAAACCGTCACCACATCCCCCACCCTGGCCTCCGGCACGTCGGTAACGTCTACCATGCACATGTCCATGCAGATCCGGCCTACCACCGGGACCCGCTTGCCGTGGAGCAGAAAGCTGATGCGGTTGGACAGGCTGCGGGAAAGGCCGTCGGCATAGCCGATGGCCAGCACGGCCAGGGTTCGCTCCGAGGGCGTGGTATAGGCTCTGCCATAGCTCACTCCCACGTCCGGCTGGAAGGGCCGGATCTGGGCCACGGTGGTCCGCAGACTCATGAGGGGCCGCAGGTCGAAGCGGCCCGCCAACTCCTCGCTGGGGGTGATGCCGTAGGTGGCAATCCCTGGCCGGACCATATCCAGGGCGTACTCCGGATGCAGGAGGGTAGCGGCGGAGTTGCAGCAGTGGCGGAATTTGAACTGCACCCCGTCGGCGGCAAGGGCGTCCGTCACAGCGGTAAATTCAGAAAACTGGGCGGCAGTAAAGGCCTGATCCGCCGGGTCCAGAGAATCCGCCACAGAGAAATGGGTGAAGATCCCCTCCGGCACAAGGCTCTCCATGGCGCAAAGCTCCCGAAGCTCGTCCAGCGTCCGGGGATCGTTGGCAAAGAAGCCCAGACGGGACATACCCGTATCCAGCTTGATATGGATTTTCAGCCGCTTCCCCGTGCCTGCCAGGGCATCGGAGAGCTGCCGGGCATATTCCAGCGAGTGGACCTCCTGCCGGATGCCCATATCCACCATATCCTCGGCGTAGAAGGCCGGGGTGTAGCCCAGAATCAGGATGGGCAGGCGGATATAGCTCCGGCGGAGCTGGACCGCCTCCTCCATATTGGACACGGCCAGATAGTCTGCCCCCAGATCCACCAGCTGACGGCTCACCGGCACGGCTCCGTGGCCGTAGGCGTCGGCCTTGACTACGCCGAGAAAGCGGCAGTCAGCCGGGATTGCGGCACGCAGCAGATGATAATTGTGGCTGAGATTGTCCATGGAAATGTCAGCCCAGGTCCTTTTCAGCAGTTTCATAGTTGCTTTCTGCCTTCCATGTAAAATTCTTGATTTCTCCGGTAAAATACACCCGTCCGTCCACGGCCAGCTCCGCCCGAAGGGGCGTATTTGCCGCGTCAAACCAGGTTCGGACAGCCAGGTCGCCGTCCTCGTAGCAGGCAAGGACGCCTTCGCCCTCGACGCCGGCAGAGGCAATCCACGCCCGGGCCCAAGCCCGGACCAGTCGTCCCGGCGCTTCTGCAGGGGAGAGCTCCGTACCGGGCAGGGTCCCCAGTCCCAGGGCCAGGTCCTCATACCGCAGGCTCGCGCCGCCGTTTTCCACAACGGCACGGATGCCGGCAATGCTCTCCGGCGCAAGAATCGTAACGGTTCCCTCCCCCGCCGGGTTCAGCGCACAGGCAAGGCTCAACTCCCAGAGCAGGTCTCCGGTATCCGCCCGGGCCTCCAACTCGAAGGCGCAGCCGCCATGGCCCAGCAGGGCCGTCCGGTAATCCATCGCCGCCTGCAAATGGTCGTTTCCCCTGCCGCCGCAGGCGCAGAGCAGACAGAGGGTCGTCATTAGTACGGCAAAGCAGAAACGTCGCCGCACAGGGGTTCACTCCTTCATTCAGTTACGCTGCAGGGGCGCAGGGAAGTGCCGTCCCTACTTCAGGAACAGGTGCAGATTCGCGATCATATCCGTGGGCGTCATTCCCTGCTGGCCCCAGGCTTCGGCGCAGTAATCGCCCACGGCGCCGTGGAGCCATGCAGCCGCCGCGGCGGCCTCCGTGGGGGCCGCGCCCTGCCCCAGAAGAGCCAACAGAATCCCCGCCAGCACGTCCCCGCTGCCGCCGGTGGCCATGCCGGGGTTGCCGGTGGTGTTCAGATAGGTCTTCTCCGGGCTGACGATCAACGTCCGGTGGCCCTTGAGCAGCACCGTCACCCCCCAGGTCCGGGCCAGGGCCTTGGCGCTCTCATAGCGGTTCTCGGGGCTCGGGTCGCCTCCCAGCCGCCGGAATTCTCCGTCGTGGGGCGTCAGAACCACCGGGCAGGATGCCTGTCCCAGCACATCTATATGCCCTTCCAGGCAGTTTATGCCGTCAGCGTCCAAAATCACGGGACATTTTGCGTGCGTCAGCACAGCGGAAACCACGTCCAGAATCGCCGGGCTTCCGCCAAGGCCGGGGCCCACCAGGCAGGCGTCACAGTTCTCCAGACGCCGCACCAGCTCCGGAATGGCCCGGGTATTCAGCCGTCCCGCTCCGTCGCAGGACAGCGGAAACACCATGGGCTCATCCAGTTTTTGGGCCACAATGGGATAGACCGCCTCCGGGACGCCGGTGAAAATCAACCCGGCTCCGGACCGCAGGGCAGCGTTGGCCGCCAGCACCGGCGCGCCGGTATAGCCCACGGAGCCCGCCACGATCAGCACCCGGCCGAAGTCTCCCTTGTGGGCGTTGGGGTTCCGCTTGGGCAGCAGACCGTCCACCAGGTCCTCGGATGTTATCACACAGCCGTCATTGCGAAGCTGCTGCATCCGCCTCAGAGCGGCATAGAGTTTTTCGTTCATGGTTTGTCCTCCTCGTTTGGAACAAGTTGAAAGAAGAAAATGGAAGGTTGAGAGATTTCGGGCGTTCGCAGATGGCAATTCTGTTTATCGGCTCTTATCGGTTCCCGCCTTGTAGGGGCGGCCGATGACCGCCAGCTTGCCACAGTCTGCCGAATACCGCATCCTCCGTGGGAGCGGCCACTGGCCGCTCCCACAGCGCGGTTGCTGCGTAAAGCATATAACCAGAAGGCAATTTTCAACTTTCAATTTGACCGGAAGCGGTCCGCGTAGCCGCATCGTTTACATAATTCTTCTACCGCCTCGCCCCGGCGGAAGCCCGCCAGGATAGCCTTGGCCCGGGGCTTTTCCAAAATCTCCCCCAGGTCCTCGGCAAAGAGGTTTCCCAGGGCAAGCTCGCCGTCGTGGTCCAGGCAGCAGGGAACGACGGTGCCGTCCACAAGCACTCCCAGCTGATCCCGCAGACCGTAGCAGGAATGGGCTGCGTTTTCTCCGGGTGCTTCCGGGTCCGGCCAGTCAAAGATTTCCGCCCGATCCAGAAACACCCGATCCGCCAGCCGCTCTCCGGTTCGGCTGGGCGTCCAGGGCCGGGGAAAGCTGCGGGCCAACAGGTCCAAAATCCTCGTGTTTTCGGCGTTCCAGCCGGTCCGGGTGGCGCTGTCGCCGTTCCAGAGCCGGTAGTTTACCAATTTCCCCCGGGCAGCCGCCTGAATGCCAAAAGTCCCGCATAAGTTTACATAATCTTCAAGTTCTGTCCCGGCGTTTGCCTCAAAGGAGTGGAGGGAGAGGTTGACCTTGTGGAGGGCGGGAGCAGCCAGCAAAATGGGGGCCGCCCGATCCAGCAGGGTGCCGTTGGTGGTGAGAATCACCCGGAAGCCCCGCTCCCCTGCCAGAGCAAGAAAGCGGTCCAGATTCGGGTGGAGCAGAGGCTCTCCCATCAGATGGAAGTAGACATAATCTGTCCACGGGCGCAGCTTGTCCAGCAGACGCAGGAATTCCGCCTCCGGCAAAAAACCGGGGGCTCGTTTCGTCCCGGGGCAGAAGGCACAGTTCCGGTTGCAGGCATTGGTGATTTCCAGATAGACTTTTTTGAAGCGCATTTCGTTCTCCTATTGCCTGCGGCCTGATTCCTGCCCTGTGCGGGGTTAAGGCGGGCTACGACGCGAAGTTAGGGTCCGCGTTACAGGCGTTTAGTTTTCCTATTGCCTATTGCCTGCTGCCTATTGCCTTATTTGATAATGATTGCCAAAAATGCCAGCTCCTCGTCGCCGTCGTTGGCGATGCCGTGAGTGTGGCCGCCGGTGCAGTATTCCGCGTCGCCGGGGTTCAGAATAAAGTCCTGTCCGTCCTCGGTGACGGTGGCCTGACCTTGCAGGATAATATACGCCTCGCCCTCAGTGGTATGCGGGTGGACGCCGATGGAGCTGCCGGGAGGCAGGGTGTTTACGGCAAAGAGCGTAGTTTTGTCGCACTCGGCGGCGGTAAAAATATGGGTGGAGTCGTAGCCGCCCCGACCGCCCTTGACCTCAAAGCGAGGCTCAACCGTCATTTCCTGTCTGCGTTTGATCATTGTATGTACCTCCTTGTACCATGGCGCTACCCAAGTGCGCCGCTACATGGATTGCAAAATGCGAAGCATCAGCTTGCTGAATGATTCCTTGCACGCCTCGCCGGTCTCCAGAACTTCTTCCTCGGTGAGAGGCTGATCCAGGATTCCGGCCGCCATGTTGGTGGACAGGGAAAAGCCCAGGATGTCCATACCGCAGTGCCGGGCGGCGATGACCTCGGGGACTGTACTCATGCCGACGGCGTCCGCACCGAGCAGGCGTGCCGCCCGAATCTCGGCAGGGGTCTCATACTGCGGGCCGGGGAAGTATATGTAAACGCCCTCGTTCAGGTGCACACCGGTCTCCTTTGCCGCCTCCCGCGCCAGTGCCCGCAGCGACGGGGTGTAGGCCGTGGACATATCCGGGAAACGGACGCCGAAGCGCTCGTCGTTTGGGCCGATCAGGGGCGTCATGGGGAAGAGCAGAATCTGATCGGAAATCAGCATGATCTGACCGGGCTTGTAGTCAAGATTGACCGCGCCGCCGGCGTTGGTGACGATCATGGTCTTCACGCCCAGCAGCTTCATCACCCGGACGCCGTAGACAGCCTCCTCTGGGGTATAGCCCTCGTAGAGGTGGATGCGGCCCTGCATCACCGCCACGCGCTTGCCCGCAATCGTCCCGAAGACGAAGCGCCCTTTGTGGCCGGGGGCAGTGGAGTGGCGGAAATGGGGAATCTCTTTGTAAGGTACAATGATCGGGTTTTCCACTCCGTCGCCAAACTGCCCCAGGCCGGAGCCCAGGATCAGCAGAATCTCGGGCTGAAAGCCGCCGATCTTCCCGCGGATGTATTTTGCGCTCTCTTGGTAATGTTCAAAGGGGATCATGGGATACGCCTCCTCAATTCTCACTTCTCAATTCTCACCTGTCTCCGATTGCCTGCGCGGGCTGCGGGCGGCCAATACCCATGAAGGGCACAGGTGGCCGCCCCTACGGGGGAACAGCGGACAAGCAATGCTTGCACCTTCACACAAATTCTTACTTCTTCCCTCTTACTTCTTACTTTTATTCTGCTCCAGCCACACCAGCAGCACCGCCACGTCGGCGGGGCTGACGCCGGAGATTCTCGACGCCTGGCCGATGCTGACGGGGCGAATCCGGTTCAGCTTCTCCCTGGCCTCGGCTTTCAGGGCGGGGATGGCGTCGTAGTCTATGTCCGGCGGCAGGCGGCGGGACTCGGCCTTGCGGAACTCTTCCACCTGCTGCTCCTGGCGGGCGATATAGCCCGCGTATTTGATTTGGATTTCCACCTGCTCCTGAACCGGCGCGGGCAGAGCCGGGCGCTCCGGGTCAAAGGGCGCAATATCTTCATAGCCCAGCTCCGGGCGGCGAACCAGATCCGCCAGCCGGGCGGAGCTGTCCACCGGGGAAGAGCCGTGGGCCATCAGGAAGGCGTTCAGCGCCTCGGACGCGGCAACGCCGGTATGCTCCAGCCGGTTTATCTCCCGGCAGACGGCCTCGTATTTCGCCTCTACAGCGGCCATACGCGCATCGGAAATCAGGCCGATCCGATGGCCGATAGCGGTCAGCCGCTGGTCCGCATTGTCCTGCCGATGGAGCAGACGATATTCGCTGCGGGAGGTCATAATCCGGTAGGGCTCCTCGGTACCCTTGGTCACCAGATCGTCGATCAGTGCGCCGATATAGCCGTCAGAGCGCTTCAAAATTAAGGGCTCCTGACCTTTCAGCTTCAGGGCGGCATTCACCCCCGCCACAAAGCCCTGGACCGCGGCCTCCTCATAGCCGGAGGAGCCGTTGAACTGGCCCGCCCCGTAGAGACCGGGCACTTTTTTGCATTCCAAGGTGGGCAGCAGCTCCGTGGGGTCCACGCAGTCGTACTCGATGGCGTAGGCCGGGCGCATCATCTCGGCTTTTTCCAGACCGGGAACAGAGTGGAGCATCTCCAGCTGCGCGTCCTCCGGCAGCGAAGAGGAAAAGCCCTGCAAATACAGCTCCTCGGTGTTCAGCCCCGTGGGCTCCACGAAGAGCTGGTGGCGGGGCTTGTCCGCAAAGCGGACGATCTTGGTCTCGATGGATGGGCAGTAGCGGGGCCCCACGCCGGTGATGGAGCCGTCGTAGATGGGGCTTCGGGAGAGGTTTTTGCGGATGATCTCGTGGGTTTTTTCGTTGGTGTAGGTCAGGTAACAGACCGCCTGATTGCGCGGCGCGTCGAAGGCGTCGCCTGCCCCGTCATTCGGATCATTCTTCACTCTGCATTCTGCATTTTGCATTTCATCCCCGCCTGCGGGTTGCGGGCGGCCAATGACCGCCCCTACAGGCGTGGTGAAGGAAAAGGGCTCGATCCTCTCGTCTCCCGGCTGAAGCTCCATCTGGGAGAAGTCCACAGATCTGGCATTGATTCGGGGAGGCGTGCCGGTCTTAAAGCGGCGCAGACGCAGGCCCAGATTCCGCAGGCAATCGGAGAGGCCAATGGCCGCGTGCATGCCGTCCGGGCCGGAAGAGATTGTCGTCTCGCCGATGATGATATTGCTGTCCAGAAAGGTGCCGGTGGCCAGGATCACGGCCTTGGCCTCATAGAAGGCCCCCAGGCGGGTAGTGAGGCCCTTGACCGCCCCGTGTTCCGTCTCTATGGAAACCACCTCGGCCTGTTTCAGATCCAGCTTATCCTGGGTCTCCAGGACGTGCTTCATATATTCCTGGTAGCGCCGCCGGTCCGCCTGGGCCCGGAGGGAATGTACCGCCGGGCCCTTACCCAGGTTCAGCATTCGATACTGGATGCAGCAGTGATCCGCGGCAATTCCCATCTGGCCCCCCAGGGCGTCCAGCTCCCGGACCAGGTGTCCCTTGCCGGTGCCGCCGATGGCGGGGTTGCAGGGCATATTGCCCACGGCGTCCAGGTTGATGGTAAACACCACAGTCCTGCAGCCCAGCCGCGCCGCGGCCAAGCCTGCCTCAATCCCCGCGTGGCCAGCGCCGATCACGGCAATATCATAGCTTCCGGCATAATAACCCATAGTGTGAACCTCGTTGAATCAGTCTTTCCGTTTATTATACTGAATTCCACGCCAAATGGCAACAGGGGAACGCATTTTTTCTTCCCCTTTCGTTGACATTGCCGCCGAAACATGATACTATAAGGGGCGAACGAAACCCGAAACAGGAGGCGTACCATGCCGCAAGCCATCAACGAAGAAAGAGTCCGGGGCGAAATCTTCCTGGAACCGGACGAAAAGCTGCTCTGTGTGGTCGGAAGTCAGCAGCTGGAAAACTATCTGGAAAAGGGAACCCGCAAGAAGTGCTTCGCGGTTCTCTCTGACCGGGCGGTCTATTGCAAGGGAAAATGTACCGTCAGCCGAGATCGCCGCTTCTATCAAACCAAGCAGACGGATTTCCGCCTGGATCTGGAGGAGTTCAAGGACCTGAAATACCTGCCCAAGCGGAACCAGGTTCTGCTGTCGCTGGCTTTCTTCTTCCTGCTCTTGGGGCCCGTCCTGCTGCTGCTGGACAAGCTGACAAACTTTGGCGCGGGCATCGCCTTCAATCCTACGCTGGACGCTGTGATCAGCCTTCTTGCCGCCGGAGTCTTTTTCCTGCTCTACAGCATCCACCAGAAGACTCTCCTGGAGCTGCTGCACACAAACGGCAGCATCGGCCTGGACCAAAGCTGCCTGCCCCAGAAGGAAGAGCGGCTACTGCTGCGCTATCTCCGCTCCTTCCTGAACAGCCGGGACAATCCCCAGCCTGTGGAAGCAGAGATTGATCTGGATGCGTTGAAAGATATCCAGTAGGTAATTTTGGAGAAATATAGCAGAAAACCGCCGCCAGGGCGGTTTTTTGCTATATTTCCTTCAATGCGGGCCGCAGAGCCTTGAACCGTTCCTTCCATTCCGCGGAAATCCGATAGGAATCGCAGATCTTTTGAATGGCTCTGCCGTTGATGTCATAGTGCAGGCCGTTGGCGGCCATCCACTTGTAAACCGCCTCGGGCTCGTCGATGGTCAGCTCCGCAATCAGCCAAGCCTCCCCCATGCGGACGTAGTATACTTCGTCATTTTTCATCAGGGGAAGCAGCGCCGAAGCGTGGCCCCGCCCCAGTCTGCCGATGAACAGCACGTAGCCCCAGCGGCGAACGAAGGGGTCCTCGCTGGAAAGATAGCCACAAGCATATTTCAGAGCCTCGTCAAAGGGCAGATTCGCTGCGAAGTGAATAAGCTGATCTGTGTGCCACCAATCGGAAAACAGTAGGTTTTCGTGGATGAAGGCCATGCGCTTTGATGCGTTCCGAATCTGTTTTAGGTTTACATAAAAATAGATTCGATGCATGTCCTGTTCCGTCAGGATAGAATCCCGAAGGGCGGAGACGTCGGCCTTCTGCCGGACCAGCTTGGCAATGATTTGATCCAGATCGGCGGTCTTGTATCCTGCCGGAAGGGCGTCCAGCTCCCGGCGAACGTCGTCCTTTGTCAGCTTCACATTCATTTCTCGTCCTCCTCTCCCACAGGCAGCTCCATGTAGCGGCGATAGGTGCTAAACCCGACTGCCTCATAAAAGGCCAGAGCGTCCCGATTGAACTCCCACATATTCAGCTCTACACGAGAAAAGCCGCGTGATTTAGCAATATTTCGAATAAAGTCAGTAAGGGCTCGCCCCACGCCCTGACGGCGGGCGGATTCTGCCACGCAAAACTCATCAACGTCCAGAAAATGCCGCTCATACATGTAAGGGGTTTCCGGCCTGTGTACGCTGTTGAGAGTGGCAAAGCCCAGAATGGCGCCGTCCAGCTCAGCCACCACCACATCCTTGCCCGAATCGTCAAAAACCGCATAGAGGTAATCCCGCAGCTCTGCCGGAAAATCGGGCTTAAAGATCTCGGGTCTTCCTGCGACATGCAGATCATTAACCTGCTTCCGCAGCTGATTGACTGCCGGAAGATCCGCCCTTGCCGCAAAGCGAACCACCATAAAACCACCTTGCTTTCCCGCGTATGCAAAAAACTCCGGTCGATTTGACCGGAGCATTTTGTGTTGGCGTTATCTATTTTCACATGCAGTCGCCCGCATACTATCGTCGACGAACTTGAGCTTAACTTCTGTGTTCGGGATGGGAACAGGTGGACCCTCAAGCCAATCAACACCAACTTCGTCAAAAGAAGCTCTGCTCCATTCGCTTCAACCGAACCGCTTTCGCGCTTCGTTCAAAGCTCAGTCGCGTCGCTCTTTCTCCTCTCCCATTCAAAGCTCGCTTTGAATGGGGCCCAGGATTTATTTGTATCCTGAAAACTGAACACAGCTTTGGGCAATCATGTTTTCAAAGGTCTTTTAGAGCCTGCTGTTTAGGTCAAGCCCTCGGCATATTAGTATCGGTCAGCTGAACACGTTACCGTGCTTACACCTCCGACCTATCAACGTCATAGTCTACGACGTGCCTTACTCCTTTCGGATGGGAGATCTTATCTTAGGGAGAGTTTCACGCTTAGATGCTTTCAGCGTTTATCTCGTCCAGACGTAACTACCCAGCTGTGCCCTTGGC
>JAEEKA010000009.1 GCA_016282135.1 Oscillospiraceae bacterium
ATTTGCCATACCGAAACTGTCCTTCCGGCGTAGCTGTTCGTGTCGCTGACATCGAACACATAGCGCAGACGGGGACGGGGCGAGGTGGTATCCAGCAGCGCAATGCCATGGATTCCTTTGTTGACCCAGCGTCCGAGCCGGTTCCAGACTTCAATACTCGCGCAGGCGGTGGCGTCCGGCTTCTGCTCATGGATCAGAAGCTGTTCCACAAAGGAATACTTGTAGTTGTTGGCGGCGGTACGGAGAAAAGCAAGGTACTTCGGCTGTGAGGAAAGCACCTCGGTTTTCAGCCATTCCGCCGCGTTTTTGGTGATCTCGTACTTGCTTGGCATATCATTCCTCCAAATCAGGTCGTTTCAATCGCTTTCCACATCGAATTCAGAAGAGCAGTCTGGCCGCAGTCGAGCTTTGCGCCGTTGAGCATAGCGCAGGCGGTGTGCTGAATCCTGGCGCCCATGCTCATGAGCCAGCGGGCAGTGTAGCGGATGTCGTTGTCATCGCTGGCATAGAAATAGCCCTTGAAGTCTCCGCAGATCGGAACACCAGCCAGCCGCAGATTGTGAATCAGATACTGAACCGTTTCCGATTCAATGCTGAAAATGTAGGCGAGCTCGCTGGACTTGATCGCGCTCTCCCTGCCGGTGTGGAACATCTTGAGAAATGCAATAAAATCCTTCTGAAAGTTCTTCTCTTTCACCATTTTTTACTCCTCCTGATCTTTCTTTTTATCGTTCTTGTGTTTTTGTGCTTCTGACGGGTGTGGGGAAGGTCCATCCATAGACCTTCCCAATTTCGTCACCCAGGCGGCGGGTCACGCGGGTAATGTCTGCCCTCGTTGCCGTTCCTTCGTACAGTTTGTTTTTCAGCCGGTCCATCTGTTCTTCGGTTGTGCCTTCCTTCCAGGCGCGGTACAGATAGTGGTTCGTGCCATCGTGATGGTAGGCGTCACAGCGCAGATCACCCTGACGATCCACAAACCAGGTGTTGTAGTCGCAGTCACTGTACAGGCAGTCGCGGATGTTGCCGCTGAGGATTTCCTTATAGCCGGAGCGCCTGCCATACCAAAGGCCGAGATTGGCGATTACAAGAATCGGCTGGCCCAACTGGATATTGAGATTGACACGCTCGTCATCCAGATCGTCGGCATTGCGCTCATACATCATGGTGTAGCGTTCATCCTCCGACAAATCAGGGTACTCGTCCTCCAAATCTGCGCGCCAGTCCTCATAGTCCAGATCATGATCCGACCAAATCAGGTGTTCGCCGGGGTTCATCTCGCATCACCCCTCTCAGTGCGACTCTCTTTCAGCAGGATTCCGTTTTCGTCATAACTCTTGGGGTCGGCGGCAGGCACGTCCCAGCCGAACATGGAGCCCGCGGACATGGCAGCCTCCTGCGCCTTGGTCACGCCGCCCTCACGGTTGCACTCGTCCACAACGCGGCGGTTTTCCTCCTTGCCCTGGTTGGGAAGGTCGGCGGGATAATAGCCCTCCTCACCACGCTTGATGAGAATGATTTCCCCGGTGGAGGCCAGGGTGCTGTAGCACTGCTTCGGCAGAGAGTCCCGGATGGGGATGACCTTGGTTCCGTTTTCCTCCATGCGCTCCGCAAACTCACAGATGTGGTAGATGTTGCCACGGGTGCCAAGACCCACCTCGATGTGGTAGTCGTCGATGTACCGTACCGTGCGCTCGATGTAGTCGCCCTCTGGCCGGGTCATACGGATCATGCCGCCGTCCGGGATGCGGAACTTCTCCTTGTAGTGGGGCGTAATAAAGCGGATGCCCCTGGAAGCATCCGCGATGTGCCTATCCAGCCACTTTTTCTCGAAGCAGTAGACGTAGAAGTTGTAGTCGCCCTTGGTGGGGTTCAGCCGCATGACATAGGCGTAGTTCTCGGTGTTGACGCGGAAGGCATACTCCGTCGTGTAGTTGCCCTGCATGGCACTTGCGGGGTAGGCCGGGCAGCAGGCGGCCATGGATTTGCGGTTGGCCAGAATACCCTGGTATTCCGGGTTCTCCCGCAGGGCGTTAATCACCTGGTCAAACTCTTCCTTAAATTCTGCGGTTTTCTTGGAGGGATAGTGATCCTCCCATGAAGTGTAGAAGCCGTTGCCGCTGCTGTCAAAGTCGCCCCGGAGCCGCCCGATGCAGCAGGTATGCATGTTCAACTCATGACTCTGGGCGTAGGTGTAGATTCGCTCGTGCTCCGTGGCAGGGCGAAACTCCAAAATTGGGTTCATGGATTGTCCTCCTTCTCGTTGATTCGTTCGCAGGTGACAAGCACCCGTCTTGTGTTTGGATAGGTACAGGTAATAATTGAAAGCAGATCCTTTCCGGGCTTGATGCGGATCTGCTCCAGATCATTGGGGGAAATTGTATCCGTGGCAATGACGCAGTAGGTCAGCGTCTCCCAGGGGTTCGTCACATACACAAGGTCGCCGACTTCCACCTTTTCCAAGGAGACAAACGGATGCAGGATTGCATTCCAGGTGCGATGGCCGGCGATGACGCTGTTGGTGCTCTCTCCGCCAATGGGCATAGAAGTCTGTCCAAGAATCGCGCCGCCCCGGTTCAGATTTGTACTGTCCGCGCCGAGGTAAAGGGGCGTCTCAATGTCAGCAGAAGGAATGGAAAGGCAGGCAAAAACCTCCTGCTCCCAGCCGTACTCTGCCAGATCAAGCGCCGGAACTCTCATGCCCTGGGCGGTCAGGCTGGAGCCTTGGGTCTCAGGCAGCAGCGTGTTGTAACGGACGCAGGCTTCCCATAGCGCCGGAAAGGCCTTTGGGGGTTCCGTGGGTGGTGTGCTGTCAGGATTGAGAGAATTTTCCGGTGTGTCAACCGCTTGACCTGGCTCCTTCTGCTCTTCAGCCCTGTATTCCTCGAAGCGGCGTATTACACTCTTTTCTGCCTGCCGGAAGGCGGCGGTCTGAACGGTGGGATAAAGAAACACACTCAGACCGCAGAAGAAGAACAGGCCCGAAAGGATCATCAGCAGCTTACGCTTCATGGCACTTCCTCCGTTTCTTACGCAGAAAAGCAATCAGCAGGCCCAAAAGGATCACACCCATGGCCAAGCCTCCGCCGATCATAAGCCCCTGCTTGTAATTCGCTTTCCAGGTGGATTCCGCGGGCGTTGCTTTTTCAACGATCTTTACTACAATCTCAGCTTGCTCGTAAGAGATGCGAGTACCTCGCACCAGCAAACGATGGCTATTGACTCCAAACGGTGTACAGGTAATCAGTGTACAGAGGTCTTCGTCGGGAACTGTCAGAAGAAGGTCGGTTTCATCCGGCAAAACGGTATTGATCTCCGCAACCTGATAGGCCAGGGTCTCTCCGAGAACATGGAGATAGAACACGTCCCCGAGGGTAAGCTGATCGAGATCGGAGAACAGCCGCATACCGGCGACCCCGGAGTGTCC
>JAEEKA010000080.1 GCA_016282135.1 Oscillospiraceae bacterium
CTCTCCGAGAATTCTGCGAAGCTCTTTCTTCGCCAGATAGAGAAGGTTGTCAATCTGCTTGCGGCTCTTCTTCATCACCCGAGCGGCTTCCTCGTAGGATAAATCCTCAAAAAAGACCAGGTGGACCGCCGTGCGCATATCCGCCGGAAGCTGCGCCAGGGCAGCATTGACCTTCCGCTTTCGCTCATCGCGCAAAACTATCTGTTCCAGATCCTCCTGATCCGCAGGAATCGTCTCTGACAGCGCTTCCATGGGTATGATTCGGCGGCGTTTGCAATAATTCAACGCCCGGCTCTTTCCCAGCATGAACAGATATGTTTTCAGAGAGGTTTTGAAGTTGTAGCGGCGCGGATATACGAACAATTCCGAGACGGCGTCCATCGCGAGATCCTCCGCAGCATGGACATCCTGCACATAGCGGTTGATGAAAAAGACCAGCGGGAAGAACAACTCCTCCATGATCTCGTCGATGGCGTGTTCGTCGCCATCCAGGAAACGGCGGTAGCTACTTGCACCGTTGTCCATAGGATTCCTCC
Organism: Oscillospiraceae bacterium; assembly: GCA_016282135.1. Lineage (GTDB taxonomy): Bacteria > Bacillota > Clostridia > Oscillospirales > Oscillospiraceae > JAFRPC01. The sequence continues at coordinate 537 of JAEEKA010000080.1, forward strand.
TGTAAGCTGCGGTCACGTCTGACCGTTCATCCATTATACAATCAGACGGCGAAAAATCCTAATGGTTCTGAAAAAAATAATAAATCGCCCTGTGAATCCGGGCTTGTATGGATTCATAGGGCGATTGTGTCAGAGCGGCTTTATAAGGATGCCTTGCCAGAGAAGGTTCTTATACGTGAACCATGAGCGAAGAATACAATTACGCATAAATATCTTTTCTTTTGCCGGTCCAGACTTTGGCTGCGGTTATAACAATTGTCAGGAGGAACAGGCCTGCGACAACCTCGCATGGATGCCCAGATGTGCGAATGAAACCGCCGTCAGGCGCGTTATAGGCCAGATGATAGACCAGTAAGAACAGCGCCAGGGGCAGGGTGCAGGCGATAGCCGTGACAGCGTTTTTGATCCGAAGAGACAGGATCGCTGCCAGCAGGTTCACGGAGAGGCCCAGCAGGAAGAGGAGCAGCAGTCTGAGCCCGTAATACGCGCCGAAGCTCACACCATTCCAGGAGGTCGTATTAAAAAAGCGACGATAGGCGGTTGAGTGAAAGAGAAGATTGGAGGTATTATCCCAGCAAATATTCATTGCGTCGCCGACGTCGCAGCCGTAGTACCGGGAGACCTTCCATTGGGAAAAGGCCAGAACCGCCAGTAGGACCCCGAGACCGATCACGATTCCGGACGCAAGGGCCGCGCAGGCGAGCTTCCTGCTGTAGTGGGCTCTGCCGGTTTTTGTGGAGGCGGACAGGCCCTCGGTGCGGCTTTTGGCCTCCAGGACGCCGTAGGGCACCGTCAGCAGCAGGGCGCCGCAGGAGAAGACGATCACGATCAGGAAATTGTCCTCCAGCATCCCGATGAGATCGTAGCTCATGACGTGGTAGACGCCCTTTGCTTCGATCCAGTCGATCACAGTTTTGTTTTGGGAGAGAAAGCCGATGGGATGATCCATTCCCTTCAGCCGCATTGTCCCGGCTTCCCAGGCATTGATATAGTCCCAATCTTCCTGCGATAGTGTTCCGACGACTTCTTTGCCAACCGGGGCTCTGAATTCTTCTGTTTCCGGATCGAACTCCATTCCATATCGCAGAACAATGGGGTCCTCCGCGGCCGCGGCGATGATCTGGTTTCGCAGCTGCTCCCGCTCAGATGCAAGCCGGGGAAGATCCGCTGCTGTGACGGTTTCCCCGTAGTGCTCCAGCAGCTGATCGTGAAACAGCAGATCGAGGCTGCGCCGTTTGGACAACCGATCACCGCTCGTGATCAGATCCGGATAGGAGGCCGTATCGGTCAGGGAAAGCGCCTTCCGCTGGCTTTCGGAAACGGCAAAGCAGAAACAGCAAAGCAGCGCCAGCACCAGCATCATCCGCACGGGGCGGAAGTATTTTTTCAGTTCCAATCGGAGGATCCGCATTACGTTACATCTCCTTTTATTGGATAATAGCATTACGATACGCGAATGTCTTTTCTTTTGCCGGTCCAGAGCTTTGCGGCAGTGATGCCGACCGTCAGGAGGAACAGGCCGGCGGCGACCTCATGGGGATGCCCGGACGTGTCAAAAGGCTCCAAAAAGCCGATGGAAGGCGCGTTATAGGCCAGATGATAGGCCAGTAAGAGCAGAGCCAGGGGCAGGATACAGGCGATGGCTGTGACGGAATTACTGAGCCGGAGAGACAGGATCGCCGCCAGTATGTTCACGCAGAGGCCCAGCAGGAAGAGGAGCAGCAGCCTGAGCCCGTAATACGCGCCGAAGGTCACACCCTTCCAGGAGCTGATATCCCAGCAAATATCCATAGCGTCTCCGACGTCGCAGCCGTAATATCGGGAGACCTTCCATTGAGAAAAGGCCAGGACCGCAAGAAGGATCCCCAGCCCGATCACGAGCGCGGCGGCCAGGACCGCGGCTGTGAGCTTTTTCGCGTAGTGTCTTCTGCCGGTTTTTGTGGCGGCGGACAGGCCTTCGGTGCGGCTCTTGGCCTCCAGGACGCCATAGGGCACCGTCAGCAGCAGGGTTCCGCAGGAGAAAACGATCACGATCAGGAAATTGTCCTTCAGAATCGCGATAAGATCGTAACTCATTACATGGTAGACGCCATTTGATTCGACCCGGTCGATCACGGTTTGGTATTTGGAAAGAAATCCAACGGGATGATCCGTCCCCTGCATTTGCATCTGCCCATTGACCAGAGACCAAATATAGACGTTATCCTCTTCGGAAGGCTCCGTCGCATCTTCCTGGTATTCACTCCCAAAAGTTTCCCAGTCCGGATAAAACATTACTCCATTTCGGAGCAAGACGGGATCTTGCTCCGAAGCAGCTATGATTTGCTCCAACAGGTATTCCCGCTCTGCCGATAGTTTTGGAACATCCTGTTTTGTAATAACGCCTCCATAAGCATTCAATAAGTAATCGTGAAACAGCAGATCAATACTGCGCCAACCGTACACCGTGTCATAGATCGTGATCTGCTCCGGGTAGGAGGCCGTATCGGTCAGAGAAACAGCTTTCCGTTGGCTTCTCGAGACGGCAATGCAGAAACAGCAGAGCAGCGCAAAAACCAGCAGCAGCCGCCCTGGGCGGAAGTATTTCTTCCATTCCAATCGGAGGATCCTCATTTCGCTACATCTCCTTTTTGAGAAAGCCTCGCCAGGCGGCAAAGAACAGTCCGGCTCCGAAGAGGATCCAGGAGCCGACGAGCTCCGGCTCCAGCCCGACCAGGGGGCAGGCCGGATCGCTCCCCAGAAACCAGCGGGATATCCGAAGCATCAGCTTTTCGTCTTCGACGGCGAGCAGGACGTTGGCCGGATTCCAGATCAGCGGCCACTGCCAGAGGGCCGGCTCCGGCCTGCAGAGGCGGACGGTGAATAGCCAGACCGCGAGCAGCGCAGCCACGAGCAGAAACCCGGGAAAGGCGCTGCGAAACAGCAGCCCAGCGGCCCCGGTCAGCAGACCGAAGCTCAGCAGAATCCCCCAGCAGAGCAGCAGACAGGCCGCGATATGAGCGGCGAAGGAGGGGCTCTGCGCGCTGTGGGCTTGCAGGTAAACGTTCCTCGCCGGATGCAGGGCGAAGAAGCAGCCGACAGACAGGCCGGAGAGGATCAAAAATATAAACGTCGATGCGGCAAGCCCGGTGAGGATCCGGTTTCCTGCCATGCTTCGGCCTGTTTTGGTCGTATAAGTAATGGGCGCGGTTCCCGCGACCCGCTCCCGTTCCAGGCCCGTCAGTACCAGCCAGAAGCAGAGAAACCCGGATTCCGCCAGCACCGCGGGGAGGAGCTTGTTATACAGCAGCGCGTCCGAGATCCCCAGCAGGTCGGGCAAAAGCTCTTCCAATTCCCAGCCCGCGCCGGCTGGGGGAAGGGTGATTTGAATGATGGCCCAATTCAACAACCCAAACGCCGCCAGGAACCCCCACGAGAACCGATCCCGCAAAAGCAGCCGAAGCTCCATACCGATTTTTCGCATGGCGGCTACCTGTAGAACACCAGGAACACGTCCTCCAGGGACGGCTCCGCCGGGGCCGCCTCCGCAGGCAGGCTGCCTCCTGTGAAGCGAAGGTGGACGCGATTGTGTTCCTGGCGTATGGAGAGAACGGCATGGGCCTGCTCGAACTGCGGCAGCTCCGTATCCGGCAGGGTGATCTCAAAAACCTTCCCGCGCAGGTCCCGACAGAAGGATTCCGGGGAGCCCTCTCCGGCGACCCTGTGGTCCTTGAGGAAAACCAACTGATTCGCCACGGATTCCACGTCGGAGACGATATGGGTCGAGAGGATTACGATCCGATCTTTGGATAAACCCGAAATGATATTCCGAAAGCGAACCCGCTCGCTGGGGTCCAGCCCCGCCGTGGGCTCGTCCAGGATCAGCACCTTGGGGTCGTTCAGCA
>JAEEKA010000081.1 GCA_016282135.1 Oscillospiraceae bacterium
GAAAACGCATCTACCTTGTCGCAGATCTTGCAGGCCAACGTGCCGGAAAAGTACTGTTTGAGTCAGAAGGCCTGTCTGGGTATACTCCGCAGGGCTTCCGTTCGTGGCAAGGAACTACCGGAACTGCTGAAGAAGGCACTCATCCGGCAGGCGTCGGTACTGACGGCTACAACGGCGCGATAGATACAGTCGCCGCCACCCTCGGCGTGAACTGCGGAATGTCAACGGGACGGAACGGCGTCATGGTGCTGAACGACCAGGGCGGTCAGTTCATGGACGTGTCCGTGGATGTTTCCGGCACCCTGCGTTCGCAGATGAGCGGCCATCCGCCCGCCGTCCTGGAAGAGCCTGAAGCCATCGCTGTGGAGAACCATCCGACCGACAGCCGGGTTACGGTTTCCGAAGACGGCAAGGTGCAGACGCTGACCTCCCGTATGGGCACCGGCGGCAACAACGTGCCTCTCGTGCTGAAGATCCGTTGCGGCTGCGAAGGCGGCGGCAAGGGTCCGCTCATCCAGACGGACAAGTCGGCGACCCTCGCCACCAACAACGATCAGACCGTTTTCGTTCCGACTGTTTATGGCATCTGCGCCAAGGACTCCAACTCCATGAAGTCGGACAATCCGAACAGCGGATTCTACAAGGCGGAAACCACACGTACCCTGGACGCCAACGGCGGCAACCCCGTCTGCAACCAGGGCGGCATGGCCGTGGTCGCCGTGCAGGGTTCCATGATCGGACGCGCAGACAAAAACGGTCCCCAGGGCAGCGGCGTCAACGAGGACGTTTCCTTCACCCTCGATGCCACAGACCGTCACGCAGTGGCACATCCCGTGTACTGCACGAGCAAAAGTTCCTTCCACCTGCTTGCGGAAGAGGATGTTGTAAACACCCTTGTGGCAACCGACTACAAAGACCCGCCTATCATCACGGAAGAACCGTACTACATCGTTCGCAGACTCACGCCGACCGAATGTGCCAGGCTGCAGGGCTTCCCGGACTGGTGGTGCGCCTGCCTCGGCACGGAAGAGCCGACAGAGCAGGATATAGAGTTCTGGAGAGAGGTCTTTGAGACACACCGCCAGGTGACCGGATCGGCAGCGAAGCCGAAGTCGGACGCCCAGCTCGTGAAGTGGCTGAAAGACCCCCACGCCGACTCCGCGGAATACAAGCTGTGGGGCAACGGCGTGGCTCTCCCGTGCGTATGTTTCGTCCTCTCGGGCATTGTGTACTACGACCAGTCGGAGGGCTGATTTTTCTGTGATATTTGTCCCTGGAAATTCGGGAAAACTCCTTGCTATTTCAGGCATTCAGAGTGATTAATACACTACCAAAAAACAAAGGAGGTTTTCCCAAATGGAAATCAGATTTAACGCGACAGGCGCACGGCGCAAGGAAATGGTCAAGGTCATTTCCGACACCCTTGAAACCAGGGCCGAGTACCAGAATATGCCTACCTGCGCCTACAAGATCGGCAGCTTCACGGTGACCCGAAACGGGTCACTCGCCTTTGAGGAGAGCGAGGACAGCGAACTGGTCGAGCGTGTCCTGGAAGCCCTTCTGAACGAGGGCTTCGAGTGCGAACCCTGGGAGATCCCCGGCAAGGCAGAAGAACAGCCTGCGCCGGCCGAAAGCGAACCCGAGGAACACGGACTCACTATCACCCTTCCTCTGGACGGAATGGATCAGGCGGCCGTCGACCGCCTCGGTAAGCTGGTGAACAGCAAGGCTGCGCTCATCCGCAAGGCCCTGGGCGCGGCAAGGCTGGACATCAACCCCGAGTGGGATATGGACAGAGTCCGGTTCCCCTGGTTCGACCGCACACCCTCTTTTGAGGAACTGGAAGCGATCAGCGCCTTCATGAACGCCCTCTGCCGGATGGCGAAGGAGTCCATCAGGGTCACGGCCACGGAGAAGGATGTGGAAAGCGAGAAGTACGCCTTCAGAGGCTTCCTCCTCCGGCTCGGCTTCATCGGCGCGGACAGCAAGGCGATCCGCAAGGAGCTGATGAAGAACCTTTCCGGCAGCGCGGCCTTCCCGAACCAAGCGGCCGCCGACGCCTTCAGCGCGGCGCAGAAAGCGAAGCGTGACGCAGCGAAGGAGGTGCAGGCATGAACGGATTCCCTTCAAGAGAAACGGTCGAGCGGGTACGCAGGCAGTACCCGTCCGGCACCCGTGTGGAACTGGTGAGGATGGACGACATCCAGGCGCCTCCCGCAGGCACCCTCGGCACCGTCCTGGGCGTGGACGACACGGGATCCCTGCTCATGAAATGGGACAACGGAAGCGGTCTGAACGTGGTCTACGGCGAGGACATCGTGCGGAAAATCAGCCCGTAATGTACACAATTCAGCCCCCAAAAAGAGCCTCATATTTGTGCTGTATATATCGCGGAAATGACTTGCTATTCCAGGCATTTAGAGTGATATATACAGTACCGCAAGGGAGAAAACCCGCGGAAAACAAAGGCTTTTCAAGGAGGCACACACCATGAACGCACGGACCGAAAGACAGATCAGCGAGATGAAAAACCAGACCATCGGGGTCGAGGTCGAGATGAACAGCATCACCCGCCGGAACGCCGCGAAGGTCGCAGCCGAGTTCTTCGGAACCGGCAGATACGAGAACACCGCAGGCCGCAACGGCTACTACACCTGGAGCGCATGGGACGCCGACGGACGCGAGTGGAAATTCCAGAGGGACGTTTCCATCAGCGGTCCGGACGACGAGAAGTGCGAACTGGTCACCCCGATCCTCCGCTACAGCGACATCGAGACCCTGCAGGAACTTTGCCGCCAGCTTCGCCACAACGGCGCGAAGAGCGACGCCAGCCGGGGCTGCGGAGTCCACATCCACATCGGTGCGAACGGCCACACGCCGCAGACGCTCCGCAACCTGGCGAACATCATGGCAAGCCACGAAAGCCTGCTCGCCGAAGCCCTGAAACTCGACAGACGGCGCATCAGCCGGTACTGCCGCACGGTCGACCCCAGCTTCCTGCAGAAGGTCAACGCAAGGAAGCCCGCCACGATGGCGGCCCTCGCCGACATCTGGTACACCACCCAAGGCGCGAACTACGGCAGGACACAGCACTACAACGACAGCCGCTACCATAAGGAGGGCAAAGAGATGACGATCAGCGAAGCGATGAGAAAGTACAGACTGCCGAACCCCACCACCCCGGAAGACCTGGAAACCAGGTGGAGCAAAGTCCTGACCTTCGGCGACAGGGTGGTCATGGCTGGCCACTACTACAACGGCAGGAACAAGGCCTGCTGGTTCGGAGCCACCTACGAGTTCCTCACGGACGACCGCACCTGCGAGGGCACCATCGGGCTGCGCGCGGCAAGCGAGGTCGAGTTCGAGGACGACGGACACGCCATCGCCTGGGCGATGCGGCAGTAAGCCTCGGTAACTGAATACCCGCGGAACATGAGCCGGACGGCTCTGTTCCTCGTTATGAAGGGTCTCGCCGATCACGGCGGAGGCTCATTTTTTATGCTTTGAAAGGAGGCCGACGCTTGAGAAAACTGAAAAAGTACAAGCCCACGAAGTTCATGGCGAAGACCTCCCGCTACGATAAAGAGGCTGCCGACTACGCCGTCATGTTCATTGAGTCTCTGTGCCACACCAAGGGTACCTGGGCGGGAAAGCCGTTTGAACTCATCGACTGGCAGGAGCAGATCATCCGCGACCTGTTCGGCGTGGTCAAGGAGAACGGCTACCGCCAGTTCAACACGGCGTACATCGAGATTCCCAAGAAGCAGGGCAAATCTGAACTGGCCGCAGCCGTCGCGCTTCTGCTCACCTGTGGCGACGGTGAAGAACGCGCCGAGGTGTACGGCTGCGCAGCTGACCGCAACCAGGCGAAGATCGTCTTTGACGTGGCCGTGGACATGGTTCGATTCTGTCCGGCGCTGTCCAAGCGCGTAAAGATTTTGGAATCGCAGAAGAAGCTGGTCTACAAGCCGACCAACTCCTCCTACCAGGTTCTTTCGGCGGACGTGGCGAACAAGCACGGCTTCAACACGCACGGCGTCATCTTCGACGAACTGCACACCCAGCCCAACAGAAAGCTGTTCGACGTCATGCTCCAGGGTTCCGGCGATGCGAGGATGCAGCCGCTGTATTTCCTGATCACCACGGCCGGTAACGACACCAACTCCATCTGCTGGGAGGTGCATCAGAAAGCACTCGATATCCAGGCCGGGCGAAAGATCGACCCGACCTTCTATTCCGTCATCTACGGCGCTGCCGAGGACGAGGACTGGACGGACCCGACGGTCTGGAAAAAGGCGAACCCGTCCCTCGGCATCACGGTCGGCATTGACAAAGTGAAAGCCGCCTGCCTGTCCGCCCAGCAGAACCCCGGCGAAGAGAACGCCTTCCGGCAGCTCCGCCTCAATCAGTGGGTCAAGCAGTCGGTCAGATGGATGCCCATGGAGAAATGGGACGCCTGCGCCTTCCCGGTTTCTGAAGACGAGCTGGAGGGCCGCGTCTGCTACGGCGGACTCGACCTTTCCTCCACAACAGACATCACAGCGTTCGTCCTGGTGTTCCCGCCCGGCGACGAGGACGGCAGATACAGCATCCTGCCGTACTTCTGGGTGCCGGAGGAAACGCTCGACCTCCGCGTCCGGCGAGACCATGTGCCGTATGACCTGTGGGAACGCCAGGGATACATCATGACCACGGAGGGCAACGTCGTCCACTACGGTTTCATCGAGAAATTCATCGAAAGCCTGGGCGAACGGTTCAACATCCGGGAAATCGCCTTCGACCGCTGGGGAGCCGTCCAGATGGTGCAGAACCTTGAGGGCATGGGCTTCACGGTCGTTCCTTTCGGACAGGGCTTCAAGGATATGTCACCGCCTACCAAGGAACTCATGAAGCTGACGCTTGAGCAGAAGATCGCACACGGCGGCCACCCGGTGCTGCGGTGGATGATGGACAACATCTACATCCGCACCGACCCCGCCGGAAATATCAAAGCGGACAAGGAAAAATCGACAGAAAAAATCGACGGTGCCATCGCCACAGTAATGGCTCTTGACAGAGCCATCCGCTGCGGCAACGACACCGGCAAATCGGTCTATGACAGCCGTGGGCTGTTATTTATTTAGGCAGATGCTCCCACTCTTTTGCGAGCCCAATTAACGTATGGGAGAGCTTCGCTGCGTCGCAGATCCCAATGCTTCTGGAGTTGACCAAGTGTCTTTTCTTCGCTTAAGCCTCCGTCGAGCATGGCAAGTGCTGCGGTAGCGATATTGTTTTCGCGTTCCTCTTCACGCGCCGCGGCATCGATACTGTTGACGAAGTCCTGCTTTGCCTCTGCCCAAGCATCGCCTACGATGTTGATCGTCCCATCAACAAATCTGTTAAAACGTTCTCTGTTCATTAAAATATCCTCCATAATTTTTTATTTCTGGCGCTTGTTGCCCGCCAGCAGTTTCTCGACCGTTTCCTTGCCCCTGGCAATTACCTGTTCCGGGAGTTCTGAAACAGGGATGTCAGAAAGCGGCTCGGTCATCTTGACATTAATCTTTTCGGAATTCAGTGCGCCTTGCGGATACTCGGACACATAGCCCGTAACGCGATAAGTCCTCCCACAGGAGGGGCATTCCCCTTCAAAATCAAACTCGTACAGAGTTTCCGGGCCCATATCGCGCTCATCGCAAGTCACCTGTGACTCGTCCTCAAGGTCAATACGGATCTGGCTTAAGCAGAACGGGCATTTAATAACCCGTTTCAAGCTGATTTTGCCAAGATCCCAGGCTTCCTCATCGGTGCTTTCCAGGTTAAGCTCCGTGAGGCGAACCTTGTTGTAGTAGTCGACCAGCGCCAGACGAAAAATCTCAGACTTGGGCCTTCCCGTCTTCAGGCTGGCGTAACTCAGCATCTCATTCTCTTCGTCGTTCAGCCGGACACGATACTGGTTATCGCGGCTATCTTCGAGTTTTGGTCTTCCTCGCATTTTGCATCCCCCGCTTTATTGGATATCCGTTTAATACGGCCACGCTTAAAATATCATGGCAGAGCGTCTTTGTCAATACTTTTTTGGATATCCGTAAAATAAAATCAAGGAGAGTGATAAGATGGGTATTTTCAGCGGTTTGTTCAGATCCAGAGACAAGCCTCAGAACAGGACGGCAGGCAGCGGCTATACCTTTTTCATGGGCGGCACGACCTCCGGCAAACTGGTGACGGAACGCTCCGCCATGCAGATGACGGCGGTCTACTCCTGCGTCCGCATCCTCGCAGAGGCTATCGCGGGCCTTCCGATACATCTCTACCGCTACCGAAAGGACGGCGGCAAGGAGAAAGCCATCGATCATCCGCTGTATCTGCTTCTGCACGATGAGCCGAACCCGGAGATGAGTTCCTTCGTGTTCCGGGAGACCCTCATGACGCACCTGCTCCTCTGGGGCAATGCCTACGCCCAGGTGCTTCGCAACGGGCGCGGCGAGGTCATCGCACTCTATCCGCTGATGCCGAACA
>JAEEKA010000082.1 GCA_016282135.1 Oscillospiraceae bacterium
CGTTGCCGTTCCGTTGTATGAGCGGCAATGAAATCCGGCGTACAGAGATCGGCGTGGGAAGCCCGCCAGCTGACGGCGTGGATTTCTGCGGCCTGGTACAGATTGGCTGCATCTACTGATTCAATTCTCCAATGAGCGGGAGCCGGCAAATCGTTTCATCCTTTCTGCGACGAAGCAGGATACCCCCTGCGTCCATTCAGCCGCTTTGCGTGATGTAGGTCGGCAGAAGCAGCCCTTTCTGCGCTGTAGGGACGAGCAGTGCTCGTCCGCGTTTGCGAAGCAAACAATCGCCTGCAAGGCGATCCGTCAGGGTACAATGACGAAACCCGGTTGGATTTGCCTCCGGCAAATTGCATTCGTTCCGAATGCCGGACGAGCAATGCTCGTCCCTACGGCAGGTGGGGGGAATGTCACGCAGCGACGCAGCGTGTGCACCACGGGATCGGCTTACCCATCTGCCGATTCTCACTTCTTACTTCTTACCTCTTACTTATTACTTCCTTCGGTCAGATCCAACGTCATGTAATCGGCGCCGAAATACTGCCCATCGATGCGGAAGAACTTGGGGAAGGTGCCGAAGCAGGTGAAGCCGAATTTGCGGTAGAGGGCCTTGGCCCGCTCGTTGTCGGAGCGGACCTCCAGGGAAAGCAGCACCGCGCCGGTCTGGCGGGCAAAGGCAATCATCTGCTCCATCAGGCCGGAGCCGATCCCCTTCCCCCAATAATCCCGCAGGACGGAGACAGCCAGCTCGGCCCGATGGCAGAACCGGGGATTGCCACTGCCGCTGACACAGGCGTTTCCAACGATTTTGTCCCCGTCCAGGGCCAGAAACAGGCGGCTGTTTGGGCTCGCGGCAAAGCGCTCCAGCACCGCGGCCTCCTGCTCCTCTGTGTAGGGAAGTCCGTCTGCGCCAAAGGTCAGATTGTCGGTCTCGCCGCCGATCTTTTTCGTGTATTCCAGCAGCCGGGCCGCGTCGGAGGGAGCGGCGGGACGATAGCGAATGCGCATGGAATCCCCTCCTAATCCGTGGCGAGCTCCAGGAGCGTCAGCGTCCTGTTGTCCGCGTCCAGACGGCAGCGGGCGCCGATGGGCAGGACGCCGATGGGCTCCGCGTGGCCGATGTTTACGTTGTACAGAATAGGCAGGTCGGGCCGCTTGGCCTCAAAGCCCACCACCTTCCGGTAGACCTCCTTGTATGGCTCGTACTTGCTCCGGCGGGCAGGCTTGCCCACGATGATGCCGGAAATCACGTCAAAGATGCCCTGGGCGGCCAGATTCCGCAGATACCAGGTGAGATAGTCCTCGGGCATGTCCTCTTCGCTGGTTTCCAGGAACAGCAGCTTGCCTCTCCATTCCTCCATGCCTGGCCAGATGGCCGTGCCAAGCAGTTCGGGGAACACGTCGATGCAGCCGCCCAGCAGCTCGCCCTCCACCACGCCGCTGCCCTGAAGAATCTCATAGCCGATTTCCTCCGGGTGGTACTGCCGCAGGGTGTTCATGTTCTCTTCCTTCCACCAAATCTTCTCGTCCTCGTCGTCGTACCAGTAGGGAGCGGATGGAATCTCCTGCGTGGGCTTGGGCTCAAAGAAGGTATTGCGAATGGCGGCGGCGGTGTAGTCGTTGATTTTGACGTACTCCGCGAAGTTGGTCATAATGCTGGCCCCGTAGTAGGACATGACCCCGGCCTTGTACATCATAAAGTGGTTGGAGGTGGTGTCGGAGAAGCCGGTGAAAATCTTCGGATTCTGCCGAATCACGTCAAAGTCGATATAGGGAAGCAGCCGGATGGTGTCGTCCCCGCCGATAGCGTTGAAAATGGCCTTGACCTCCGGGTCCCGGAAGGCCTCCATCCAGTCGGCGGCCCGGGCCTCCGGGTGCTCGTACAGGTACTCCCGGCCCTTCAGGGCGTTGGGCATGACCTTGACCCGCAGACCGTAATCGCGTTCCAGTCGTTCCCGGGCAATGTGCAGCTTGTGGATGGCCCAGGGCTCCCCCAGGGTCCCGGCGGAAAGGCTGACAATGGCAACGGTATCGCCGGGTTTCAGCCGCTTTGGTTTAAGCATAACCATACCTCCTTTGCGGAATCAATTGATTCGTTGATTCTACCACACAATTCCCCCGGATTTCAACTGCATCTTTGCAAAAAACCGTTATATTTCAGATTTCGTCTGTCTTTGATACATCCGGGCCCGGCCGCCGTCGTCCTCCTCCACCATAGTAAAAAACTCCCAGCCGCAGCGCTCATAGAAATCCGTATGGTCGGTAATGAGATAGGCAGCTTCAATGCCGTAGGCGGCCAGCTCCTCGCAGGCGTGATCCAGCAGGCCCTTGGCAAGGCCCCGCTTCCGGTAGGGCTCCTCCACAAACAGGGCGCAGAGATTCGGCGTCAGGTCGGGCCGCTTGTGAAAGTCGTTGGCAATGACGCCCAGGCCCGCGATAATCCTCCCGCCGTTTTGGATCACGTACCATTCCGGCACACCGGTCTTGCTCGTTTGGCTCTCGGCCATACTGTCCAGATAGGCCTGCCTGGGCACCCGCCACCTGGCGCTGAACCAGTCTGCCGCGGCCTCGAACAGCTCCGGCCGCTTGGACAGGGAGATGATTTCATATTGCATCGCATTATCCTCCTGTGCGTCGTTATTCTGCGTCCTCGTCCAGGGCTTCCAGCAGAAAGCTCACCGGCCGAAAGCCGTCGTTGCAGGAAATCATAGCGGATTTCGGGTTTTTCATCCAGCCGTCGTAGAAGTTTTCGCCGCCGTGGGCCAGGGTCATGACGAAGGGGGACACGGTGTCCCAGGCGCTGGCGCAGAAGCCCTCCGGACGTTCCCAACCGTTGCAGAGGAAGCTCTGCCCAAGCCTCATATCGCAGGCGTGGGCAATGGGGTTTTCATATTGCTCCATCAAATCCACGTACTGGGCAATCTTTTTCACGGTAATTCTGACTTTTTTCATGTAATCATACGCCTCCGTTTACGATGGCTGCATAAATCTCCTCCGGGATCATGGGGGAGCCGATCTCCGCCAGCAGGGCTTCGTCAATTTCTCCGGATTCGGCGTACTGTTTCCCCGCCCGTTTCACCAGCTCCAGCCGGGGTCCGGTGACTGCCGCCGCCTCCGGGGCGCTGAACATGGGACTCTCCGGCACGGTGACGACGGTACGCCGACTCCGGAAGCAGAGCTGGAACTGGGCCACGGCGGGCTCAAAGTTGTGCTTACTGTTGGGGAAGCCACAGCCGCAGATCATCAGGTATCGAAGCTTGGAGACGTCCGCCTGTCCCACGTGGGCATAGCGGTCTCCCACCTTCCGCATGGTCATGCTGGACAGAGGCAGCGTCCGATCCAGGAGATTTTTCAGCGGCGCGGGCATTCCGTAGGCGTAGAGCGGGAAGCTCCAGATCAGCAAGTCACTGTCCAGAATCTCATTCAGAATCTCCCGCATATCGTCGTCATGGACGCAGGTACCGCCGTTGTGCATGCAGGCAAAGCAGCCGGTGCAATATTCAATATGCCTGTCAATCACGTGGACCGTATGGATTTCCTGGGGGCCGGCCTCGTTCATACCCTCCAGAAAGGCCCGGGTAACGTGCATGGTATCGCTCTTTTCCCGCTTGGGACTTCCGTTCAGCACAAGAACTTTCATTGTATCTTCCTCCCTGTTTTGTCCGCTTTTCGACCATCGTTTCCTCGTTCAAGCTTTCCGACAGTTCGATAGTATATCGAAGCGCCGGGCTTGTCAAGGCATTTGTTCCGAAAAGCAAAAAGACCACAGGTGCTGCCCTGCGGTCTTTTTGCTTGTCGGTTTAACCCGATGGGGTGTCAGGTTTGATCAGGTGGTGTAGTAAGTGGTGCTGCCGGAACCGCCGGTGGTAGTCTGCTTCCAGAAGTACAGGCCGGTGGGGGCGCTGGAGCCCATCATGAAGTAGTTGCTGCTGGAGAAGGCCAGATAGGGATAACGGCTGCTGGCGCTGTTGGCAGCGGTCACGTTGCCGTTGTTCATGGACAGGGTCCATCTGCAGTAGCTGGAGGAATTGGAGGTCCGGCTGTACAGGTAGGAGTTGTAGCTGCCCAGGTAGGTGCCGGTGGACTTGTTCTTGATGGTGTACTTGCTGCTGGAGGCGGCGATGTCAAAGACGTAGGCGTTGGTGGCGCCGGTCAGGTAGCCGTCAGCGTAGGTCATGCCGGTGTTGGCCAGCAGGACTGCGCCGCCAGCAGAAGCGGACTCATAGCTCTTGTTGCCGGACAGGCCCTTCAGAACGTAGAGGCTGCTGGTGCTGGTGCCGAAGGTGATGATGTAGCTGCCGGCCCAGTTGGAGGGAGCGGAGCCCAGAAGCTGGTAGGCGGTGCCGCCGCTGCCGCTGCCGCCGGAGGTGTAGGAGTACAGCGCGTACAGGGTAACGCTGCTGTTGACGGTAACGGTGCCGGTGTAGGTGGTGGGCTGGGTGGTGGTATTGTTCACGGGAGAGGTAACCCAACCCAGGAAGGTGTAGCCGGAAGGAGCGCCAACGGTGGGCAGGGTGATGGAGCTGCCGGACGCCACAGTCTGGCTGGCAGGCGCGGAAATGCCGCTGGGCACGGAGAAGGTCACAGTGACGTTGGTTCCGGGATTGGATCCGCCACCGCCAAAGAGATTCCAGGTGGAGTAGACGTTCTGGACAGCATCCACATAGCCGTGGCCGGGATAGCTGTCTTCAGAGGAGACGACGATGGGGAACGCCACATGGTTGGCGACAGCCTGAGACTGGCTGTAGTTGGAGTAGGCGGGATCCCACTTGCCCAGGGAGTTCTTCGCCTTGTTCAGAGCGGTGCCGAAGTTGTCGCCGTTCTTCACGTAGCCCAGGATGGACTGCATGTACTGGCGTTCGCCCACGAAGGAGACGGACTGGGAGTAACCGTAGACGACCTCGACGCCCTTCTGGCGCAGGCCCTTGAACATGCCGTCGGTGGCCATGCCAAGGCAGATGCCCATGTAAACCAGGGAGTGAGGCGCGTTCTTGGACATGTGGTTGGCAATGCAGGTGCCGGAAACGTAAGCGTAGCCGGAGCCCTTCATGCACTCATAGTAGGTGCCGTAGGGACCGCTCTTGGCCTGGGTGTCGGCGGTGGTGATGCCGGAGTTGGTGGTCAGGCAGAGGTAGGAGCAGTTGGCGCGGGAGGTGTAGTCGCCGTTGGAGCCGGAGTAGTCGGTGGTGCCGTGGGAGTCAAAAATGACCAGGCCGCACTCTTCGATGGTCTTGGCGATGTTGGTGATGTTGGCATTGGTCATGGAGTACCGCATGCCGGTGCCGCCGGTGGCGCCGTAGAGGTTCTGCCACATGGTCTTATAGTAAGGAGAGTAGCTGGTAAAGGAGGAATCGGCGTAGGAGGAGCTGGACTCCCAGTAGGGCTGAATCAGGCCGATCTTGGTGGAGCTGGCGCTGCCGCCGCGGGTCTCGCTCTCACGGGCAGCGACAACAACATCCAGAAGCGCCTCGGCTTCCGCCTCGATCTTGGCCATTTCCGCGGGGGTGGGATCGTTGACGGTGTTGTGAAGCTCAGCTTCCATTCTGGGGTCGTAGCAGCAGGGCATGCCGGTGGTGGTCATCCAAACCAGGAAATTGCCATTCTGCTGCAGGGTGCCGGGAACGTAGGTCTCGGAGGACTTGATGGCATCCACGACCTGGGGGACAATGCGGACGTAGTCGGATTCGGTCATCCGGCTGATGCCGCCCTGACGGGTGGCTGCGCCGGCTTCGACTTCCGCGATTTTTGCGAATACGTCGTTATCCAGGATGGCGTTGTCTTCCTCGGTGTAGGCGCGGCCCATCTCGGCTTCGCCGGAAATGGCGGCATTTCCCCCCGCGGCGGCCATGACGGGCATCAGGCCCACAACCATAGCCATCACAAGCAGGAGAGCGAACAGGCGTTTGAACTGTTTCCTCATGATTGTACAGTCTCCTTTTCCTTATTTTGTTAACAGGTTTAATGGAATTACGAACCGGTGCACCGGAAAGATTATAGCATTTCAGATTGGATTTGTACAGAATGTTTTTCCATTTTTTGTATTGCGATTATGCCGTATTTTTTCTTCAGTTTTTGTTGAGTATTTACAGTTTCGCAATTATATCTGCATATCCTTTATATTTCTGCATATTCTATTCGAAATATTCATTTTTAGTATTCATCATCGTTTCTCAACATACATATTAAAAGAATATTAATACATTTTTAACATTTTTCTTTTTCACACCTGTCCGCGTATCATAAACGAACCGGGAGAAGGTCGGCTGGCCTTCTCCCGGTTCGTTGCATCTTTAACCCCTCCAACACCCAGCTCTTGCTTTCAAAAATCAGATCGTTTTTTCCTGACGGCAATCAGGTGCAGGAGGCAGTCAATGGCCCGGCTTTCTGACGCGGATGCCCAACCGTGCCGCGGTTCAGTTTGTCAATTCATATTGAAAACTATTTTTTTGTAAGCTATTGACAAATATTCGATTCCGATATACAATACCCGGAGAAAATTAGCATGCTAAAAAAGGAGGGCTGTCGTATGATCTTCGGCCGGCACATCAACCGGTACTATCTGCGCTATCTGCACTTTCTGCTGATCGGTCTGGCGTCTCTGGTGGCGGTAGACTATCTGCAGCTCATCATTCCCAACCTCTACCAAATGGTCGTCAACGGACTCAACGACGGCTGGGTAACGGTTGACGGGGCGAGGCTCCCCTTCGACATGGACTTTGTCCTGGAAAAGATCTGCATGCCCATGCTCATCATCATCTTTTCCATGGTGGCAGGCCGCTTCCTGTGGCGGGTCATGTTCCTGGGCACCGCCCACAAGGTGGACGAGGACCTGCGGAACCGGATGTTCAACAACGCCCGGCATCTGAGCCAGAACTATTACCAGATTCACAAGGTGGGCAGCCTCATGAGCCTGTTCACCAACGATCTGGAATCCGTGCTGGAAAGCTTCGCCTGGGGCTTTATGATGTTCTTTGACGCCCTGCTTCTCTCGGCCCTGGCCCTGACCAAGATGTTCCGCATGAACTGGGTGCTGACGGTTCTGTCCCTGATCCCCACTGCCCTGCTGCTGGCCTCTGCCACCGTGGTGGGCAGGTACATGATGAAAAAGTGGGACATCCGCCAGGAGGCCTACGCCCGTCTGTCCGATTTCAGCCAGGAGAGCTTCTCCGGCATCGCCGTCATCAAGGCCTTTGTGAAGGAGGCCAAGGAGCTCATGGCCTTTCGAAAGCTCAACGAGGAAAACGAAGTCGCCAACATCAACCACACCAAGGCCTCTGTCCTGCTGCGGGTGCTGGTGATGATGTTCGTGGAGAGCGTGGTCTGCATCATTCTGGGCTACGGCGGCTATCTGGTCTGGGATGGCAAATTCAATGCGGGCGAGCTGGTGGAGTTCATCGGCTACTACACCGCCGTCGTTTGGCCCGTCATGGCCGTTTCGGAGCTGATCGATATGACCTCCCGGGGCAGAGCTTCCCTGAAGCGCATCGGGGAGCTGCTGGACGCCAAGGCCGACGTGGTGGACGCCCCCGGAGCGAAGCCCATCGGCCAGGTCCGTGGTGAGATCGAGTTCAAAAACCTCAGCTTCCGCTACCCGGACGGGGAATTTGACGTGCTGAAAAACGTCAGCTTCCGCATCAACGCCGGAGAGAACGTGGGTCTGGTGGGCAAGACCGGCTGCGGCAAGACCACTCTGGTAGATCTGATTCTCCGGACCTACAACGTGCCGGACGGGACCGTCTTCGTGGACGGCAAGGACGTGAACACCGTCACCATCCACTCCCTCCGGGAGGGCTGCGCCTACGTGCCCCAGGACAACTACCTCTTCTCCGATACCATCACCAATAATATCGCCTTTGCCGTGGACGATTATACCCACGAGCAGATCGAGGAGGCGGCCCGGCTGGCCAACGTGGACGACAGCATACGGGACTTCTCCAATCACTACGAAACCATGCTGGGCGAGCGGGGCGTCATGGTCTCCGGCGGCCAGAAGCAGCGGATTTCCATTGCCCGGGCCCTGATGAAGGACGCCCCCATTCTGATCCTGGACGACTCCGTCTCCGCGGTGGACACCAAAACCGAGCGGGAGATTCTGAAAAACCTGCGGCAGACCCGAAAGGGCAAGACCACCATTCTGATCGCCCACCGAATTTCCACCATTCAGGAAATGGACAAACTGCTCTATCTGGAGGACGGCGAGATTACCGCCGTGGGCACCCACGACGAGCTCTACGAGACCTGCCCGGGCTACCGGAAAATGGTGGACCTCCAGAAGCTGGAAGAGGAAGGAGGGAACGGCCATGCATGAGTACCTTCCCGTCCTGATCGTGGGCGCCGTCATCGGCGTGTTCGCCGTGGTCTTCCTGACGGCCTTCCTGCTGGAAAAGGACAAGAAAAAATCCATGGGCTTTGAGCGGCACGTGGCCGACCGCGAGATTATCAAGCGGCTGCTGCGCTACGCCAAGCCCTACAAGGGCCAGTTCGCCCTTGTCTTCCTGGTGATGCTCTTCTCCATCGCCTACGACGTGGCCTCTCCCCTGCTGATCGGCAGGATTGAGGAGATGATTAAGGACAGCTTCCCGCTTTCGAAGCTGGTCTCCTACGTGATTGTGTACGCGGGCATCCTGATTGTCAGTCTGGTCTGCACCTACGCCCAGGCCATGCTGCTGCAAAAGGTGGGTCAGAAAATCCTCTCCCAGATTCGCATGGACACCTTCACCCACATTGAAAGCCTGTCCCACGAGCAGCTCAACAACATTCCCGTTGGCAAGCTGGTAACCAGAGTCAGCAACGACCCCAACTCCATCTCCTTCCTGTTCACCAACGTGCTGGTCACCATGGCCAAGAACACTCTTGTGATCTTCGGCGTGCTGGCCGCCATGCTGGCCCTGAACTACGCCCTGACTCTGATGGTGCTGTGCTTCGTGCCCTTCGTGGTGCTCTTCACGGTGATTTTCCGGAAGTTCTCCCGGAAGGTTCACCGCCGGGTCAACGACGCCACCACCGCCATCAACACCTACCTCTCCGAAAACCTCTCGGGCATCAAGATCACCCAGAGCTTCAACCGGGAGGACCGGAAGATGGAGGAATTCCGGATCAAGAGCGCCGAGCTGCGGAAGGCCAAGATGGCCCGGATGCTGGTCTTCGGCATCTTCCGGCCCATGGTCTACATGCTCTACATCTCCACGGTGCTGTGCCTATTCTTCTTCGGCGCCAAGGGGAAGATTCAGGATCTGCACTGGTTTGGTCAGACCATCAGCTCCGGCGTGGTGGTCAGCTTCTACATGTACCTGAACAAGTTCTTCAATCCCATCCAGACCCTGGCCGAGCAGTTTGATATGCTTCAGAAGTCCTTTGCCTCCGCGGAGAAGATTTTCTCCATTCTGGACATTGTCCCGGAGGTGGTGGACGAGCCCGACGCGGAGGCCCTGGACGAGATCAAGGGCGAAATCGAGTTCCGGGACGTGTGGTTTGCCTACAAGCCCGGCGAATGGGTGCTCAAGGGCGTATCCTTCCATGTTCTGCCCGGCCAGACCGTGGCCTTCGTGGGCGCCACCGGCTCCGGCAAGACCACCATTCTCAGCCTGATCTGCCGGAACTACGATATTCAGAAGGGCCAGATTTTGATTGACGGCCGGGACATCAAGACCATCCAGATTGCCTCCCTGCGCCGGCACTTCGGCCAGATGCTTCAGGACGTTTTCCTCTTCTCCGGCGATATACGCTCCAATCTGATCCTGCGGATGGATGACGTCAGCGACGATGAGATCATGGCGGCATGCAAGTACGTCAACGCCGACTCCTTTATCAACCGCCTGGAAAAGGGCCTGGACGAGCCGGTTCGGGAACGGGGCAACAACTTCTCCGCCGGCCAGCGGCAGCTTCTGAGCTTCGCCCGGACCATTCTGCACAAGCCCTCCGTTATCATTCTGGATGAGGCCACCGCCAACATCGACACGGAGACGGAGCTGCTGATTCAGGACTCTCTGGAGCGGATCAAGACCATCGGCACCATGCTGATCGTGGCCCACCGGCTCTCCACCGTCCAGCACGCGGATAATATCATCGTCCTCGCCCACGGCGAGATCCAGGAGCAGGGCACCCATCAGGAGCTGTTGGCCCTGAAGGGACAGTACTACAAGCTCTACACCCTGCAGTTCCACAAACAGAATCTGCTCAAGAGTTAAGAATCTGCTCAAATGTTAAGTGAAAACGGCGCTGTCTCGCGTAGAGGCAGCGCCGTTGAATTAGCCGTTGATTATTTGTTACATTCCACGGCAGCCCTCCCGGGCCTGGAAGAACAGGGCCAGGGTGCCGGGGCCCACGTGGGAGCCGGTGACGGGTTCGTAGCCAACGGTGAAGATCTCCTTGGGCGGATGGTTCCTGCGCAGCAGCTCCGCCAGCTTGGCCGCGTCCTCGGGGCAGTCGGCGTGGGCGATGCCGATCATCTGTTCCCCCGCGTCCACCACGTACTCGTCGTACCGCTTTGCCAACTCCTCCAGGGCCTTTTTCCTGCCCCGGAGCTTGGCAAAGGCAACGATTTTCCCTTCTTCATTGCCCTTCAGCAGAGGCTTGATCTGCAAAATCGTGCCTACAATGAAGGAGAGATTGGACAGCCTCCCGCCCTTTCGGAGGTATTTCAGATCATCCACCGTGAAGATGTTGCACATCCGATGCCGCAGCTCCAGCAGACCTTTCTGGACGTCCTCCAGGGAGCGGCCCAGGGCCTTCTCCGCTGCCGCCCGCATAACCAGCAGTCCCTCCCCCAGGGACGCCCCCAGGGTGTCCACCAGGCGAATCCTCCGGTCCGGGAATTCCGCCTGAAGCTCGTCCGCCGCCAGCTCGGCGCTGTGATAGGCTCCGCTGATGCCGGAAGACATACCCACGAAAAGGACATCCTCTCCCCGCTCCAAAACGGGACGCATCGCGTCAACGTAGTTCTGGGGGTTGATCTGGGAGGTGGTCACCTCCGCCCCCTCCCGCATGGCGCCGTAGAAGGTCTCGCTGTCAAAGCCCTCGGTATCCAGGCAGGTGTGCCGGGCGCCGTTGACAAAATAAGGGAACGGGATCACAGAGATCCCCTTCTCCCGGACCAGCTCCGAGGGAAGATTGGCCGAGGTGTCTGTCATGATCTGAAACAAGGCAACCGCCTCCTTGCATCTAATATCGCACATTAGTTTACAACATTCTTTCCACAATGTCAATGAAAATCTTATCGGGAAGCATGGCCCGTAGGGCGGCCAGACCGCTGGCCGCCGGTTCAGGGTTCAGCGCCCGTAGGGGCGGCTATTATCCGCAAGGATGCGCCGCCCGCAGTTTCCATGTTTTCAAATGGCAATTTGAAAACACCGCAAATTCTCAATTCTCAACTCTCAATTTTTCTCCGCCGGTTGCCCCCGCTGCACAATTTCCGGGACGCTCCCCCTGCGGAATACCCCTCCCCTATTGGCGCTGAAAAAACTCTTGACAATTCCCCGCGGGGCAGATAGAATACTAAGGCAATGTTGATTTGCCCACGTAGCTCAGCCGGATAGAGCGGCCGCCTCCTAAGCGGCAGGTCGGAGGTTCGAATCCTCTCGTGGGTGCCAAAAACAGTGCCGAAAGCCTTTGATACCAAGGGCTTTCGGCTTTTCTTCTTGATTTCTGCAAAAAAGTATTGAAGTCTGAGAAAAAGATGATATAATGCCTTTTGACGTTGGGCGGCATAGTTCTACCGTTTATCCTCGAGCTTAATGCTCAGAAAGGAGGTAGTACTATGAGTGAAAGACTCAAGGCCGCCCTGGCTTGCCTCGACACGGCTGCGTCTATCCTTCGGATAGTCGTCAATGCGGGCAAGGCTGTGATGACCCTCTTCGAGGGTTAATTACGGCACGACGTCAGGGCACATAATCATCTGATTATGTGCCCTTTTTTTATAGTTAGACTATTTTGTTTGTTTCAACTTGAATCGCGACCCATAGATTATCTAGCAGTTTCTGTTGGATGGCATACAACTGATCTTCTTGATCGATAAAACCCGCAGTATCCTCAGCTCTAAATGTGGTATAGTCTGATAGAAACTGAGGAGTAAGTTTAAGATGGTCTTGAGAATGTCGGTATACCTTTGCCCGGTAGAGCACCGCATATAATACCGGGTATGCTGAGCAGATATCAACCCAAAAATAACGCTGCTTCCCAATCTCCTTCCCATAATTCTCTACAGACTCGACAAAGCACCTATTGATCGTATTAAAGAATGCGCCAAAGCTGCTTTCTGAGTCTGCGACCGGAATCTCAATTAGCTTGTCTGCTTCAGGGAAAGAATGATTGCCAAAGAGTTTAGGCAAACCATGTGCCTGAGATATTGCAATCTCCAGTTGCCTCATATCCTGGACGATCGACTTCGCCCGGCTAATTACCCATTTTGAACGGTTTTCAGGCGGGATCAGTTTGTACGAAGACTTCCGCTGCTCCTTTTTTGCTAACTCAGAAGCAACGAAATCGGCAGCAACCGGGAGTTTTACTTCAGGGATTCCTGCCTTGTTCTCTATCAGTCCATAATCATACAAATGCTTTGTTAATTCCACGGACTGTGAAAGCTCAATGTAATCTGCTATTTGGCCTGCAGCCAACATCTCAAACATCTCATATTCGTCAGGGTAAAACTCTTGCAGCTCTGAAATAACATGTCTGAAATAGTAAACCAACTCCGAATTGATATCTGGTAATAGCTGTTCGGCCTGCCTCAGGCTAATTGTAACTGGACGATTTGCTTCCTCAAAATGCATATTAAGTTTACTACAAGCAAGACGAGTAAGCATGGGATGGCCGCCATATTGAGCATAGATATACTTGAAAACATCATACTCGAATTTTAATCCCATCCGCTTTCCCAGCGTTTTTATCATGGAATTGCATTCTTCGTCTGTCAACCCTTTCAAGTATTCCGATTGCACAATTCCGAACAGCGGATTCTGGATTTTTCTTCCGCCAATAACGATTGAATCCACCTCAGAAACACTTGCATTCACGCCTGAAACGATGAATGTCAAGTTGCGATGTGTGCTCTGAATGGACCAAATTGTCTGCCAAAAATCGACAAATTCGGTCTTCCAATGCTCGTCCAGCGGAGCAATAAATGAAATATACTCAATCTCATCAAAAACGAGAATGAGCTTTATTCCTTTATTTGCTGCCTCTTTTACTGCAGTACGCATATTACGAATGACTGCCACTTCATCTTCTTCGCGCTTTGCAGGAATATTTATACGATTGCATATGTTGGAATATATTTCAAATAGAAATTGATACCAGTGAAGTTTTCGAAAAGAGGGAGATTTGCAGTCGTAGAAGAATACTTCTCCAATCTTTTGTTCTGAAACAACACGGTTAATTTTATATAGTAGTGAGGTCTTTCCTGTTTTTCTTAAGCCAAAAACCCCGCGGTTTTCACCTCTTTTTATGGAATTGATATAGCGAGCGACTATCTGCTGACGGCCAAAAAAGTATGTGTCGTCATTTAGCGGAAGAGTATATCCGAACAGGTCCAATCCAAAGAAATACTTTCTTAGTTTGTTTCGAATATACCATTGATCATCTTTGTTCGACAAGACTTCATTCTTTGAAAATGGTATAATTATTCTAACGTTTTCGCTATTCGCAGACTCCTTTACCCATGCCTCAACGTTGTCGTCATCTGATAACAGAAAACAGTTCAGGGTATCAACGCGGCCAGCAAAGGGGTAAAGATGGAAAAGCTCATCCAGTGCCTGGATTGAACGTGGCTCCATCTGTTCATATGGCGAATACATTAGAAGAATATCTTTTTCAAAACCAAAAGCTTCTTTCATGAAGTCTTCTGCTTTAAGAATATATGCGTATACAATAGTGTTTGCTACGTGTTTTTCATATGCTGCCGTAATATCAAATCCAGTCAAGAATAATTTGACCAAACCATCATTACCTTTATGTCTGTCAAAAAAAGCTGCCTGCGCATTTGGGTGTATTGAGCCCATGTTCCCCCTTCTTTCTCCATTAACTATTTTCTACGAAAAGCAACGAATGAATAATTAAGAAATTTCGAGATAATTATACCGAATCAGACAGGCCGTTGAGCAGCGCCAGCTTCTTATGTGCGTCGATCAACAGCTGCTGCATCTCTGTATCGATTTCTATATTCGGATTTGGAGGCAACGGCTGCGGACAGTACGAGGAGTATGCCATCTCCCCGCTGAAATTTTGCACCGTTTTCCTTGCGTGGCTTTTCACTCTGCGCCCTCCTTTTCTGATTTTTGCTGTTTTATTATACCAAATTAAACGCATATAGTCAACTGTTTATGCGTTTATAACGTGTGAAAACACCATATAAAATCAAATATTTATCCCTGAACAGCGGTGAAAAGGACTTGTAATTCCTTCAAAAGAAAGCTAAAATACGACAACTTGAACGACAGGAGGCGCCCTATGACTACGAAAGCTGAAAACCGCACCTTTACAGCGTTCTGCAAAGATGCGGCTGGGAACATGGTCCAGCTTGTTGGCTGCTATGAGGAAAAAACAGATTTCATGACTGCTCTGGAGCTGCAGCACAGTGAGCTGCGAGTGTTTGCCATCGTGTCCGAAGATGACGTCGCTTTCATCCGCCGGACACTGGGCTGCTCTGATCGGCCGGCGTGACGCCGGCGTAGCGCCCGCATCTTTGGCACCCTTTTTGGCACCATATTTGGCACCTAAACGAGAGTTGCCACTATGAAATCGGCTTCAGCTTTCAAATTACGCATGAAATACGCACGTAGTTATCGCATATTACGCATTTTGCCCGTGTATTTTAATCCTACGTATCCCTTTTTAGGGGGACGGTCTATCTTAAACACTCCTAAGCGGCAGGTCGGAGGTTCGAATCCTCTCGTGGGTGCCAGCAGCAACGCCGAAAGTCTTTGTTCAAGGGCTTTCGGCGTTTTCGTTTTCCGCCGCGCTTCCTGATTCTCCTGTTTTTCAAGCAGCGGGACCGCGGAAAGGCGGCTGCCCGCGTCATTTCCCGAACCGCTGCTCCTGTCCCCGCCAGACAGGACAGGGGCTTTTCTGCCCAGGAAGGATGCTCTTGATTTTGGAGCGTTTTGCGGATATAGTATAATTGGGTGAAAAGGGGGCGCTGTACTTTGCGAGCTGGGCGTTCAAACAGGAATCATCTGATTTTCATCGGCCTGCTGTTGCTGGCCGGTGTTCTTCACGTGGTCGAGGATTGGCTGCACAACGTACCCGCGCCGAATTATTCTCTTGTCACCCTGTGCTTCTGCCTTGGTTTCACCATCTACGCTTCCCTGCTCCTGGTCTGGATCCGGTCCGTCCATTCCCGCCTTCTGCCCGCAAAGCCCCGGGTTTATCTGATCGCTATGGCGCTGCTCATGCTTTTTTACCTCTGCCTGCGGGTTTTTCGATACCGCGTTGCCGTAAGCGCCGCCGCGCTGCGGCTGAGCTGGTACGCTTTTTATCTGCCGATGACCGTGATCCCCGCCCTGTTTTGGATGCTGTGCCTTCGGATCGGCAGAGGTGAAGCGCGCAAGGGCCGGGACGAGCGTTTGCTTCTGATCCCGGCGGCCCTTCTCTCCACCCTGATTCTGACCAACGACCTGCATCATCTGGTTTTTGTTCCAAAGCCCGGGATCGGTGACCTGATCGGCACAAGCGGAACCTACACCTACCGCCTGCCCTTCTACCTGAGCTATGCCTGGATGATTCTGGCCGTCGCCGCCGGACTGCTCCTGCTGGTTCGGACCTGCGGCCGTGGGAAAAACAAAAAGACGATTCTCTTGTTTGTGGGCGTTCTGCTGCTCTGGTTCGGGTTGATCGAGCTCCACACACTTAAGCGGATCGTTCCGTTCATCCCGCCCTACGAATCCCCGGAGATTCATGTTTTTTCCATGCTTGCCGTTTGCGAAATCTGCATTCAAAAACGGCTGATCCCCCATAACGTAAACTATGCCGGTTTTTTTACCCAGCTTCCCATGCCCGTACTGATCACAGATTGGGAGCTTCGGCCGATCGATCGGTCCGCAGATGAAATCCCCGCAACCCACGACCAGCTTGCGGCGGCGCTGGAGGCCCCGATCCGGCTTCAGCCGGATCAAAAGCTGTCCGGCAAGCGAATCAGCGGCGGCTGCGCCTTCTGGGTCGAGGACGAAGGCGAGCTTCGCAGGGCAAACGAGGCGCTTTCCGAAGCGAACGAGCTGCTGGAGAGTGAAAACACCCTCATCGAATACGAAAACCGGCAAAAGGAGCAAAACGCGTTTCTCCGCTCCAGACATCACATCTACCATGAAATTGCGGAAAGCATGTATCCCTGGCAAAAGCGGATCGAGGAGCTGCTCAAGGCCGCCCGCCCCGGGTCACCGGCGTTCCGCGGCGACATTGCGCGGGTTTCGGTATGGAACGCCTTTGTCAAGCGCAAAACCAACCTGCTGCTGACGGTCTCCGAACAGGAAGAGCTCCCTTTGCGGGAGCTCCTGCTGGCAGTTTCCGAGTCCGGGCGGTATCTCTCCTATGCGGGCCTCAAAACCTCCGTAGACGAGAGCGGCTTTCTGGAAACGCAGAGACAGGATGGAAAGGATGGAATGCTGCCCTCCGGCACCATCCTTGCTCTGTACGACAGCTTTGAGACCCTGGCGGAACGGCTGCTGGGCTGCGCCTCTTTGCTGATGGTCTCCTGTTCCGATGGCGACTTACGGCTGGCGTCCAATCCCGCGGCTGGGATCGAAACAGCCGGCGCATCGCTTCCGGTCCTTTCCGAGAAACGCGAGGGCATTCTGTATCTGACTGTCTGCGCGGGGAAAGGCGGTGACTTGGTATGACGATCTGGCACGCCGCGGAAACGCCGCTTCGGGGTCTCTTGATCGTGAGCGCCCTGCTCCTGCTGCTTTGGAACGGCTACCTCTGTCTGCTGCTGGCTCATGTCAGGGAACGCCGCTCGCATATTCTCCCCGTCTCTATTTCTCTGATTGTCCTGTTTTTGCTGTTCTTCCTGTTGTTGGACGGCGTTTTCCACCATGGGGAGCCGGATCACCCGAGGACCTGGCCCGCAGTGACTGCCGCCTTCTGTCATCTTCCGGTGTTTGTTCCCCTTCTGACAGAGCTTTTTGCCGCGCTCTGGCTGTTTTGGGTTTCCCGAAAACTGGCGCTTCTGCGAAAGGCTCGCCCCACCCCGGACTCCGTCAAGGAGACCTTGGATCTGCTTCCCGCGGGGATCGCCTTTGCCGCGGAAGACGGTCAGACCGTTTTTTCCAACCTGACGATGGACGCCGTTTCCCGGGCTCTGACCGGGAAAGTTCTGACGGATCTGCATCCCCTGCTGGAGCTGGCCACCGCGGCGGAGCACACAGAGCCCGGGACGCCCCATGCCGTCGTTTCCGATGGGACGCGGGTGTGGAAGCTTTCTCACAGCAGCGTCTCCCAAGGCGAACAGGCATTTTCCCGGCTCACGGCAACGGACGTCACCGCCCTGGCCCGGATCAACGACGATCTGCGAAGCAAAAACGATAAGCTGCGGGAACTGCATCAGCGTTTGGAAAACTACAATCGGGAGGCGGAACGGATCATCCTGTCCCAGGAGCTCCTGAATGCCCGGATGCAGGTCCACAACGAGACGGGCCACGTCCTTCTGATCAGCCGCCGTTACATGGACGACCCATCAGCGATTGACGCGGCGGCCCTGCTCCGAACGCTGCTTGTTACCAACGCCCAACTGCTGAAGGAATATGAGGAGGACGATACCCAGCGCGACGCGCTGACCGAGGCGATCCGGGGAGCCGGAACCATCGGCATCACGGTTGGGCTGCGGGGCGCGATCCCCGAGGGCGGGACGCCCCGAACCATCCTGGCCGCAGCCGTTCAGGAATGCGCGTCCAATCTCCGCAAGCATGGGGACGGAGATCGGCTCGAGGTGAACACAGAAGCGGCCGGCGGCGGATTCCACTTCACCCTGGCCGGGAACGGATCTGTCCCGGACAAACCCCTTTCCGAGACCGGCGGGTTGTCGTCTCTTCGTTCCCTGGTGGAAAACGCGGGCGGGACCATGTCCGCATTGACTCAGCCTTCGGTTACGATTGAGATTCATCTTCCGGGATAGCACAAAAAATGGTTCCTGCGGGCGATGTAAAACGCCGGCGCTTTCTGTATCATACGTCTCAGCGGACGCGAATCGTCCCAAAAAAGAAAAGGAGACTACACACAATGAAAAAAATTGCATGGATTTTGGCAGCTATTCTCGCACTTTCTCTTTGCTTGATGGGGTGCGACAAGAAGGATGACGTCACAGAAAACCCGGGCAGCGCCGGAAACGCTGTGCAGACGACAGAGGCTCCCGCCGCAAAGCTGACCGGTACGACGGAATCCTGGGGCGCGTATGCCGAAGTCTTTGTGCCGGACGGAATGAAGCTGACCGGCGGCTCCCAGATCGACAAGGAAGATCAGAATTCCATGTGGGTTCAAAAAAGCGACAATGCCTTGAACTACTTCCTGTTCGTAATCTCCACGGAGGAGCAGTGTCAGAAGGACGTGGCCGCCACGAAGGAATACAATAAGGATTCCGACAAGGTCACCGAAATGAAGGACGTGTCCGTTCAGACAGGAGCCTATACTTGGACCGGCGTTTCTTATCTGTATGAAACCTACAGCGGCCCTTCCCCTGTGGTGCAGATGTACGCTGTGATCGGAGACAAGGCCGTCAACGTCCGAATGGCCGGCTTTGCCTATGATTCCGACGTCACCAAGGCCATTTTGGAGTCCCTCAAGCTGAACTAATAAGTCAAACACAGCATACAGTTCCACAAGGACGGGAGGTGACTTGAAGTGGGAAACCAAATCAGAGTGGTCATCGCAGACGACCAGTACATCGCCAGAGGATTTTTTGAGATGTACATCCGGACAGCCGCGAAATACGAGCTGGCGGCGTCGCTGGCTACGGCGGAACAGGCTGTGAACTTTTGCAGGGCCAATCCGGTGGACCTGGTCATCCTGGATGTGATGATGCAGCGCGGCCTGGACGGCTTGACCTGCGGGGAGGCCATCAAACGAAACGATCCTCACGTTCGGGTCATTCTGGCCACGTCCACGGCAGAATCCAAGTGGATCGAGCAGGCGCGTCAGGCCGGGATCGACAGCTTCTGGTTCAAAGAATACGATGAGCGCTCCCTTTTGGAGGTCATGGATCGAACCATGCAGGGAGAATCGGTCTATCCGGGAAGCCAGCCAAACCCGGAATTTGGCTGTGCCCGGAAATCCGAATTGACAGAGCGGGAATTGGAGATTCTGCGGGAGCTCACCACAAATCGCTCCAACGAGGAGATTGCGGAGAAATACAGTATCTCTGTCTTTACAGTAAAGCGGCATATTCAAAACATGCTGAACAAGACCGGCTACACGAACCGGCTGGAGCTTGCGGTAAACGCCAAGGCTCTGGGGCTGGTTGTTCACGAGGACGACCGCAAGCGAAGCGGCTCGGATTAGGAGGAGCTCGATGAAAAGAATTTGGAAAAAAATGATGCTGTTCGCGCTGACCGCCGTTTTGCTGCTCAACGTCGCTTCCCCGGCCTTTGGCCGGGAGCTTCGCCCGGACGAGCCCGGGGATTTCGATGATGGCGTAAACTGCGAATACTGCGGAGAGTGGCGCTATGACGACTGGCTCTGCTCCGGGGGCAACCACTGCGCCGCCGGCTACGGCTGCGGCGACGATCATCATTGCACGGAATGCGGGGCCTGCGAGTCCTGGGGTGATTACTGCGAGGAATGCAATCTGTGCCTGGACTGCGCCAAGGACAACCATCAGCATTGCCCCGAGTGCGGCGCCTGCGGCCAGGAGGTTGGAGGCTGCAACTTCTGCGGCTGCTGCTTTGACTGCAGCCCCCAGTGCGGCGCGGCCTGCGAGGATCTGTGCCTGGAATGCCACATTGAGCTGGGCCTTGCCTGCTGTGAATGCGGCAACTGCTACGTAGACGGCAGTGTGGACTACTGCCCGGAGTGTATGCTCTGCTCCGACTGCATGTACGCTGACTACTGCGAGGAATGCGGCATGTGCGGCTATTGTGCCTGGAGCATCAACGGCAACCACTGCCCCGACTGCATGGCCTGTACCAAGGAAGAGGGCTGTTTGCTGTGCAGCCGCTGCTTCGACTGCGGCGGCCGCTGCAAGGACGGCTGCGGAGAGATGTGTCTGGAGTGTCATCTGGACGAGGACGCGGCCTGCCCCGACTGCGGCAACTGCTTTATCAACGACAATCACAAGCGCTGCAGCCACTGCGGCAACTGCGAGCAATGCGGCGACGGCTTCTGCGAGAACTGCAATATGTGTATGCGCTGCTGCGTAGAAACCGCAGCGCACTGCCCCATCTGTCAAATCTGCTATGAGGACGCCGCCTATTACTGTCTGTCCTGCGGCTGCTGCAGCGAATGCGCCATGGTCTGCCCCGGCTGCCATGAGAGCTGCGATCAGTGCGGCTATTTCTTCTGCCGGGACTGCGGCTACTGCTCCAACTGCAAATCTATCTGCGAGGTCTGCGAGCGCTGCGAGGAGTGTACCACCCTCTGCGCAAGCTGCCAGGTGCGCTGTGCCGACTGCGCGGGGATGTGCGCAAACTGCCAGACCTGCGGAGAATGCGCGGCCATCTGCCCGGAATGCGGCGAGGCCTGCAGCGCCTGCGCCGTCATTTGCCCCTGGTGCGAGCTTTGCGCGGACTGCTGCGGGGAAATCAGCCGTGAGGCGGGCTGCGACCACGGCGTCTGCGTCATGGACCCCGACTGGGACGCCCACTGGGCCGCGGAACACGCGGGCGAGCTGATGGTGAAGCTCCAGGCGGATCGAAGCAGCGCCCTTGTGGGAGACCCGATCACCTGGACCGCCACCCCCGTCGGCGCCGCCGGAACGGCGCAGTATTGCTTTGACGTACTTTGGGAGGATCCCGAAGCAAACCAGGATGATTTCGTCTATGAAGGCAGCTGGACCACCGCGCCGACCCTGACGTTTACCCCTTCGCTGCCCGGCGAATACAGCGTCTGGCTGAGCGTGAAGGATGAAGCGGGGAAGACCGCCGACGTGCAGGGCGCCCGGGTGGTGGTGCGCTACGCGGAGAATTCCCTGCGGGTGCTGTCCGTGGCCGCCGACAAGACCAACGCGGCCAGAGGCCAGACCATTACCTGGACCGCCGCGGTACAGGGCGGCGTCGGCGAACTGCAATACCGCTTCGACGTCTACCGGGACACGGTGATCGTTTACAGCACAGATTACGGTCCCTCCCAGCAGCTTTCCTACCTGACCGAAAACGGCGGCGTCTATAAGGCGAAGGTCTATGTGAAGGACGAAGCCGGGACGGAAGCCAGTAAATTAAGCGAGCCCGTTTCCGTGCTGGAAATTCTCAGCGTGGTTCCGGAGCAGACCAGCGTAGAAACAGGCACGTATGTTCCCTGGACCGTAACGCTTGTGGGAGAGACCAAAGCGCGGAAGCTGTGCTATGACCTTTGGAAGGATGGACAGCTTGTCGCGCAGGGCTTCTACGTCGCCTCCCCCACCTATGGCTACGTTCTTTCCGAGCCGGGCGTCTATACCGTAAAGGTTTCCGTTCAGGACGTGGGCGGAACCCTGGAGCTAATGGGCGAGCCTGTAACCGTCGGCCTGCCGGTGCCGATTCTTGCCGGAGCCTACAGGAACGGAAAACAGCTATTGTCCTGGAACGAGATATCCGGCGTGACGACCTATTATGTGTATCGCAGGGATTACAATGGCGGCGAATGGGGAACCTGGGCCTTGAAGGTCAAGGCAGCCGGGACGGAGTGGACAGACGAAACCGCCATTCCGGGGCGGCGCTATGAGTATCGGATGCGGGCGGAATGGGCCGGCGCTTTGGGGGGCTATTCCAACACCCTGACGATGCCCAACCTGAACCCCTTTGAGGATGTGGGTGAGAGCGACGCCTTCTTTACCCCGGTCCTCTGGGCCTACTACCACGAGCCCCAGGTCACGGCAGGCACCGACACAACCCATTTCTCCCCGGAGCGGACCGTCATGCGGGCCGACGCCATGGTGTTCTTCTGGGCAGCCAACAACCGCCCGGCGTTCAGCTCTACGGACAAAACCTTCAAAGACGTGAAGAAGAAGCACTGGGCCTACGCGGCTGTTATGTGGGCCGTAGAGAACGGCATCACCGGCGGCACAGACGCGGCGGGCAACTATTTCAGCCCCCAGCGCACCTGCTCCCGCAGCGAGATTTTACAGTTCCTCTACGCCGCCATGGGAAAGCCCGCGTACACCATTAACAACCCCTACAGCGACGTAAAGCCCAAGCACTGGTTCTATGAAGGCGCCATCTGGGCCTATGAAAAGGGCCTGGAGCGGGGGGAGGACGGCAATTTCCATGCCAAGACTCCCTGCACCCGCGCTTTTGTCGTGACCTATCTCTATCGGTTCTTCACCGGCCTGGACCTGGACGAATAGCGCTGTTTCCTGCCGCGGCAGCTTTGGGCTGTCATGGCAGCCAAGGAAAACACGCGGCATTGCTCCCGCTTCCGATCCAGACAGCATCCCGGAAACGCGGAAGCCGGATGCAGTGCTTACGGCATTTCCTTTGTGCCGATCGTCTCAACAACTGACAATTGCGCCAAAAAGTCAAACATACCCACCACTGAAGTGGTGGGTATGTTTACGCTTCACACCGGTTTTTCAAGTTAGGTTTTTCGCTTTTTCATACTGAACTCCCGTGGAAAGAATGAAAAATGTTCCGAGCAGGAATTCCGCCGGACGAGTCGGAGGACGCAGGCGGGCTTGACGCCCGGCAAGGACGGCAACGAAGTATGGCGCAATTCCTGCCGGAACAGCTTAATGGTTTCTATGGGAGTTCCGTATCAAACTTCTCCAGATTGGGAGCAGCCAGAGATAGCAGGCCAGGAGCAGCGCCGTCAGAGGCGCTCCCACCATGGTCAGGGGCACCGCCCCCGCGATGCACCAGGGAATCAGCGGGGAGGTAATCACTGCGCTGTCCTCCAGATCAATGGCCAGCTCCCTGGGGTCCTCATATTCCTCCCGGCATAGCTGGTCCGTCAGCAGGATCGCAAGAGTCTGATTGCAGGCTACCATCCCGGCGGGAATGGAGGTCACCAGCGTGGCCCGATAGCGGCCGATCCGCCGGGTCAGCTTCGCCACAGCCCGCTTGCAGCCGTCCAGGAGTCCGGTCTTCTGAAACAGGCCGGAATAGGAGGAGGACAGGCAGACAATGGCGCTGACCTGGAGCATGGACAGCACGCCCCCGCCGCTGACCAGGGCCGCGGCCTCCGGGTCCTCGGGGGTAAAGCCCCGCAGGGCAGCCAGCAGCAGCTCCCCTGCCGACAGCTTCTCCACAAACAGGCAGACGGGAACCGCCGCCAGGATGCTGGCAGTCATGGCCGCCCGGACGTTCACCCGGAAGAGCGCCAGGATCAGGATCACCGCCGCGGGGAACAGGGCCGTCCAGTGCAGGCGGAAGCTTCCCGCGAAGATAGCCCGCAGGTCCAGCCCGGTCCCGCTGCCCTCCGCGGCCAGACCCAGGCCGGTATAGACGCCGCAGGCCAGCAGGAAGGGCACCGCCGCCGTGCGAACCATGGCCTTGATATTGTCATAGATATTGGTTTTCGTCACCGTCGCCACCAAAAGGGCGCTGGTGGAGACCGGCGAGCACCGATCCCCGAAAAAGACGCCGGAGAGGATGGCGCCGCCGGTCAGCACGGGAGACACCCCGAATGCCGCGCCCATGGCGGAGCAGACCACACCCATGGTGGCGGCCGTGCCGAAGGAGGTCCCCGTCATCACCGAGAGGAAGCAGTTCAGCAAAAAGCTCATCAGCAGGAAGACCGAAGGGCGGATCAGGTCCGAGGCCTGGCAGACCAGCAGGGGCACCGTGCCCGCCGCCCGCCACAGGGCGGTCATCACGCCGATCAGCAGAAAGGTAATCAGAATTTTGCTGACCGTGGACACGCCCTCCCAGGTCATCTTCGCCAGAGCGCCCCAGGCGAAGCCCTTCCGCCGCCCGTACAGCCAGAACAAAACCAGCCCAAAGCTCAGGGCGTAAAGCATAGAGACGTCCAACACCAGACCGATAATCAGCGCCGCGCAGAAAAGACCCAAAATCAAGCCTTCCATACCGTTGATACCTCTTGAATTATAATAAATATAACGTATATCGGGCATTATCATAGCAGGAACACGCCCGGATTGCAACCATTTTTTCCCCCGTCCGGGCAAGACGCCCCGCGGGGAGATTTTTCACGGATTTCACGCAATTTTTTAATAGAATTCGCACAATCCCCGATTGACTTTTGCTTGGATTTTTGATAGAATGGGTGAGGAAGTTAGACATCTCGGATTAGTTGTCTGACAACTTCAAAAAAACAGGGAGGCGTCCTATGAAAACTTATTGGGTCCTGGTGGGGAGCTTCGGCAGCGGCAAGAGCGAGCTGGCCCTGAATCTGGCGCTGGAAAAAGCCAAAGAGGGTCCCTGCACCCTGGTGGACCTGGACGTCATCAATCCCTATTTCCGTACCAGCGAGCGGGGCGACGTGCTGAAGCCTGCCGGGGTGGAGCTGATCATGCCCCCCTTCGCCCTGGACAAAATCGAGATCATGTCTCTGTCGGCGCAGGTCTTTTCCGTCTTCTCCCCCGGAGAAGGCAACGTGATTTTTGACATCGGCGGCGACGACGTGGGCTCCATCGCCCTGGGCCAGTACAAGGCCCGCTTTGACCGGGTGCCGCCGGAGCGGATCAACGTCCTGTTCATCGTCAACTGCCTGCGGCCCACCGCCGCAGACTTTGACAGCGCCATGGACGTGCTGGCAAAGATTCAATACGTCTCCCGGCTGAAGGTGACGGGCATCGTCAACAACGCCAATCTGGCCGGAGAGACGGAAGCCTGCCACCTGGCGGAGGGCTACGAGCTGGTGAAGCGGCTCTCCGAGGCCACGGGGATCCCCGTCTGGGGCAGCTGCGGCACCCGGGAGGTCTTAAATTCGTTCAAACTGTACGTCAAAGAGCAGGGGCTCGACCCGACGTACGTTGGAAGATACCAAGCGATCGAGGTGATGATGCACCGGAGCTGGGACAAGTTCCTGAAGGAAGGTCTTTAACAACGCGACCCATTTAGTTCGTCAACAATTATTGAAAGCGAGGAAATGCCATGATTAAAGTCACCATTCATGAAGACGTGTGCAAGAGCTGCGGCCTTTGCGTGCGCCTTTGCCCCAAGGGCGTGCTGGCTCTCCAGACGAAGCACCTGAACACCAAGGGTTACTACCCGGTTGAGGTTGCCAATCAGGAGGCCTGCATCGGCTGTCTGTCCTGCGCAATGACCTGCCCGGACGTTGCCATCGAGATCGAGAAATAAGGAGGAAACTTGAATGGCTAAAAAACTGATGAAGGGTTGCGAGGCCATTGCCGAAGCCGCAATCCAGGCGGGATGCCGCTACTTCTTCGGCTACCCCATCACCCCGCAGAACGATATCCCCGAGTATATGTCCCGGCGTCTGCCCCAGGTGGGCGGCTGCTTCCTCCAGGCGGAGAGCGAGCTGGCGGCCATCAACATGGTCTACGGCGCAGGCGGCGCCGGCGCAAGAGCCATGACCTCTTCCTCCTCCCCCGGAATCTCCCTGAAGCAGGAAGGCATCTCCACCTGCGCTGCCGCTGAGGTTCCCTGCGTCATCGTCAACATGATGCGCGGCGGCCCCGGCCTGGGCAACATTCAGGCTTCCCAGGGCGACTACTTCCAGGCCTGCAAGGGCGGCGGCCACGGCGACTACCGCTGCGTGGTCTACGCGCCCTCCTCCATCCAGGAGACCTGCGACCTGATGCCCAAGGCGTTCGACACTGCCGATACCTACCGCACTCCCGTCATCATCCTTGCCGACGGTCTCATCGGCCAGATGATGGAGCCCGTGGAGCTGAAGATGAACGACAACCCCACCATGCCCGAGAAGCCCTGGGCCTGCCAGGGTTGGGACCCCAAGGGCGACCGTCCCCGGGCTGTCATCAACTCCCTGTACATCGAGACCGAAATTCTGGACGACCTGATGACCCGGCTGAACGCCCGCTATGACATGATCCGCCAGAAGGAAGTCATGGTGGAGAAGTACAAGACCGAGGGCGCCGAATTCGTGCTCTGCGCCTACGGCACCGTGGCGAGAGTCTGTAAGGCCGCTGTCCGGATTCTGGAAGAGAACGGCATCAAGTGCGGTCTGGTCCGGCCCATCACCCTGTGGCCCTTCCCCACCCAGGACGTGCATGACGTCATCGCCCAGGACAGCGTCAAGGGCGCGCTGACCGTGGAGATCTCCAACGGTCAGATGGTGGAGGACATCCGCCTGGCCGTCAACGGCGAGAAGCCCGTGGACTTCATGGGCAAGGGCGGCAGCATCATTCCCACCGCGGAAGAGATTGCTGACCGCGTAATGGAAATCATGAGGAGGGCATAAGAGTATGGCGACTGTATTTCAGAAGACTCCCGTTTTAACGGACGTCCCGTTCCACTACTGCCCCGGCTGCGGTCACGGCATCGTGCACCGTCTGGTGGCTGAGGTCATTCAGGAACTGGGGATTCAGGAAAAATGTGCCGGCGTGGCCCCTGTGGGCTGCGCGGTGTTCATGTACAACTATATGAACGTGGATATGTACGAGGCCGCTCACGGCCGCGCTCCCGCGGTTGCCACCGGCTTTAAGCGGGTCCACCCCGACAAGTACATCTTCACCTATCAAGGCGACGGCGACCTGGCCTCCATCGGCACCGCTGAGATCGTCCACGCCGCCCACCGCGGTGAGAAGATCACCACCATCTTCATCAACAACGCCATTTACGGCATGACCGGCGGCCAGATGGCCCCCACCACCCTGGTGGGTCAGGTCACCACCACCTCTCCCTACGGCCGCCAGAAGGAGCACTGCGGCGAGCCCATCCGCATCGCGGAAATGCTGGCCACCATCAACGGCTCCGCCTACATCGCCCGCTGCGCTCTGAACAACGCCGCCAACATCCGCAAGACCAAGGCCGCCATCAAGAAGGCCTTTGAGATGCAGATGGAGGGCAAGGGCTTCTCCCTGGTGGAGGTTCTGTCTCCCTGTCCCACCAACTGGGGCAAGGCGCCCGGCGAGGCCATGGACTGGCTGCAGGACAACATGATCCCCTACTATCCTCTGGGCACTTTTAAGGAGGTATAAGTCATGGTTGAAAGAAATATTTTCGCAGGCTTCGGCGGCCAGGGCGTTCTGCTCATGGGCCAGCTGCTGGCGGCTGCCGGCATGAAGGAGGGCAAGAACACCTCCTGGATCCCCTCCTACGGCCCCGAGATGCGCGGCGGCACGGCCAACTGCTCCGTCATGCTCTCCGAGCAGGAGATCGACTCCCCCCTGGTGACCCGTCCCACCTCCCTGATCGTGATGAACCGTCCCTCCCTGGAGAAGTTCGAGGATTCCGTCGTTCCCGGCGGTTCCATCTTCGTCAACAGCTCCATGATCGACATCAAGGTCAAGCGCACCGACGTGAACGCCTACTACGTCCCCTGCACTGAGATCGCCACCGAGCTGGGCAACCCCAAGGTCTCCAACATGATCATGCTGGGCGCCTACATCGGCAAGTCCAAGTGCGTGGACATCGAGACCGTTCTGGAAGCCCTGCTGGAGAAGCTGGGCGAGCGCAAGGCCAAGCTGATCCCCCTGAACCGCGAGGCTCTGAAGCGCGGCGCTTCCTGCATCGAATAATTTTACCAAGGGCGGCATTTTGGCGTGCTAAAATGCCGCCTGTTTACAACGGAGGAAACATCTATGCCCCAATTCATTTCCGCCGCTGAGGCGGTGAAGCTGATCCGGGACGGCGACACCCTGATCTACAACAACTTCCTGGGCATGTACAACTGTGAGCAGTTGTCTGTGGCCCTGAACGACCGCTTCCGGGCCGAGGGACATCCCAAGGACCTGAAAATCTACTGCACCGCCGGTCTGGGCGGCTGGGCCCCCAACACCGCCTGCGAGCAGATCGTCACCCTGGGCGCTGTCAAGACCCTGTACCTCAGCCACTACGCCTCCATGCCCGTCACCGCCCAGATGGTGCTGGACAATCAGGTGGAGGCCTACAACCTGCCCTTCGGCGTCATGTCCCACGCGGTGCGGGCGGCGGCGGCCGGTCACGACTTCGTGATCTCCGACGCGGGCCTGAACCTCTTCGTGGACCCCAAGTACAAGGGCTATCAGCTCAACGAGCGCTCCAAGGAAGAGCTGGTGGAGGAGATCTGGATCAACGGCAAGCGTCACCTCAAGTACGCCACTCCCAAGCCCGACGTGGCCCTGATTAAGGCCAGCAGCGTGGACAGCCGGGGCAATATCTCCATGGAGAACGAGCCCGTCATCGGCGATCCCCTGTCCATCGCCCAGGCCACCAAGCGCCGGGGCGGCATTGTGATCGTCCAGGTGGAAAAGGTGCTGGATACCCCCCGCCGTCCCATCGAGGTCTCCATCCCCGCCGTCTTGGTGGACTACGTCTGCGTGACGCCGGAGCAGACCCAGATTCAGGGCATCCCCGGCTCCGACCCCAAGTTTGCGGGCGACGTGCCCATGGACGACGAGACCCTGGTGGAATACGCCAAGAGCCACGCCTCCACCAACCCCAAGGACCTGGCCAAGCGGCTGATTGCCATGCGGGCCGCCAAGGAGCTGAAGCCCGGCGACGTGGTGAACATCGGCGTGGGCGCCCCCGAGTTTGTGGCCGTGGAGGCTGCCCGGGTGGGTATGCTGCCCCAGGTGGCTCTGACGGTGGAGGCCGGTTCCATGAAGGGCCTTCCCATGGGCGGCCTGGCCTTCGGCGCCGCCATGGGCACCCAGGCAGTCTGCACCACCGCCGAGCAGTTTGACCTCTACGACGGCGGCGGCCTGGACATCTGCTTCATCGGCGCTCTGGAGGTGGACAAGCAGGGCAACGTCAACGGCCACTACAACCCCAAGAAGCTCTCCGGCATCGGCGGCTTCATCAATATCACCCAGTTCACCCATCGGGTGGTCTTCTGCACCACCTTCTCCGCCGGCGGCCTGGAGATCGAGCACGGCGAAGACGGCCTCAAGATTGTGAAGGAAGGCAAGTTCCTCAAGTTCACCGATCAGGTCACCGCCCTGAGCTTCTCCGCCGAAAACGCCCACGAGAACAAGCAGGAGATCACCTACGTCACCGAGCGCTGCGTCTTTAAGCTGGGCGAAAAGGGCCTGATCCTCACCGAGGTCGCCAAGGGCGTGGACGTGAAGAAGGATATTCTGGACCTGCTGCCCTTCCAGGTAGAGGTCGCGGCAGAGCTCAAGGAAATGGAGTTCTGATAAAAGAAATGTAGGGGCAAGCATTGCTTGTCCGCAGACGGGCGATGTGTCCCTACAACGCTGTTCGGAGGTGTCCCATGTCTTATTCCGGCAACGCCCTGTCCGTGAAGATCGCGGACCAGCTTACGGAAATGATTTCCCAGCACCGGTTTCAGCCCGGGGACAAGCTCCCCAACGAGCTGGAGCTGGCGGAGGAGCTGCAGGTCAGCCGGACCACCCTTCGGGAGGCCCTCCGCATTCTCTCCACCCGGGGCCTTGTGGAAGCCCGGCGGGGAATTGGAACCTTTGTCAC
The DNA here is from genome assembly GCA_016282135.1 of Oscillospiraceae bacterium. Taxonomy (GTDB): domain Bacteria; phylum Bacillota; class Clostridia; order Oscillospirales; family Oscillospiraceae; genus JAFRPC01. The sequence continues at coordinate 29,625 of JAEEKA010000082.1, forward strand.
CCAGAGCAAGAGCATCCACGCGGACTACGACCTGCTGAAGATTCAGAATACCAACGTCACCGCCAAGGAGCTCTACGAAATGCGGCTGATGTTCGAGCCCCAGGCCGCCTACTACGCCTGCCTCCGGGCCGGCGACGAGGAGCTGGAGACCATCTTCCGCTACGGAGAGCTGGACGAGCAGATGATTCTGCGTCGGGACCCCCTCTGGGACGAGAGCGAGCAGAAGTTCCACAATTCCATCGCCTCCGCCACCCACAACCAATTTATCACCGCCCTGCTGCCCATCTTCAACCGGGCCATCCACCAGGGCATCATGCTGGCCAACGAGTCCCCCGAGGTCTCGGAAATGACCCTCCACGACCACCGGATCCTGATGCAGTATCTGCGGGACCGGAACCCCGAGGGGGCTAAGACCGCCATGTATCTGCACATCATCAACACCATGCGGGCCTTCCATATCCCGCTGGACTGAGCACAGAGGACGGTTTTCTGTGCGCCCGCGCGCTCCCAACAACAACCGTCATGCAGCACAGAGAACCGTCCCCTGTGCGCCCGACACCAAAACAAAGGAGATCATCATCGTGAAAGGACTTACCATCACCAAGACCGAACATCCCAAGGCAAAGCCTGCCAAGGGCGCGAAGCTGGGCTTCGGCTCCGTCTTCACCGACCACATGCTGCTCATGGACTACACCCGCGGACAGGGCTGGCATGACGCCCGCATCGTTCCCTACGGCCCCATCTCCCTGAGCCCCGCCGCTACCGTCTTCCACTATGCCCAGGAGACCTTTGAGGGCATGAAGGCCTACCGCGCCGAGGACGGCCGCATCCTGCTGTTCCGGCCCGAGGAGAACTTCAAGCGTCTGAACCAGTCCAACGAGCGTCTGTGCATCCCCGAGCTGGACGTGAATTTCTGCATTGAGACCCTGAAAGAGCTGGTCATGCTGGACAAGGACTGGATCCCCGAGGACAAGGAAGCCTCCCTGTACATCCGTCCTTTCGTGATCGGCAACGAGCCCAAGCTGGGCGTCAAGGAAGCAGACAACTACATCTACTGCGTCCTGCTGAGCCCCTCCGGCGCTTACTATGAGAACGGCCTGCAGCCCGTGCCCATCTACGTGGAAGAGAACTACGTCCGGGCGGTTCGCGGCGGCACCGGCTTTGCCAAGACCGGCGGCAACTATGCCTCCTCCATGAAGGCCCAGGCCATCGCCCACGAGAAGGGCTACTCCCAGGTGCTGTGGCTGGACGGCGTGGAAAAGAAGTACATCGGTGAGGTCGGCGCCATGAACATCTTCTTCGTGGTGGACGGCGAGGTACTGACCCCCGAGCTGGACGGCTCCATCCTCTCCGGCATCACCCGGAAGTCCATGATCCAGATCCTGCGGGATAAGGGCTACAAGGTCACCGAGCGGA
>JAEEKA010000083.1 GCA_016282135.1 Oscillospiraceae bacterium
ACCGGCGGGCTGAATCCAGCCCGCCGGTTGCGCTTATTTGGCTTGTTCCCCGGGAAGGCCATCGCCCTCCCGGGTGCTTGTTTTGCTGGGGAATTAGCTGATTCTGCCGGAAAATCATCGGAGAGTCAGTCTACAGGGGCTAATACAGAAAACCGTCCCCAGTCCTCACTCGTCCTCAAAGATTTGCTGACAGTTTATTCCCCGGAGCATGACATGATAGATTCCACTCTCCGCACGTGTCCGCGCTTTCCTTGGCATTTGTCATCACCTCACGAGCAGAATACCATGTGGAATCCTTTTTATCAATCAGAGAACCGTCCCCTGATTGTTCCGTCCCCTGATTGTTTCGTTTGCCAGTTCGTTGCCGGTGAAGTAGCGATAAAGGTAGGTTGCCACGTAGGCCCGGGTGCAGGGGGTCTTGGCGTTGAACTTGCCGCCCTCGCCCTTTTCCAGGCCCTTCTCGTAGGCCCAGATGGCGCCGTCCTTGTACCAGTGCTTGTCCTTTACGTCGCTGTAGGGATTTTCAATGGTGTGTTCCGGCTTGCCCATGGCCGCATAGAGGAACTGCAGAACCTCGCTGCGCATGCAGATCCGCTGGGGGCTGAAATACAGTCCTTCCGTGTCGGTGCCGCCGGTGATGCCGTTCTCCACGGCCCACATGACAGCCTTGTAGGCCCAGTGCTTCTTCTTCACGTCCTTGAAGGTCTTGTCGGTGGCGGTAAACTCCGGACGGCCCTTAGCGGCCCAGAAGAACACCATGGTGTCGGCCCGCATGACGGTGTTGAATGGAGAGAAATGATGTTCGTCGGTTCCACCAGTTATCGAATTGTTTACTGCCCAAAGGACAGGGGTAGCGAACCAGTCGTTCGGCGTCACATCTAAAAATCCTCCTACAGCATTATCCAACGAAACAAAAGTGAGACTATGTTTTTCTGCGTAATCTTGTGCAAATGAACCTATGTAGCCATAAACTGTTGTCAAGGAATTGCAAGCTTCAAATGAATAGTAGTTTATTTCTGCCACATTCGTCGGAATTGTCACACTTATTAAATCGGTGCAGTAGGAAAACACTCCGTATTTAATACTCGTCACTCCATTTCCAACTACCGCACTCGTTAAAGATTCGCATCCGTAAAATGCACTCACACCGATATACTTTACACTGTCTGGAATCGACACATTCGTCAAGGACTTGCACGCATCAAATGCATACGCATCTATTTTTTCCACGCTGTTTCCGATTGCCACGTTCTTCAATGAAGTACATTCCATAAATGCGCATTGTCCTATACTCTTTACGCTGTTCGGTATAGTAATGCTCTTCAGAGAATAGCAGTATATGAATGTACTAGGATTGATGTTTGTCAAGTTATCCGATAGTTTCACAGTCTCCAACGCTTGGCAATTTGCAAATGCATCCGCTCCAATGCTGACAACGGTATCTGGAATTTTCACGCTTGTCAAGGAGACGCATGTAGCGAATGCAGAGTGCCCAATGCTAGTCACGCCGTTTCCAATTTGGACAGATTTCAAATTCCAGCAGAAATCAAAAGCTGCCTGACCAATTGTAGTGACGCCGTCTCCAATAATAACTTTTTCTAGGTTCCCACAGTTCTGGAATGCATTCTCATTGATGTTTTTTACGCTGTTCGGAATCGTCACCTCTTTTAGACCAGAAGCACGGAATGCATTCGCGCCAATATTCAATAATCCCTCTGGCAATTCGACTTTTGTAATGTAGCCTTTGTATGAGTACCATGGAGCAGACGAATCATCATAGTCAGCCATTTTGCCACTCCCGTAAATGGTCAGCCGCCCACCAAATGGATCCAAATACCACTTCAGATTGTCACCGTCTGCACCGCATGTGCCTGAGTAGTCATCTGCGTGAGCAAGCAGACTCATTTGGGGCAGCATTCCCACAACAATGACAAAAGCGAGGATAAAATATAATAGTTTTTTCGAGTTGTGTTCCATAAAAATGTTTCCTCCTTTTCCTTTGTTTAGATTCCCACATTCTGGGAAAATTGGTTGACTCGCGTTGTATTTTTTCAGCAATATGCCGGAAAGGACAGTTTAGCCTCCATTTACGCTGAGGAAAACATGGAGGTAGGATTCTTCGTAGCAACTTTGGCTTAGTTCAGGGCAAGACAAAATTGTCCCAGCCGCTGTTTTCGCCCAATATTCATACCATCAAATTTTTATATCATATCCCCGAGGTGAATTACTGTCCATTTGGACGGTCTCCCTTGATGTTGTTGTAGGGCAGTTTAGAAAAAGTTCAGTAAGATTCAAGTTTTGGAATTCGTATGTACACCAATTATCGCATAACTGTCATATGATGTCAACAGCACCATATTGTTTTTCGTCAAAAACAGGCTGATTTTTTGAACTGGACTTATGACGAACGTTCGTCCGAGGTTCTTTTCCTTGCCGCACATGGCTTTCCGGCACTTTCTGCCGGGTGTTTCGACCGATTTGGCGGTTCGAGCATGGTCTCCGCTTCGCTGATTTCACTGGCTCGTTTCCGCGCTTGGCTCGGATCTGGGGCAAGCGGTAAACGCTTCCCGTTTCCGCGCTGCAGGTCCCCGGACTTATTCCCTATTCACGCTTCCTTCTTCCCCTCCAAAAATCCGAGCGCGGTACTTTTGAGAGGCTTTTCAGGGAAGCGGGAAGCGTGAAAAAGGAAAAATCCTCCACGCTCGCGCGAGGAGGATTTTTGAAAGGACTGTCAAAAAAGATACCACCTTCCCGACCGGAAAATGGGGGCCCCACGTGAGCCCAGCAGAGCGGGTCGCGTGGGGAAAAGGAGGAGACCCGGAGCACAGTCGAAAAACCGGCGGCCGCCATAAGCGACTGCCGGTTTTGAGCCGTGCGGAGGGATCTCCGACGTGGAGCTACTGGCCGGACTTGAACCGGCGACCTGCTGATTACGAATTGAGAAGTTGCGGTTTTTCCTCGTTTTGTAAGGTGTCAAAACATGAGGAAATATAAGGATTTTTCAAGGTTGCCGTTTTCCGTCGTTGTGACCGTTTCTCCGATTTAGCGCACGTTCGTGCGCCAAACGTGCGCCAAAAAGCAGGGCCCAGACGGAGGCCCTGCTTCATGCGCTCTGTTCACTTGGCTTCCCACTTCTGGATGACCTCCAGGAGAGCTCCCCGGTCTCTTGCCAGGGCTGGCCCTTCCGTCTCCTCCAGGAAGGGCATACCGTGAAGAACTGCCAGCGGGAGCAGCCTCCAGATGATTCCTTGCAGCTCCTCGTCAGCGTTGTGGAAGAGCTCCAGGAATTGCCGTTCATCGGTTGTCAGCGTCATGGTGTTTACCTCCTTTCTCAGGCAATCGCCTGGACCTGGCTGGCTCCGAAGAAGCTGGCCTTATAGCTGGCTCCGTCTCCCTTGCTGCCGTGGACCAGCTCGCAGCCGAACAGGGCCTTGCTGCCGTGGATGACCTCGAAGCCCAGAGCCTTCCAGCCCGCCCAGGTATTGGTCTGCTCGGTGATCCCGGCTCCCGCCTTCGCTGCCTCGATCCTGGCGGCGTTGACCGGCTCGGCCTTTGCGCTCAGCCATGCCCGATGCAGGGCCTCGGAGAAGCTGATCCTGCCCTTGCGGAACAGGGCCCAGGCCCGGCTCATGATCTTACTCAGGTTGTAGCGTTTCATTGTGTACCTCCGTTTCGTGTTGTGGTGGGTAGGAAGCAAGCGGCGGGTGGCGTTGCGTGCCATACTCGGGTCTTACCGTATCCTGTCCCGCTCTTGCCTTGCCTTCTTTGCGTCTGCCTTGGCTTGCTTCCGTGTCCCTCGATCTGTCTATAGTATACTGCCGTCAGTATATAAATGCAAGATGGTATTCTGCACAAATATACTGCCGTCATGTTGTGCGTTTTGTCTATTGACGGCAATAGATACAATGTGATATACTCCCTACGATGGAATAGATCAGCCGGAAGGATAAGCCCATCAGAGAGGAGGCGCAGCGCATGGCGATCAAGAGCGACGCCCAGCGTCGGGCTGTGGCAAAGTACAATCTGGAGAATTATGAGCGGATCGAGCTCCGGGTGGAGAAGGGCATGAAGGACAAGATCAAGGCCCATGCAGCCAAGCATGACAAGGGAAGCGTGAACAGTTTCCTGAATCGTGCGATTGCTGAGACGATGGAGAGAGACCAGCTCGGCAGCGAGTAGCCCTGCGGATTCCAGGGTGGCCCTGGGGGACCGTGGACGCCCACGGTCGTTGCTTGCTGCGCCAATGCAGAAGGGGGCGGTTTGATACTCCCTTTTTTCCAACGGAAGAGAAAGAAATGGAGCGGGAGGCGATCAGCCCCCTGCTCCTTCTTCGTCCCGCCTTCTGAGACGGCCCAGCAGCCTCGCATTCAGATCACCGGCCCGGACGCCGTAGATATACGCCAGCCTTCCGGCTTCCCGGTCCCGGTCCCGGATCAGCGCCGTCAGCCGATCCCGCTGCGGCCTCGGTATGTCCAGCTCGTCCAACAGATCCCGCAGCTCCACGGTTAAGGCTGCGAGCTCGATGCTGTCCTGGATGACCTCGGCCTCGTCGACGTCGGTATATGGATAGATCGTCATTGTTCGCCCCCTGTCAATCAGCAAATCCTTCCAGCCCATCCTCAAAGATGATGTGAACGACGTGCTCCCCATCCTCCTGGCGCTTCTCCCACAATCCCAGGTGTTTGCCCAGCAGCTCCAGGGCCTTCAGACGGTCTGCGGTCCTGGCCTCCTCGTCCGTGGCAATCGCAGCGATTTGTGAAAGAATCCATTCCAGGGTTACCGTGCATTTCTCCTCGGCAACCTTGTGCAGCTCCTGGATGGCCTGTTGAATCTGAGGTTTTCTGAGGTTTTCAGCTCCGGTCTGATATGCGGTCTTTTCCTTGTACCCGGCCCGGATCGCCGCCTGTGTTGCGTTCAGATCGATCATGTACTCCCGGACAAAAGCTGCTTGCTTTGGCGTCAGCATGGTTCCCACCTCCTTCTTGCTTCAGAGCGCACAGGGCTGCGTTTAACAACTCCGGCGCTCCGTTCAGCCTTCACCCTGTTCGTTTATCCTCCCGGAGGAAGCGGCGCTCCTGGGGCTTTCTGCGGCCTCACAGCCAGCCTTGTAAAGGGGCAGCCAATCAGAAAACCGCATGGTTACCAGCCAGGGCTCCCGGTTTCTCCGATGGAAGACGGCGGGAGCGCCGTCTAGGAAGCGGTCTGCGTCCCGCTCCGCTTGCCGCATGGCCTCGGAGACGTTCAGCCGCTCCACCCGCTTGACCTCCACGTGGATTCCCGGCAGCCCCACCAGATCGGGGACCGTCCCGAAGCAAGCGCCGCCCCGCTCCATCGGATAGCCTTCTTCCTCCAGGAGCTTCGCCAGCTCACGCTCCCCCTGGGCTCCCTTCCTTTGGGAAGTTTTCCCGCTGCTCACTCTTTTAACTCCTTGTCAAATACAGCTTTCGCTCCGCCAAAGAAATCAACCACCATTCCAAGCAGTTCACCGTCCGAAGGTTCCTTTGGTTCCTTATCACTCATCGGATCATAGGAAAATACACCTTCAAGATAGACGAAACGCAGAAGGTCAATAAATCGGGAAGTTGAAATGCCAGAAAACAAGCTAAGTATATCCATTTCAGAATCCTCCTTCTTGAATTCTTTTGATTGCTGATTGTCGTTTTTTCTCGAATTCGTCGGGATCATCCCCGAACGTCCAAAAATCACTTCCCTTCCCCCCGGTCCCCTTTCCCTTTCCTGCTCCAGTTCCAGATATAGTTCCGGTTGTAGTTCCTTGTTCTTGTTCCTGTTGGTTCTTCGACATCATGTATCCGGAAGTATACTTCTGCATACTTCCAGATACTTCGGTGGACTTCTGCGACGGTATCCAGATTTGAGCCATCCAAAGATCCTTCGGCATGGGGGAATCGCCCTTCCTCTCCAGATCCCGCTTGTATGCTCCGTATGCTCCGTCAATGACCCGCCTCTGATAACTCTCATTGTCTCGGTCAATCTTCCCCTGAACCTCTCGCCAGATAATCCTTAGGCCACGGTCCTCGAAAGCTGGGACAGCTCCGAAGGCTCCGTACTCCAGCATGGCCAGGAAGAGCTCTCCGGCCTCCTCCTTTGAATACTCCTGAAGTTGCGGAAGCAGGTCGAAGTATACCATTATCCCGGGTCTCTCTGCCATAACGTCACCCCCATCTTTGCAGGGACCGGACGCCGGTCTCGGCCTGGATCGGCTGGACGTCGCCGCCGCCCTCGCAACGCAGATAGCTGACCAGGTTGGGATAGAAGAGGAGCTGCTTCGCCCCGGCCCGCCGGATCGGGACCACGCCGGTCCGCACCCAGCGCCGCAGCGTGTACTCTGAGACCGGCAGCCCATCGGAGCGGGCCCTGGCCACAGCCTCCCGGATCGTTACCACGTCAGGCATTATCCCACCTCCCGCTCGGCTGCGATCTGATCGATGATCGCCAGAATGCGCTCCCGCTCCTCCTCCGGCAGCTCCCGCCGCAGTTTTTTGGAAAAATTGCTGTCCTGGAGCGATAGACGCTCTGCAATTTGCCAAAGAAATACCTCCCGCTCCTTGGCATAAGCCTTCAATTCCTCGTTTGCGGTTCTCATATCGTGTTCCTCCTTCGCAAATCGTTCTTGACTTTGTCCGTTTGCCTTGCTATAATTATTATAGCGCAAGAGCAACAGACATGCAAGATAAATTAACATTGAAATTAAAACTGCCTACATAGCATACATTTTTGCTGGAGGGATTTGAAAATGCCAAGAAATACACCGGCTTATGAAGGAGAAAAAAAGGACTTTCCGTCTATCCTCAGAAAGTTAATGGAGGAGGACTTCAAGGCTAAGAATGGAAAAAAGGACACACAAGCTGATCTTGCAGAGGCAATCGGAGTACAGAGGCAGACAATCAGCGGCTATTTGAACGGGTTAAGCTCTCCCGATTGGGAGAAACTTGTAAAAATCGCAAACCGTTATGATGTTTCCGTCAGTTACCTTGTTGGGCAATTTGGTGATTCCAAGCTCAAGCCCGTCGCAACCGAAGAGCTGGGCCTACCAGAAAAAGCAATCGACCAACTTAAGGACATCAAAAAATTGGCTGACAGGGAAGAAGCCCCTGAAACATATTTTCAAAAAAGATTTGAGCTTCTTCGTACCCTTCTCTCGGATAAGCGCTTTGAAAAAAGCCTTAATCACTTCACAAATATTTATTGGGCAGCAGAGAAGACCAGGGCCGAAAAAAAGAAAAAAGCAGCCGGTGAAGAGTATGAAGCAAGGGCTTTATATGATTATAAATTGGAAAAATTCTTGTGCTTAGAAGAACTTGGAAAGCTGATCGTTTCTATTTGCCATACTGAAGATTTAGAAGACTAACAGGAGGTCGTTCACAATGGCGAACATTCGGAGAATTGAGAACAAGACCGGCGTCTCCTTCAAGATCACCGTCACCAACGGCACGGATCAGACCGGGAAACAGGTCCGGCACTATCGCACCTGGAAACCCGCTCCCGGCATGACGGAGCGTCAGATGGAGAAGGCCGTCCAGAAGGCTGCCGCTGACTTTGAGCGGGAGATTGAGCAGGGCTATACCCTGGACAACCGGCAGACCTTTGCGCAGTATGCGGAGTATGTGCTGGAGCTGAAGGAGCGGACCGGCCTGAAGCACAAGACCCTATACGAATACCGGCAGCTCACAGAGCGGATATATCCGGCTATCGGTCACTTGAAGCTGACAGAGATTCGTCCGCAGCACCTCAACGCCTTCTACCGCAGCCTTGCCGCCTCCGGCACAAGGAAGAGCGGAGCGAAGGCAAAGGCGAAAATCGACCTGGAAGCTGTCATGGAGGAGCAAAAGCTGACCCGGAAGAAGCTGGCAGAGCTGGCCAAGGTCTCCAGCTCGACGGCCTCGGCTGCCTGTCGTGGGTGCAGCGTCACCCGGGAGAAAGCGGAGCAGATCGCCCAGGCGCTGGGGCTGTCCTTCTCCAGGGCCTTCACGGTCACAGAGGACACCCGCCCGCTCTCAGGAGCGACAATGCTGGCCTACCACCGCTTCATCAGCACCGTCCTGGAACAGGCAGAGAAGGAGCTGCTGGTCCCCTACAACGCAGCGGAGAAGGCGACGCCGCCCAAGCTCAAGCGCCGGGAGGTCAATTACTTCCAGCCGGAGGAGATCGCCTCGATCCTGGATGCCCTGGAAGGGGAGCCGCTGAAATGGAAGGCCCTGGTCCATCTGCTGATCGTCACCGGCTGCCGACGTGGTGAAATCCTCGGTCTGAAATGGGACAAGCTGGACCTGGACGCCGGAAGGGCAAAGATCGACACAACGCTTCTGTATGCCAGGGATCGTGGTCTCTATGAGAGCAGCACGAAAACCGGCAACGTCCGCACCGTGGGCTTGCCCAAGGAGACGGTGAAGCTCCTCCGGGATTGGCGCAAGGAATGTCTTGAGCTCCGGCTGGCCAACGGAGACCGCTGGCACAATACCGGCTACGTCTTCATTCGGGATGATGGGCAGCCCATCCACCCGGACAGCCTTGCCCATTGGCTGCGGGCCTTCTCAGACCGGCATAAGCTCCCGCACATCAATGCCCACGCCTTCCGACACACCGTCGCCTCGGTGCTGATCGCCAACGGCACAGACGTGGTGACCGTCTCAAAGCAGCTCGGCCACCTGGACGTCAGCACGACGGAGACCTTCTACTCCCACATCATCGAAGAGAACAAGCAGAAGGCAACGGAATGCATTGCCGATGCCCTGCTCCGAAAGAAGCAAGCCTAACGACAAAGAGACCAGGCAACGGACACCAATTCCGCTGCCTGGTTTTTCCTTTGTCCTCGTCCCATCGTGCGCCAAAAACGCAAAAAAATCGGGATCGTGCGCCAAACGTGCGCCAAATCCCGAAAAACCAGCCGAAAAGGCGCCTGGACCGAAAAGAGAAAAACCCCGATTTTCTTAGGAAAATCAAGGGTTTTTTCAATGGAGCTACTGGCCGGACTTGAACCGGCGACCTGCTGATTACGAATCAGCTGCTCTACCGACTGAGCCACAGTAGCATATCTACTTAGCTATGGTATTTTACCACATTTTTTTGCCGCCGTCAACTACAAATTATCCGCAACCCGCCAATTCAAAAAAATCTGCAATCCCTTATTTTCATCCCCGATCCACTTTTTCCACAACCGGAAGCCGTGCTCCAAAAAAATCTTGCAAGCGGCCGCGTTTTGTGCTACACTGAACGCAAAGAACGGAGGGATAAGATGCGCTGAGTTTTCCTGACTTGACGATACGGCGTCCGGCGGCTGCGGCCGTCTGGTTTTGTGCGCCGCAAGCAGGAAAACACCGCAACGTACCCGCCTGAGACAGGGGAAGTATGGCTGCAGGGGTTCCTGCGGCCATTTTTGATTTTTAAGGCCGCTGGGGCGGACGGCTGCGCGCCGTCCCCGCGGCGGCACACAGCGGGCAGCGACGCAAAGCCGGGGCCCGTCCCGCATCAGCGTTTCAGGAGGATACGACTATGGCATTAATCTCTGTTCAGGATCTGACCTTTGGATACGACGGCAGCGCGGAGCTGCTGTTTGAGCACGCGAGCTTTCAACTCGATACCGACTGGCGGCTCGGCTTCGTGGGCCGCAACGGCCGGGGAAAAACCACGTTTTTACGGCTCTTGATGGGCCAATACGAATACCGGGGCAGCATCAGCGCCCCCACAGCCTTTGACTACTTCCCCTTCCCGGTGACGGACAAATGGGGCACCGGTGCGGAGGTCGCGGAGGGCTGCTGCCCGGGTCTGCCCCGTTGGCGGCTGCTGCGGGAGCTGGCCCAGCTGGAGCTGGACGAGGGGGTGCTCTACCGGCCCTTTTCCACCCTCTCCAACGGGGAACGGACCAAGCTGTTATTGGCCGCGCTCTTTCTGCGGGAGAACCGCTTTCTGCTGATCGACGAGCCCACCAACCACTTGGATCTCCATGGCCGCGAGGTTTTGAGCCGTTATCTGCAGACTAAAAAAGGCTTCATCCTTGTCTCCCATGACCAGGCCTTTCTGGACGGGTGCATCGATCACGTACTATCCGTCAACCGCTCCACCATCGAGGTGCGGAAGGGCAACTGCTCCTCCTGGCTGGAAAACCGGCGCAGACAGGATGAATTTGAGCTGGCGGAGAACGCGAGGCTGAAAAAAGAGATCTCCCGGCTGGAACAGACCGCCCGGGAAAAGGCCTCCTGGGCGGACAAATCCGAACGGGAAAAGATCGGTTCCGGCCCGAAAAAGAACGAAATGAACGCCGGTCGGCGGCCTTATCTGGGAGAAAAGTCCCGAAAGGCCAACCAGCGAGCCAAGGCCATCGCCGGGCGGCAGGAAGCGGCCATTGAGGAAAAGAGCCGCCTGCTGAAGGACATCGAAAAGGCGGACAGTCTGCGGCTGCCCTGCCTGGAATACCGGGCGGAGCTCCTGGCGGAGCTGCGGGAGCTCACCGCGGATTACGGCGAAGGCCCTGTTTTCGCCCCGGTGAGCTTTTCCATCCGCCGGGGCGACCGGCTGAATCTGGTGGGACAAAACGGCGCGGGCAAAACCAGCCTCCTGCGGCTGCTAACCGGGGAAGCCGCCCCCGCCTCCGGGACGCTGCGGCTGGCAAGCGGCCTGATCATCTCCTACCTGCCCCAGGACACCGGCGGCCTTTCCGGTTCCGTGACGGACTATGCCGAGCAGTACGGTCTGGACCGCACCATGTTTCTGACCTTTCTGCGGAAGCTGGATTTCCCCCGCTCCCAGTTTGAAAAACCCATGGAGCAGTTCAGCATGGGGCAGAGGAAAAAGGTTCTGCTGGCGCGGAGCCTCTGTGAGCCCGCCCACCTCTACCTCTGGGACGAGCCGCTGAACTATATCGATCTGCTCTCCCGGGGCCAGATCGAGTCGCTGCTGCTGGAAAGTAAGCCCACCATCCTCTTTGTGGAGCATGACAGGCTGTTTTGCGAGCGCATCGCCACCGGGCGGGTGTGCCTGAAGAAACCGACGGCTGAATAAATTCCATCCGACCTCCCGTTCCTTGCGCAGGGAGGCCGGAATAGATACCAACAAAACAGAAATCTCCCCTTTACTTTTCCGTCGATTTGCGGTATCTTATATATGGAAGCAAAACCCTAATATTGATACAGGAGGTAACAGTTATGAAGTATGTATGTCCCGTCTGCGGGTACGTCCACGAAGGCGATACCCCTCCCGAGTTCTGCCCCGTTTGCAAGGTTCCCGGCTCCCGGTTCACCAAGGTCGAGGGCGAGATCAAGCTGGCCGCTGAGCATGTGTTCGGCATCGGCGCCAAGCTGGACAACGTCCCCGAGGAGGACAAAAACTACATCATGGAGCAGTTGAAGGCCAACTTCACCGGCGAGTGCTCCGAGGTCGGCATGTATCTCTGCATGGCCCGGATCGCCCACCGGGAGGGCTACCCCGAGATCGGCCTGTACTGGGAAAAGGCCGCCTTTGAGGAAGCCGAGCACGCCGCCAAGTTCGCGGAGCTGCTGGGCTCCGAGCTGGAGCCCAAGATGACCGCCTCCACCAAGGAGAATCTGAAGTGGCGGGTGGACTGCGAGTACGGCGCCACCAAGGGCAAGTTCGATCTGGCCGCCTGCGCCAAGAAGAACGGCCTGGACGCCATCCACGACACCGTCCATGAGATGGCCCGGGACGAGGCCCGTCACGGCAAGGCCCTGGAAGGCCTGCTGAAGCGCTACTTCAAGTAAGAGGTACATGAAAAAGAATCGTCACAGATCGCACAATCATCCCCCAAAAGGCGCGGTAGTCCTTTATCAATCGTCCAAGGAAAAGCGATTTGTCCATCAATGGCTTCCACCCAAGGGTTCTGCTGCTTATTTCGCGATGGAATCAGACGACGATTTCAAGCGGCGGCATCCGATCGGATACGCCTTTCTTGTGATTTTAGGCTTAGCAGCCTTTACCCTTCCTATCATTGCCTTCGGAGTTCTTGGTTATTTCAAAAACCCGAATGCGGGCAGTTGGATCAGCCTTCTGGGTGTTTTCGGTGGGATTATTGCAGGGATCGGCTTGTTTAATCTCGTTGCTATCATCATAAAGCAGTATTTGGGACACCTTGTTACCATACTGTCCTTGCTGATCGGCGGCGGCATTATGCTTGCCTGTTACCTTGCCCTGTGACGAGGCCAGACACGGCAAGGCCCTGGAAGGCCTGCTGAAGCG
>JAEEKA010000084.1 GCA_016282135.1 Oscillospiraceae bacterium
GGCATCAAGGAAGCCACCTACCACGTGGCCGGCATGGACGTGAACATCTGTGTCGCCTCCGGTCTGGCCAACGTCCGCAAGGTCCTGGATATGGTCAAGAGCGGCGAGAAGAACTACCACTTCATCGAGTTCATGGCCTGCCCCGGCGGCTGCGTCAACGGCGGCGGTCAGCCCCAGGTCCATGCCTCCGTGCGGAACTTCGTGGACATCCGCGCCGAGCGCGCCAAGGTGCTGTACTCCCTGGACGAGGCCAACACCATCCGCAAGTCCCACGAGAATCCCGAGATCATCGAGCTCTACGACAAGTATCTGGGCAAGCCCGGCTCCCACAGAGCTCACGAGCTGCTGCACACCACCTACGTCAAGCGCACGGTGCATCAGAAGTTCTAAGCCGTCTCGCGGCGCAAGCCGCGCGAGGCAACAAAAGGCACTCCTTCGGGAGTGCCTTTTGCGTTGCGTGGGAGAGAAAGGAGTTCAGAGTTCAGAGTAGTAGGGGCGGATGCCACATCCGCCCTTTGGCGTATAGCGCATGGCTCATAGAGCCCGTAGGGGCTGCCAAACCTCCCCTGCTTGCAGGGGAGGGGGACCGGCCTTGAGGCCGGTGGAGGGGTGCCGCCCGCCTCCCGCAGGGAACAATCGCCCGACAGGGCGATCCGGCGAAGTGCCGGTATATAACTGGGTGCATCGTTCAGGGCCGGTTGTGACAATCGGGGTACCACCTCATCCGGCCCTTCGGGCCACCTTCCCCTCAAGGGGAAGGCTTGGATTTGCCTGACGGTAAATCGCCTTCATGCCGAACGCCGGGACGCTCCCCCCGCGGGGGAAGAGCGTCCCCTACGGTGCAAGTCGGCAGATTGCCGGCGCTGCAGGCGGGAGCGAACGGGGGAAACGGACGGTTTTCCAATGTTTTCAAATGGCAATTTGAAAACACCACAAATTCTCAACTCTCAATTCTCAATTGTCAATTTCCCAGGCGGTTCGTCCGGCAGATTGCCTGCGCTGCAGGCGGGTGTAGGCGGGCGCTACCGTTGCAATCTTGTGGGCTGCCAGTCTGTTTTTAAAATATTTAAACTAACTCTTGACAAACATCGATGTTCGTGGTATATTGATGCCAGAGGTACTTAGAACATCAAGGTATATTTTGCGTCGACGAAAGGAGATTATTACTATGGCAAAAATCGACAAAAGCCTGCTGTCCGGTTCCACGGGGATGCTGCTGCTGAGCCTGCTGAAGAGCGGGGACAAGTACGGCTACGAAATGATCACTCTGCTGGAAGCCATTTCCAACGAGGTCTTCCAGATGAAGGAGGGCACCCTGTACCCGGTGCTCCACAACCTGGAAAAGCAGGGCTACGTGAAGGCCTACAATCAGGAGAACGACAAGGGCCGGGTCCGGCGCTACTACCACCTGACCGATAAGGGCGCTTTGCAGCTGGCGGAGCAGAAGGACCAGTGGGAGGTCTTTTCCGGCGCGGTGAACACTGTGCTGCACTGCGGAGCATTGGGGTAAAAACGCATGACAGAAGAGAAGAGAGAATGGCTCCCCGCGTCGGAGTGGAATGACGCGGTGGAGAAGATTACCGCGGCCCAAGCCCGGCTGGATCCCAATGGCCGCGATCCTCGCCCCCCAGAGGAACGGGGCGAGCCCATCGACCCGGACGATCTGAGCAGCTATCCCAAAGAATTGGTGGAGTCCATTGAGGCCAACGACGGCCTTGACCGGTTTCAGTCCTGGCTGGAGCGGGCCACGAAGCCCCTGCGCTTTCCCCCGGACCGCAGACGGGTCAAGCAGGAATTCACCGAGCACTTTGAAGAGCGGGTGGAGGGCCTGAAAGAGCGGGGCATGTCTCTGGGCGCGGCCCGGAAAAAGGCCGTGGAGATGCTGGGCAGCCCGGAGGAGACCGGAGAGCTGCTGCGGCAGGTTCACAAGCCCTGGCTGGGTTGGGTTCTGCGGCTTGTCCGTCTGGCCCTGATCGCGCTGGTGATTGCTGTCGCGGTGAAGCTGATCGACGGGACAGACACCCTGTGCTTTCTGACCAAGAATCAGGTGCTTCAGGAGTTCCATGTGGCAGACGGAACCTATACCTACAGGGGAGAAAAAGAAGTGTGCACCACCGTTGCGGCGCGTCCCTGGACCGGCAGCGACGAAGTGGAATTCGGCGCATTTACGGTACGCTTCGAGGACGTGATCTACCGGTATTACCGGAGTGACTGGATTACGGAAGACGGCAAAAACATGACCGCCTGCGACCTGAGCGCCGATGTGCTGCTGCGCTTTACCGGCGCGCCCTGGGACAAGCTGCCCCAGGATTTCAGCCAGTACGTCCGAATCGTGGACGACAACGGGACAGAGTACAATACCCTGTTTTACGATGATTCGGCCAGGTCCATCAGAGTTACCGACCGCCGCGCCCTGCCTTGGGCCTACGTGGTCTGCATCTCCTTTGAACACGGCGATTGGCCGGAGGATGCCAAACGGCTGGACGTCTTCCTGGGAAGGGGAGAAACGGCACAGAAAATGAGCGTCTGGCTGGAGGACTGGCAGATTTGCGACGCGGACGCCCTCCCTGTGGAGGACGAGACGAACGCAGCGCAGTGGGAAAAGAGTCTGGACAACGCTTGGTATGCCGCCTACGTAAAACAGGAGAAGCTGGGTTCCTTTGCCCCGACTGCGGAGCAGAAGAACGGAGTGGAGCTTTCCATCCCGCTGGCGGCGTTGGACGTCTGCGAGGAAAAGGGGGCGGAACCGGAGGAACCGGACGGGGATAAACCTTGGACAATCTTCCACGGGGAGATTGCGGATTGCGTCCTTGTGGTTCGGGGGGATATGTCTCTTCAACCCTTCTCTGTTGCCGGGATGAAGGAACGGCTGCGGATCGTGGACCCCGCCCAGGGAGCCGACGCCCCGGTGATCCCCTACGCGATATCTCATATTGAAACGTGCCGGAACGTCACTGTTTGGCGGGTTTGCTGGCAGCTGTCGCCGGACGCGGAAGCCTGTGAGCTGCAATACTGGCCGACCCAGGAAGGCCCTGCCGGGACCCTGACTGTGGAACTGAAAGAGGAGAGAGAACCGTGATCAAGCTTTGGAAACGAATTCCAAGAGGATGGAAAATCGTCCTGGACTGCGCTGCTGTGCTGATTCTGCTGGCAATCCTCTGGGCTGTGCTGGACTACCCCATGCCCACCGCGAACATGGCCTTTCGCCGGGCCGTGTCGGGAGCGGGCTTTCCCGCCCGGAACCCGGAGCTGATTTTGGAGCTGCCGTATGACGAGGTGGAGTATGGTCGGCTGGAAACTACGGGTAGGACCCTGGGCCTGTTGGCAGAGGGAGACCACGTTCTGCTGGTCAGCCTTTCGAAGAAGCCGGGCTGGCATGGCTGGGATCCCCTGTGGGTGCCCGCCGCGGAGGGAGTGTACTACACGCCTCTGCCCGGCTGGGGAGACCGTTACAGCGTCACCACGGATTACAACAGAAAGAAATTCTTCGATGCCGCGAAGGGAATCTACGGAGAAGAAGGTCCCTGCGAACTGCGCATCCCCGCCTTTGCGGTGAAGGCCCCCGGCGCGGACGCCGCCCTGACGCTGATCCTGTATTACAAGGAGGAGTATGATAGCACTGACTGGTCGGAGGCACGTTTTCCCCTGTTGCTCCAGGAGCAGGAAAAGGGCTGGTTCATTTTTCGCTGGGACAGCCTGGATATTATCAACCACCTGAGCGAAGACATGGACGAATTCACTGAGGATTGTTATTGGGTCCTGAATCTATGGATGACATACTACGATATGGAGGACGAATACCACGATGTCAACGCCTATGTCAACGCCAAACTGGAACTGACTACCCGGGACGAGGCAGGGAAAGTGTTGAATCAGGTGACCTGGGAGCTGCCCTGAATGCAGGGCCTGCGTCCCCCGTAGGGGCGGTCACCGGCCGCCCGCGTTCCCCGTAGGGGCGGATGCCCACATCCGCCCGCCGGTTCAAGGTTCAGAGCTCGTAGGGGACGGGTCTTCTTGGAATTGAGAATTGACAGTTGAGAATTGAGAATTGTCGGTGTTTTGCGGATGGCAATCTGCAAAACGGAAACGGATTTGCCTGACGGCAAATCGCACCGCAGGTGGTGCGGGCCGGCTGATTGCCGGCGCTACGGGATTTGCGGTCCGCAGGGACGGCAAAACCTCCCCTGCCAAGGGGAGGGGAACCGGCGAAGCCGGTGGAGGGGTGTTGTCTGCTTTCTGGCGGCAAATATTCGCCCGGCAGGGCGAACCAACCTGGTGCGCCGCGTCTGCCCCTGGCAGCCCGGGATTGATTGAAATGAAGGATGGAAAAAGCATGGCAGAAGAGAAGAGAGAATGGCTCCCCGCGTCGGAATGGAATGACGCGGTGGAGAAAATCACCGCGGCCCAAACCCGGCTGGACCCTAAGGGCGGGGCTTGGCTGAACCCCATGGGCCGGGCTTGGCTGAACTCCATGTGCAGGGAACAATTGTCCCCGGAGGAATGGTACAAGCACAATTACTCCACCGTTCAGACCACCAACCAGAAGGCGGTGCAGAACGATCTGGACGACCCTTTGAGCGCCAATGAAGGTTTTAAGCAGTTTCAAGCCTGGATAAAGACGGCCACGAAACCCCTGCTCTTCCCGGCGGACCGCAAACGGGTCAAGCAGGAACTCGCGGAGCACTATGAGGAGCGCGTGGAGTCGCTGACGGAAAACGGCATGTCCCTGGACGACGCCCGGGAAAAGGCTGTGGAACTGCTGGGCAGCCCGGAGGAAACCGGGGCGCTTCTGCGCCGGGTCCATAAGCCATGGCTGGGCTGGGTCCTGTGGCTGCTCCGGCTTGTGGTGGCGGCGCTGCTGATCGTTGCGTTGGTGGAGCCAATCAGCGAGAGTGGCAACCTGCGCTTTTGGACAAAGCACCGGGTGCTTCAGAAGTTCAACCTGGCTGACAGAACGTATGAGAACGGCACAAAGCACCAAATTACCACCATCGCGGAGCGAACCTGGACTGCCGGAGAGGATATCGAGTTTGGCCCCTTCACGGTGAGCTGTGAGGACGTGATCTACCGGTATCAACGAGAGGAGTGGCTCTCCGAATACGATGACGAGCGGGAACCCGAATACAGGCAGGAGGTTCACGTACTGCTACGCTTTACCGGTGCGCCTTGGGAGAAGTTAAGTGAGGACGTTTCCGTTGTGGACAGCAATGGGAATTTCTACACGGGTGGCGCAGTTTTTGGCACTTCTGAGTATGTCAGCGTATGGAAACAACGGGTGCTGCCCTGGGCCTACGTGGTTGACGTCAACCGTAACTTTTGGGGGGAGAAAACTGTGAATCGGCTGGACATCCTCCTGGGGCAGGGGGAATCGGCGCAAAAGCTCAGCGTCTGGCTGGGGGATTGGGAACTCCGGGACGTGGAGGCCCTTCCTGGGGAGGAAGAGATCAACACAGCCTCAATGGTAGAAAGACTGACGGATCAATGCACGGAATGGAAGGAGCTGGGCGCCGCAGCCCCGGCGGCGGAGCGGAAGGACGCGATGGAGCTTTCCATCCTTCGGGCAGTTCTGCTTCCCAATGCGGAGATGGATCAGGAGCCCACGGAAGCTGAGGAGGGCGATTTCCAGACGCCGGACTGCGGAACGGTGGAATGCATCCTTGCGGTTCGGGGGGATATGGCCCTGCAGCCCTTCGCCGCCGACGTTCTGGAGCAGCGGCTGCGGATCGTGGATCCTGCCCAGGGACCGGACGCCCCGGCGATCCACTGCTCGATAATCAAAAAAGAAATCTGCCGGAACGTAAGCTTCTGGGAAGTTTGCTGGGATACGGTCCCGGGGACGAAGGAATATGAGCTGCAATATTGGCCGACTCAGGAAGGAGCGGCCGGAACGCTGCGCCTGAAATTGGATTTCGCCCAGCCTACCGCGAACATGGCATTTCGCCGGGCTGTGTCGGAGGCGGGATTTCCCGCCCGGGACCCGGAGCTGGTTTTGGACCTGAAGGTTGACGGCGGCATTAGCTATAAGAACGATGATATTACCACCAAAGACTGCACCTTGGGCCTTGCGACGGAGGGAGACCACGTTCTGGTGACCAGGCTTTACAAAGAAAAGCTGGGCTGGAGCGCATCACGCCTCGATTCGTGGCCTGCCGCGGAAGGGGTGTACTACACGCCCCTGCAAGACTGCTGGGATGGACGGTGGGGTGGTAGATTGGATATATTTCGTGGGATGGGACTCCACGGGGATAAAGAGCCCCACGACAGGCGGATTCCCGCCTTTGCGGTGAAGGCCACCGGTGCGAATGCGTCTCTAACCCTGATTCTGGAGAAACATGGGGATTCCGACCCTGCCGGACAGGTGGGCAGATTTCCGCTGCTGCTGCAGGAAACGAAGGAGGGCTGGTTCATCTTCCGCTGGGACTATCTGGATATCGTAAGCCACGGGCACATGGAGGAAATGAATCCTTCGACGCACTTCAAGCTTGACGATGAGGGTTATTCTCTGTTGTATCGTTGGATAATCGGTTACCCAGTTATGGATTTCATGAAAATATATCGCTATCACATAGATGCCTACCTGGAGCTGACCACCATGGACGCAGATGGAACCATTCTGAAAGAGGTCACCTGGAAGCTGCCGTGACGTCCACTTGTTGGGGTATCTGCCGGGATTCGGTCCCGGGGGCAAAGAAATAGGAACTGCAATACCGGCCAACCCAGGAAGGATCGGCCGGAACTATGGAAGTGGAGAAGGAGAGAAAACAATGAGGAAGCGATGGAAACAAGTACCCAGAAAATGGAAACTCTTGGTGGATTCCGTCCTGGTGCTGATTCTGCTGTTTATTCTGTGGGCCGCCTGGTTGGATTTCGCCCTGCCCACCGCGAATATGGCATTTCGCCGGGCCGTGTCGGGGGCCGGATATCCCGCCCGGGACCCGGAGCTGGTTTTGGACCTGAAGGTTGACGGCGGCATTAGCTCTGATAACGATGATATTACCACCAAAGACTGCACCTTGGGCCTTGTGACGGAGGGAGACCACGTTCTGGTGACCCGGCTTTACGAAGAAAAACTGGGCTGGAATTCCTCACGCCTCGACTCGTGGCCTGCCGCGGAAGGGGTGTACTACACGCCCCTGGACGGCTGCTGGACTGGACGGTGGGGTGATGAATTGGAAATATTTCGTGGGATGGGACTCCACGGAGAAAAAGAACCCCACGACAGGCGGATTCCCGCCTTTGCGGTGAAGGCCTCCGGTGCGAATGCGTTTTTGACCCTGATTCTGGAGGAGCATTTGGGTTCCGAACCTGCCAGACAGGTGGGCAGATTTCCGCTGCTGCTGCAGGAAACGAAGGAGGGCTGGTTCATCTTCCGCTGGGACTATCTGGATATCGTAAGCCACGGACACAGGGAGGAAGGCGAAAGTATACCCGGCGTTCATGTTTACCCAACCTTCAAGCTTGACGATGAGGGTTATTCTCAGTTGCTCCATTGGCTAAACAATTACCGATTCATGGAACTACGTTCCACGGATGCCTACCTGGAGTTGACCACCATGGACGCAGAGGGAACCGTTCTGCAGGAGGTCACCTGGAAGCTGCCGTGACGCGGAAAGGAGAATGATACCGTGAAAATGGACAAAAGCTTGCTTTCCGGCTCCACGGGGATGCTGCTGCTGCGCCTGCTGAAGACCGGAGAAAAATGCGGTTCCGAAATGATTGCCCTGCTGGAGGAGGCGGGGAACGAAACCTTCCGCATGCGGGAGGCGGCTATCTATCCCACACTCCACCGGCTGGAACAGAAGGGCCTGGTCCGCTCCTGCCTGGGTCAAGCCGCCGCAGGCCGCACCCGCCGCCGCTACCGCCTGACGCCCAAGGGCGACCGGCGAATGGGAAGCGGCATGCAATCCGGGCTGAAAGAGAAAATAATTTCGCTGAAAGGGAAAATAAGACTTTACTTTTGCGTATGACTTTGCTATAATACATAGGCAAACGCGCCGGTGGCTCAATGGATAGAGCATCAGATTCCGGTTCTGAGGGTTGGGGGTTCGAGTCCCTTCCGGCGTGCCAACAAAAAAGCGCTTTCGTCGATAGACAAGAGCGCTTTTTTGTTATTTTCGCCTGGAGCAAGCAGGATTGGGTTTCACGGAGGGAAGCGCCGCGCCGTGATTTCCCGCCGCGCTCCATGACTTGAATTGCGCCCCTTGTGCTCTGCAGGGAAAATCAGGTCCGCGAGACAATTCGTGCCCGCAGGGCAATTCACGCGACAAAAGGCGCAATTCATCGGGACGCACGACGCGTTCCTACAAGCTGACCACCGCGTAGAGCAGGCTGTTGAACTCCGGAGGGGACGCGGTGAGGCCCTTCTCCAAAATTTTCAGGCCGTTTTCCGTCAATTCCCGTTCAAAGCTTCCCATGGACACCATCCGGCAGGAGGTGGCGGCCACCAGCATTTTGCCGGTCTCGTGGTCCCGCTCCCGGAGCTCAAAGGCCTGGCTGACGTCGCTCTGCGTCTCGGCTTCGCCGTCTCCCATGGAGCAGATCAGAGCCAGCCCCCGGGGCGTCAGGTGGCTGCGGACAAAACGGTAAAATCCGGCCCGATCCCCGTCGGGGACCAGCATGTGGATCACCGCCACGGCGTAGATGAAATCAAAGCGCCGGTCCAAGCGGCCGGACAGGCAGTCCAGCACCTGAAAGCGCGCTTCATGTGCCGGCAGACGCTTCCGGCAGTAGGCGATGGCCTCCCCGGACACGTCGGTGGCCAGCAGATCATAGCCCCGGGCCAGGATCGGGGCCGCGTCCCGACCCTCGCCGCAGCCGATCTCCAGCAGAGCCCGGTCCGGCCCAATCCCGTACCGGTGAAGCACGTCTGAGACAATGGGCGTGGGCACGTCGCCGGCCCAGCTGACGCCCTGTTTATGGGCTGTTTTGTACCGCTCGTCATAGGCGGTATAGTATTTTGCCGCGTCATTCATTGGCTTTCTCCCTTTTTGCGGCGGCTTCCGGTGTGGCCGGAAGCCGGGCGTCAAATGTTGATCCAGATTCCTTCGTCGTGGATCTCCGCGTTCTCCACCGACCGATAAAACCGTTGGGCCTCCTCGTTCCGAGCCATCAGCGCAATGAGTATGGAGACCTTTCTGGCCTTCAGCTCCTTGCGCAGCGCCTCCAGGAGTCTTTGGGCGGTTCTGGAATGGCGCTCGCTTTTCAGCACACAGATCCAGTCCAGGTAGGCGGCGCAGCAGGCCGCGTCCATCCGGCTGGCAATCAGAGAGGCGTCAATCCGCCCGATGACCCGGTCCCCCCTGCGGGCCAAAAACGACAGGGCGTTCTGAAACCGATCATCCGAGAAGGACGCTTCCAGAGCGCGTCGATAGGCCTCGTCGGGCTCCCAGAAATAAGTGTCGGGCTCCTCGGCCCGCAGCCGCTTTTCAAACTCGATTACCCGGTCGATCTCGTCCCTCGTAAACGCGGCTATCGTGATTTCGTCCATTGTCAGGGTTCCTCCTTTTCCGAAAGCGTGGACAATCCCGCACCCATTATACGCGAGGGAGACGGGTTTCGCAAGGGGGAAACACAATTGACGGGAAAGCCGTCCTGAGACAGCCCTGTAAGCGCTGCACCCAAATCAACTTCGGGAGGAAAGAACCGTATGGAAAACACAATCAGAGCCTATTTTCAGTCCTGGATCCAGCGGGACGCGGAGCAATTCCGGAGGACCTTCTCCGAGGACGCGGTCTACAGCGAGTGCTACGGGCCGGAGTATCACGGCCTGTCCCAGCTCCTGCAATGGTTCCGCGACTGGAATGCCCGGGGCAGAGTTCTGAGCTGGGACATCAAGCGCTGTCTGGAGGCGGGCAACACGGCGGTGGTGGAATGGTGCTTCAAATGTGTCTATGATGGGGTGGAGGACGGATTTGACGACGTGACCATCGCGGATTTTGACGCTTCCGGAAAAATCAGAAGGCTTTGTGAGTTTCAGTCCAAGGCCGAGCACTGTTATCCCTATGAATGAGGGTTGGGAAGCAAATCACGGATTGACAAAGCGGGAAAATAATGGCATAATTGACTCATTAAGCAATCGGGAAGCGAAGGCGGGGGCTTGGAAGGCGACGGTCAGAGCGCCGGCTGCTGACTGCCTGCGCCGTGCTTGTGCGGGAACTGTGGGCCCAAACCGGAAAGGAATCAGGTGAAAGGCATGAATTGTCCTGTATGCGGGAAAGAAATGGAAAAAGGATATGTGCAGACCTCCTGCGGCCTGACGTGGGTGAAGCAAAAACGGGTGATCAGCCTGTTCCCCCAGGAGGGCTCCATCAACCTGCCCGGCAGCACCTTTTCCGGCCTGGCGGTGGACGCCTTCGTTTGCAGGACCTGCAAGAAAATGGTGGTGGATTACGCGGAGACGAAATCCAAAGAAAAATAATTCAGACTGGGGGGCCTGCATTGAAACCGGACACATTATACCACGGCAGCGTCGTAGGGGGCCTGGACACGATTCTGGCCAACGCGAAGTCTCATGTTGACGGGACGAAAGCAGCCTATTTCACTACGGACCGGGTATACGCGCTGGTGTGCTGCAGAAGCAGATCGGAAAATTTTGTTACCATGGGCCTGAGAGCGGGAAAACAGCACTATTTTGAGCGATTTCCGGATCAGTTAAAATGCTTGTATCAGGGAAAAGAGGGCTTTCTCTACCAGCCCGCCGCAGCGCAGGATTTGAAAAATACCAAGGGTCACAGCTGGGAAAGATCCGCCGATGTGCCTGTTTTGCTGCGGGAGTACATCCCGGACGTTTATGCGGAGATTCTGCGGGAAGAGAACGCCGGGAATGTGGTTATTCACCGGTACGCCGAGATCGATCCGGCGGAGCAAAAGCTGCACGCCAACTATATCCGGGATCATTTGGACGACCCGGAGTGCGCGGCATACCGAGATTTTTTGGAGCGGCATTTTTCGCCGCTCTGGGACTGAAACAATTTGAGACAGACAGGGGAGTGGTCCTTGTCTTGCATTGGCAAGACAAGGACCACTCCCCAATTCGGACAGTCCGGGTTTTCGCCTTCAATCCCGGAACACGATATGGCCCGGTTCGGCTTCTTCAATGACGGCCAGGGCGTGATAGTTAACGCCCATTTCCCGGAGCCGGTCGCCGCCGCCCTGGAAGCCCTTCTCCACGGCGATGCCCACGCCCACCAGCTCCGCGCCGGCCTCCGTCACCAGCTCGCACAGGCCCCGGGCGGCCTCGCCCCGGGCCATGAAGTCGTCGATGATCAAAACCCGGGCGCCGGGGGTCAGCCACTGCTTGGAGACGATCAGGGTGACCTTCTTCTTGTAGGTGTAGGACATGATCTCGCTCTTGTAGAGGCCGCCCTCGATGTTGTCGGACTTGGCCTTCTTGGCGAAGATCATGGGCTTGCCCCAGCGGTAGGCGCAGATGGCAGCCAGGGCGATGCCGCTGGCCTCGGCGGTGAGGATCACGTCCACCTGGGACAGGTCAAAGATCCGGGCAAATTCGTCCGCCAGCTCGCCCAGAAAGGCGCAGTCTACCCGGTGATTCAAAAAGCCGTCGATTTTGACAATGCCTCCGGGGAGGATTTGGCCCTCGGAGATAATGCGCTGCTTCAGTTTGTCCATGATGGTCTCCTTTTGGTTCAGAGTTCAGGATTCAGGGTTCAGAGTGTCATTCAGGATTCAGGGTTCAGAGTGTCATTCTGAGCAACGCGAAGCATCCGCGTCCCCCGTCTCCGATTGCCTGATGCCTACTGATAGCACTCTTCCTTCAGCACGCCGATGTAGGGGAGGTTGCGGTAGTAGTCGGCGTAGTCCAGGCCGTAGCCCACCACAAACTCGTCGGGGATCTTGAAGCCGTAGTAGTCCACGTGGAAGCGGTCGGGCTTGTCCACGTCCTTGTCCAGCAGGGTCACGGTGGTGATGGACTTGGGGTTGCGGGTGTTGAAGAGCTTCACCAGGTACTCCAGGGTCAGGCCGGAGTCGATGATGTCCTCCACAATGATGACGTGACGGCCCTCCATGTCGATGTTGGAGTCCTTCACCAGGCGGACGGTGCCGGTGGACTTGGTGCCCTTGAAGTAGGAGGAGGCGGCGATGAAGTCCATATCCATCAGGCAGTCCATCTCCCGGCACAGGTCCGTGAAGAAGAAGGCGGCGCCTCGCAGCACGCAGATCATCAGGGGCGTTTCCCCCCGGAATTTCTCCGTGAGCTCTCTGCCCATCTCCCGACACCGCTGGGCAATCTGCTCCCGGGTGTACATGACGTATTTGATGTCTTCCTTGTCGTTTCGAATCAGCATGGCAGTTCCTTCCTATTCTCCGCGCGGCGCGACGGTGTATTATTCGTTGGTGTAGTTGTCGAAGTAGCCCTGGATATAGACGATGGGGGTGCCCTTGTCGCCGGAGCCGGAGGTCAGGTCACAGAGGGAACCGATCAGGTCCGTAAGCTGTCGGGGCGTGGTGCCCTGGGCGGCCATGCTGCCCACCAGGCTTTCGCCGGTCTTGGCCCGGATACGGTCGGAGATGGCCTTCCGCAGTTCCTCGCCGGAGAGATCGCCGAAGTCGTTGTCCGCCAGGTACTTGAGCTTCAGCTCATTGGGGGTGCCGCCCAGGCCCTGGGTGTAGCCGGGGCTGACCACCGGGTCCGCCAGCTCCCAGATCTTGCCCACCGGGTCCTTGAAGGCGCCGTCGCCGTAGACCATGGCCTCAATGTGCTTGCCGGAGGCCTCGGACAGGAGCCTGGAAATCCGCTCCGCCACGGCGGTGCAGTCCCGGGGGAAGAGCTTGACGCTGTCTTCGGTGGCCTTGTTGGAGCCCAGCAGGCCGTAGGTCTCGTTGTAGCCGCTGCCCTCCACGGGAGCGGTCATCAGCTCGTCCAGGCCCAGGACGGTCTTGCAGCCCGCGGCCTTCAGCAGCCGCTTGGAGCGGGCCCGGGTGTGGATGTCGGCGGTGATGACGGCGTCGCAGAGGGGAACCAGAGTCTGGATGCGGTTGCCCAGCAGAATCTCCGCCTGGGCGCCGCAGCTTTCAATGAGCTCGGTGTAGAAGTCGATGTAGTCCACACCGGTGAAGGGATGGAGAATGTGTCCGAAGTGCTCCCGGAACTGGGCCACGCTCAGGGTGTCGGAGTAGGGATTGATCCCCGCCTCATCCAGCAGGTCCAGGTCTACCAGATGGTTGCCCACCTCGTCGGAGGGATAGGAGAGCAGGACCACGACCTTTTTGCAGGCGAGGGCAATGGACTTGAGCAGCAGAGAGAAACGGTTGCGGCTCAGAATGGGGAAGGCCACGCCCACGGTGCCGCCGCCGGTCTTGGCTTTGACGTCGGCGGCAATTTGCCGGAGGCTGGCGTAGTTGCCCTGGGAGCGGGCTACCACGGATTCGGTGACAGCTACCACGTCCCGGTCTCTGGGGGTGATGCCG
Source organism: Oscillospiraceae bacterium (assembly GCA_016282135.1). Taxonomy (GTDB): domain Bacteria; phylum Bacillota; class Clostridia; order Oscillospirales; family Oscillospiraceae; genus JAFRPC01. The sequence continues at coordinate 13,429 of JAEEKA010000084.1, forward strand.
GCCTCTCGCCAGGCCTCCTGAACGGCCTGGGCAGTGATGGCGGCAATGTCGTCGCCCTGACGGATGATGGGCGCGCGCACGCCCCGAACAACGGTTCCGATGGTCCTCATTTGAAGGATCCTCCTTTTTGACTCAGAATGTGAGAATATGGATCAGAATGGGTTCAGAGTTCAGGGTTCAGAGCCCGTGGGGGCGGCCTTGGCGTCACGTCGCTGCCAGCCGCAGTCCCTTCGGGAAGAAGAAGCGCAGTTTTTTCTCCGACAGGCGGATCTCCACGTCCTTGCCCCAGCGGGCCTCGCCGTCCAGATTGATGACCTCCTCCCGGTCGCAGTGAATGCGCACCCGGTCGGTGGTGAAATGGGAGAAAATCGAAGGCATTTCGGCGAAGCGGCCAGCCTTGTACTTGCCGATGATCTTTGCCACCTGGAGCCGGGAGACCTTCTTCACCAGCAGAACCTCCAGCTTTCCGTCGTCGGGCCGGGCCGCGGGGACGGGCTCGTAACCGCCGCCGTAGAAGCGGCCGTTGCAGACGCAGATCAGGGTGAAGCGGTCGTCCACCGTTTTGCCCGCCACCTCCACCACGTAGTGCCGGTGGATGCCTTTCACCAGGTTTACCACCGTGGAGAGGTTGTAGGCCCCCTTGCCGCCGATGAGGGGCAGGTGCTTGTAGCGCTGGATGGAGGTGCCGATCCGGGCGTCGATGCCGATGGAACAGATGGAGAGGCTGTAGCTTTCTCCCATTTGGATTAGGTCCAGGAGGATTTCCTGGGCGTCCAGCAGCCGCTCCAGGTCGCCAAAGGCCTTGGGATCGGTGAAGTTTTTCACGAAGTCGTTGCCGGAGCCGCAGGGGAAGTGGGTCACCGCCAGGTTGGAGGCGCCTGCCGCGCCGCAGACGACCTCGTTCAGCGTGCCGTCGCCGCCGCAGGCGTAGACCCGCTGCTCCTCCCCGGAGGCGGCGGCCTCCCGGGTAATGGCGGTGCAGTCTCCCGCCGCCCGGGAGACCCGGATGGCGTAGTCCAGCCCGTGCTTTTTGCCGAATTCATGGATCGAGGCGCTGAGGGCCGCGCTGTTGTCGTGTTTCCCCGCAGCGGGGTTGATGATGAAGAGGTGTTTCATGTTTCGGTCTCGATTCTGACGTAACTTATGGTTCAGGGTTAAGAGTTCAGAGTTCCGGGTTCAGAGCGTCATTCTGAGAAGCGCGAAGAATCCGCACCCCCCGTCTCCCATTGCCTGTTGCCTATTGCCTCCGGGTTCAGAGCCTCCAGGAGCAGTAACCCCATGGTTTTATCATGTTTTCAAATGGCAATTTGAAAACACCGCAAATTGTCTATTCTCACTTCTCAATGCTCAATTGACAATTCTCCCCGTCTCCTGTTGTCTATTGCCTGCTATTTGTATACTGGAACAGATTACACTGAATCATGCCGTTATAGAGCTTCCGCTTTTTGTCGGCGCGTCTGCCGAAATAGTGCTCAAACTCCGGCTCGGAGGAGATAATGAACTTCTGCCAGCCGTCGGCAAAGCGCAGGTGCTTTCCCAGGGCTTGGTAGAGCCGCTGGGCGCTGCGCTGCTCCATCATCCGCTCTCCGTAGGGCGGATTGCAGACGATGACGCCGGAGGCCGCGGGCAGGTCCCGCTTGGTGGCGTCCGCCTCCTCGAAGCGGATCAGACTGCCCACCCCGGCCTTTTTGGCGTTGGAGATGGCGATGTTCAGGCTGTCGGGGTCCTTGTCGGAGCCTAAGATGCGATACTCGCCCCGGAACTCCCGATCCTGGGCTTCCTGACGGGCCTGCTCCCAGGCGGCGGCGGGGACGAAGCCCCAGCTCTGGGCGGAAAAGCTCCGGTTCAGCCCCGGGGCCCGGTTCAGAGCAATCAGGGCCGCCTCAATGACGATGGTGCCGCTGCCGCAGAAGGGGTCCCAGAAAAAGTCCCTGCCCCGATACCGGGCCAGCGTTACCATGGCGGCGGCCAGGGTCTCCCGCAGGGGAGCGTCGTTGCCCACGGCCCGGTAGCCTCGCTTGTGGAGGCCCGCCCCGGTGCTGTCCAAAAAGACCTCGCAGACGTCCTTCATAATGGAGAACTGGAGCTGATAGAGTGCCCCGGTCTCCGGCAGCCAGCCCAGACCGTAGTGCTTCCCCAGCCGCTCCACGGCGGCCTTTTTGATGATGGCCTGGCAGTCGGGGACGGAGTGGAGCTGGGAGTTCAGGCAGTGTCCCTTTACGGGGAACTTGCCGTCCTTGGGGATAAAGTCCTCCAGGGGAATGGCCTTCACCCCCTGGAAGAGCTCCTCAAAGCTCCGGGCCGGGAAGGAGGACAGCCGCAGCAGCACCCGTTCGCCCATCCGCAGCCGCAGATTGGCGGCGGCCAGGGCCTCTGTGCCCCCGTCGAAGAGGACGCGCCCGTTTTCCACCCGGACGTTTTCCAGGGAAAGCCGCCGCAGCTCGTCCCCCACCAGCCCTTCCAGACCGAAGAGACAGGGGACGGAAAAGGTAAATTGATCAGACATAGAAGCACTCCGGGAATTTTGAATTGAGCGTCGTGAAAACAGAAGCGATTTTCAAGTTTTTTCAACATATTATATCGAAAAATCCGTCGAATGGCAAGAGAAAGTTTTGCGTTTTCGTGATTTGTGCCTGGAGGCTCATCGGGGCGAGGGAACAGGGGAGGGAAGAGGGAAGAAAGAATAGGAAAGAGGGAATAGGGAAGGGAATAAGGAAGAGGGAATAGTTGCGGTGTTTTCAAATTGCCATTTGAAAACGTTGAAAACCCTGGGACGGCCGCCCCTTCAGACCGCAAATCGTGCAGCCCCGGCAACCTGTCGCCCGTCCCGCGTAGGGGACGGGTTTCCCGTCCCGGAACCCGCGCACAAGTCTGTCATCCTGAGCGGAGCGTCAGCGGAGTCGAAGGATCCGTTCTCCGATCGAAATCCTTCCTTTCTGCTCGTGCAGAAAGGAAGCAAAGACACGACCGGGGAGGGGGAAGATTCCGAATCTGTGTTTTTGTACCCCATTTCCCCGGCATAGCCGGGCAAATAGGATATAAAATCTCGCTGTCCACTGGACAGCTCTGTCCCCTCCCCGGAGCCCCTCCCCTAATTCAAACGGCCAAAAGGGGCCC